>JAWOFN010000023.1:0-3721 GCA_046497505.1 bacterium | reverse complement strand
CCGGATCGGGGTGGTGGACGCCCGCGGCCGGATGGTCTACGGGGACCAGCTCCTCGCCATCTTCGCCCGGGATGTGCTGGAGCGGCTGGGGACAGCTGAGATCATCTTCGATGTGAAGTGCAGTCAGGCCCTGGTGGAGGATATCCGGGCCCACGGAGGTACCCCGAAGATGTGGAAGACGGGCCACTCCCTCATCAAGGCCGAGATGAAGCGCAGCGGGGCCCCCATCGCGGGGGAGATGAGCGGACACATGTTCTTCAAGGAGGACTGGTACGGCTTCGACGACGCTCTCTACGCGGCGGCCCGCCTGCTCGGCATCCTGGACCGGTGGGAAAGGGGTCTGGCGGAGGTGGTGGACGACATCCCCGTCTACCACTCCACCCCGGAGATCCGGGTGGGGTGCCCGGATGATGTCAAGTTCGAGGTGGTGGCGGAGGTCACGCGGAGGTTCAAGGCCCGGGAGGACGTGGAGGTGGTGGATATCGACGGCGCACGGGTGATCTACCCGGACGGCTGGGGACTCGTCCGATCCAGCAACACCCAGCCGGTGATCGTGCTCCGCTTCGAGGGGAAGAGCGAAGAGGCCCTGGCGCGGGTACGGAAGGACATCCTGGGGGTCCTGGATGACTTCCCCCAGGTGGAGCTCGCGGACTTGCGCTGATATGCCGTTCTCGGGTATTCTATCGGTTTCTGGACCTAGGTGTACCTTCTCACACCCAGGTGTGGGAAGTGCGGTCCTCATCAGCGGCCCTGATCGGAAACGGAACCGGGAGTCCCGCCGGCAGTCCTGAAGGGACCTCCCGGAAGATGGGTCCCTGTATGCCCGGGGGCCATGAGGTGAGCAGAGCCATGCGCAGGCCGAACGCAGTGCCGGACCAAACCGCCGCTCGGATGACCGCGGCCGCGATCGGGGTCCTCATGATCCTGGCCGCCGCTCCCGCCGGGGCCCAGATCCCCCCCACGCCCGGGGTGGCCGACACCACCCGGGGTACGATCCACGTGGTGAAGAAGGGGGACACCCTGTGGGACCTCGCCGGCCGCTATATGGAGACCCCCTGGGTCTGGCCCGCCCTCTACACGCTGAACGACTCCCTCATCGCCCATCCCCACTGGATCTTCCCGGGACAGCGCCTTCTGATACCCGTGCGGGAGGGTCCTCCGGTGGTGCTCTCCTTCGAGGAGGTGTGGCCCGGTGAGGAGACGACCCCCGCCCGGCAGCCCCGGGGTCGCGAGGAGCCGCCGGAGGGGGTGACCACCCCGTCCGAACTGCTCGACCCCCGGGCCCAGTCCGAAGAGAGGCGGAGCATCGATACCGAGGTCCAGGTCACCGGCGTGGGGGGCACGCTCCGCGAGTACTATCCTCTGGTGACCCCCAGCGCCATCTATGCCGCCGGCTTCATCGGGGAACCCCGGGAATGGCCACAGGGCCGGATCATCGGCGGCGAGAACGCGGACATGAACATGTCGATGTACAACCAGGTCTATCTGGACATCGGCGAGGGGGAGGTGGAACCGGGAGAGTACTACCTGGTGGTGGAGCAGGGTCCCAAGGTACGGCACCCCGAATGGGGTCATTACCTGGGGCGGAAGGTGATCGTGAAGGGCATCATCCGCATCGACCTGGTAGAGGGCGCTACCAGCAGGGGGGAACTGGTGGGGGTGTTCGACGCCGTCCGGCGCAAGGACCGCGTCATCCCGGCACCGCCGGTGGACAGCCGTCCCTGGAAGGAGTTCGTCCCGGTGCGGGGCGGACGGACCGGTGTGATCGTGGCCCGCGCGAAGGATGAGGGGAACCTCCATCCCTACGACATGCTCTTCCTCGACGGCGGAGCGGAGGAGGGTGTCCAGGTGGGGGACCTCTACCGGGTGGTGAGGACCGAGGCCGAGAGGGGCCGCCTGCGCTTCTACGAGGAGGAGATGGCTGCCGGTGTGGTCATCGCGGTGAGGGAGGACACGGCCACCGTCATGCTCCTGGACGTGAAGGCCCCGGACATCGGCGCGGGCGAAGATGCGGAGTTCATCGGCAGGGCGGTCTTCGCCTCCGAGGAGCCGGGTCGGGGGGGCGGTCGTTGACAGCCTGACGGGCCCTCCCTAGATTACAGAGGCCACCCGGGCGAACGGTCCCCTGAACGGCCGTCGCCCGGTTTCTTTTTTGTGCCGGGGCCGAAGCCGCCGGCACGCCCCCGGACAGCCATGGAGAGGTCGTCTCTTGGGTCTCCGCGAGCTCGAACTGAACCCGCGGCAGCGTGAAGCGGTGGAGTACATGGCCTCCCCCCTCCTGGTGGTGGCCGGGGCGGGGAGCGGGAAGACCCGCGTCCTCACCGCGAAGATCGCCTGGCTCCTGGAAGAGGAGGGCATCTCCCCCTTCGCCCTCATGGCCGTGACCTTCACGAACAAGGCCGCGGGCGAGATGATGGAGCGGGTGGAGCACCTCTCGGGCCGGGACGCCGAGGGACTCACGGCGGGCACCTTCCACTCTTTCTGCTCACGGATCCTGCGCCGCCACAGCGAATTCCTGGGGTTCGGCCCCAACTTCTCCATCTACGACGAGGGTGACCAGCGGACCCTCATCCGGAGGGTACGCTCCGAGCTGGGCCTCGATGAGAAGGTCTTCTCTCCCGGCATGGTCCGCAGCCGTATCAGCCGGGCCAAGAACGAGCTGGAGGACCCTTCCGAGCCGGGGGCCTTCGGTGAGGACTGGATCGGGGAGGGACTGACCCGGGCGTACCGTGCGTATCAGCGGGAGCTGAAGAGCAGGAACGCCATGGACTTCGACGACCTGCTGGTCAACGCGGTCCGGCTGCTCGAGGGGGCCCCGGAGGTGGCAAGGAGGTACCAGGAACGCTATCGCTACATCCTGGTGGACGAGTACCAGGATACGAACCGGCCCCAGTACCAGCTGGTGAAGATCCTGGCTTCCCATCACCGGGGGCTGTGCGTGGTGGGGGACCCGGACCAGAGCATCTACGGCTGGCGGGGTGCCGACATACGGAACATCCTCAGCTTCGAGGAGGACTGGCCGGACGCCCGTGTCATCCTCCTGGAACAGAACTACCGCTCCACCCAGACCATCCTCACCGCGGCCACGGAGGTGATCACCCATAACGAGAGCCGCCATGAGAAGAAGCTTTGGAGCGACCTGGGTGAAGGGGATCCGGTCCACGAGCTGGTGTTCCTCAACGACGAGGAGGAGGCCCGGGGCATCAGCCGGATCATCCAGGCCAAGCGGCGTCGGGAAGGGAGGAGTCCCGGAGAGGCGGCCCTCCTCTACAGAACCAACGCCCAGTCCCGGGTCCTGGAACGGGCCCTGCGGGGAGCGGGACTCAACTACACGGTGGTCGGAGGGCTCCGCTTCTACGAGAGGGCGGAGGTCAAGGACACCCTCGCCTACCTGAGGGTCCTGGTCAACCCCCGGGACACCATCAGTCTCGCCCGGGCCATGGGGGTCCCCCGGCGCGGCATCGGGGATGTCACGATGGGAAGGATCGTCTCCTTCCTGGAAGGGTGGGAGGGGGATGCCCTGGAAGGGCTGGAGGCCGGCGCCCCCGAGGTGGGCAGGGCGAAGAACGCGGTGGAGGCCTTCGCCCGGATGATGCAGCGGTTCCGGGGACGGCTGGAAGAGGAGGACATAGCCTCTCTCACCCGGGACCTACTGAAGGAGAGCGGCTCCTTCGAAATGCTCAGGGCGGAGAACACGGTGGAGGCGGAGACCCGGCTGGAC
>JAWOFN010000124.1:0-42009 GCA_046497505.1 bacterium | reverse complement strand
TACTACTACGTGGTGCGGGCCTACGATGCGGTGAACCTGGTCGAGAGCCAGAACAGCAACGAGTTCGGACCGGTCGATCCGTACGGGGCCAACTGCGACTGCTGCCCCATCTTCACCGACGACATGGAGTCGGGGAACCCCGGCTGGACCCACGATGCGGACCCCTCGTACCGCGACGAGTGGGAGCTGGGCAGCCCGAACGGGAAGTCGTTCGACCCCAGCCTCGCCCACTCGGGCGCCAACGTGTGGGGCACCGACCTGGGGAACGGTTCCCGCGATGGTCAGTACAGGGCGAGCACCACCTCCTGGCTGATCTCGCCCACACTCGATTTCAGCGCCTTCGAACAGGGCTACATCACCATGATGTACTACCGCTGGCTCTCGGTGGAGCGGCATCCGCAGGACGAAGCCACCGTGCAGGTCAACACCGGCAGCGGCTGGCAGAGGATCTGGCAGAACACCCAGAACGACGACACGGTGGATACCGAGTGGCGCCTGCAGTACCTGGACCTCAGCCCGTACGTGCTGGGCCAGTCCTCGGTGCGTGTGGCCTTCGTGCTGGAGACGAACAACTCCACCCAGTTCGGCGGCTGGAACATCGACGACGTGGAGATCTGCTACACGGCCCCGAGCCCCTGCGACTACTTCTTCTACGTGGGGGACTCCCTGGCCGAGAACCAGGGGAACAACCTCTTCTTCGAGATCACCAACGGGGCGGACACGAACGTCGACATGCTGGGGATGGAGATCTCCTGGTCGGCGGACAACAGCCTGCTGAAGCGGATCATGACACAGGGCGGCGGACCGGGTGTCGTCTGGACCGCCACCCGGTCCGAACCCTCGCCGGTGGAGGCGATATTCGACACGCCCGTACCCTTCGCCCCGGGTGAGACCATCCAGTTCAAGCTCCAGTTCCAGCCCGGGCAGATGCGGGGATCGGCCATGACGCTTCGGTTCATCACGGCCTGCGGGACCTCCTCGGAGGTCGTGGTCCAGGTGCCGGAATGATCCTCCAAGGAGGCGCATCGAGCATGTACAGCCAACGGCAGCCGCACCCCGGGCACGGCCGGTCCCCGGGGGGCTTGCAGGTCCCCCGCCGCCTGGCGCATCAGGGGGGATCGGCCCTCATGGCCGCCTTCTGGATGATGGTGGTGCTGCTCCTGGCAGGCCTGGCGGCCAGCTTCTCGTCCACCACCGAAGTGAGTCTCTCGGGGAACGACCGGACCGATGCCCAGATCTTCTACCTGGCCGAGGCGGGACTGGCCCAGACCAAGAAGTACCTCGACAGCATGGGGATCCCCTTCGAAGGCTCGGGACCCACCCGGAGTGCCCCGAGGAACATCTTCCTGGACGAGCCCATCGGGGCCCCCGGAGGGGTCCAGGGCCGTTTCACCTCCTACGTGGACAAGCAGGAGAACCTGAACGGGAAGCCCACCAAGTACCTGGCCATCACGGTGCGGGCCACCATCCCGGGGGTCTCCATGACCAAGGTGGTCCAGGAGATGGTGGCGCAGGACAACTTCGCCAAGTACGCCTACTTCACCAACGAGGAGCGGATGCCCGACGGGACCATCGTATGGTTCACCACCGGGGACATCATCCGGGGGCCGCTCCACACCAACGACCAGCTCAACATCGACGGAGACCCGATCTTCCTGAAGGAGGTCTCCACCTCGGCGAGCAGCGTCAACTACGGTTCCGGCACGAACAACCCCGATTTCCAGGGGGGGATCACCTTCGACGCGGATGCGATCTCCCTCCCCGACGACACGAGTCTGATCCGGACCAAGGCCCAGGAGACCGATGGGCTCTATTTCGGTTCCAGTGCGAGCCTGGAACTGGCCTACGACGACACCACCGGCTACGCGAACGTGCTCGTGGACATCGCCGGGACGGTCACCGACTACCAGATCCCGATGAACGGCGTCCTCTATGTGGACGGGAACGTCCGGATCAAGGGCAGGCTGGGGGGGCAGCTCACGGTGGCCTGTTCCGGGGACATGTACATCGACGACGACATCCACTACCGGACCGATCCCCGGGTGGACCCGACCTGTACCGACCTGCTGGGGCTGGTGGCCGAGGGAGACGTCTACATCTCCGATACCCCGGAGAACCTGGATTCGGGGGACGAGACGATCATGGCGGTGATCATGGCCATGGGGACCTCGTTCGCCGCGGAGGACCATGCCAGCGGGACCCCGCGCGGCTATCTGCGGGTGATCGGAGGGATGATCCAGGAGCGGAGGGGGCCGGTGGGGACGTTCGATGCGTCCACCGGCGCCCTGGTCAGCGGCTATGAGAAGGACTACGTCTACGACCAACGGCTGGCCGACAGCCCCCCCCCGGCCTTCCCGACCACCGGTCGGGTCCTCTCCCTGGCCTGGAAAGAGATGAACCCGAGCTACGATATCTCGTCGAATGTGTTCTGATCCCGTCACATGTCTCCCGAGAAAGACGGAGACCGGGGACCTTGACACCCAGAGACAGGGATTCTATTGTTGTCGTCCTTGTCTAAGACCATTGAGGATGAATCAGGACGAATTAGACATAGCTGGCACCGAACGTAACGAAGTACTCCTCCATGCCGGCGGGATGCGATGGCACTGCTGAAGCGGGGCAAAGCCACCGTGGGGCTCGACATCGGGTCCTCCTCGGTCAAGGTGGTCCGGATCCAGCACGGGTCGGGGGGCTACGAGCTCGTCGATTTCGACATCGAACCGATGCCGCCCGGAGCGATCGTCTCGGGGGAGATCCGGGAACGGGACCTGGTGGCCGAGGCGTTGAAGACGGTCATCAAGCGGAACGGCCTGAAGCGGGCGAACGTGGTCATCAGCCTCTCCGGCTTCGCGGTACTGCACGACACCCTCACCATGCAGGTCATGACCGAGGAGGAGGCCCAGAACGAGGTCTACTCGGAGGTCGAGAAGATCAGCCCCTTCTCCATCTCCGAGGTCACGCTCGACTACAAGGTGATGGACGTGGTCGAGGAGGAGGACATAATGCGTGTCCTCCTGGTGGCGGCGAAGAACGACGTGCTGGAGAGCCGTCTGGAACTGCTCCACGGGCTGGGTGTGAAGCCCGCCATCGTAGACGTGGACATCTTCGCCCTGTACAACGCCTTCGAGGCCAACTACGACATGGCCGACTACAAGGGGGCGGCGCTGATGAACATCGGCGCCAACACCACGTCGGTGACCTTCGTATACGACGGTCAGTTCCACTCGGCCCGCGACCTCTCCATCAGTACGAGCCACTTCAGCGAGCGGCTGCAGAAGGAGCTGAACCTCCCGGAGGACGCCGCCCTCGACCTGCTGCAGGGACGGCCGCCGGAGGAGCTGGAGATCAACCGGGCCGCCGACGTCATCGCCGATGTGGGGGCGGAGCTGAGCGATTCCATCGAGATGGCCATCAGCTATTTCCGTTCCACGGTGGACCTGGACGATCTGGACGTGATCATGCTCTGCGGGGGCGGGGCCTCCATACCGGGCCTCACGAACCTGCTGGAGACGAAGAACAACATCCCTGCCGAGGTGGCCAACCCCCTCCGGAAGATCGAGTTCGACACCGCGCTCTTCCCCGAAGGTGACCCGGAGGAGATCGCGCCCATGCTGATGGTCGCGGTGGGGCTGGCGCTGAGGGAGGTGGGTTGATGGTATTCGAGATCAACCTGCTCCCGGAGAAGTATCGCAAGAAGGGATTCAAGGTCCGGCTCGACGCCCGGGTCCTGGGTGTGCTGGGGGGGGCGGCGGCGGCGGCCCTCATCGGGTGGCTGACGATCAACCAGGCACAGCGGCTGGGCGAGCTGCAGACCGAGGTCGAGACGCTCCAGAACCAGAAGACGCTCCTGGAGCCGCAGGCTCAGAAGGTGGATAACTTCCGACGGCAGATCCAGGACCTGGAGGAGCGCATCACCACGCTCCAGGAACTGGGGAAGCGCAACCAGGTGCAGCTCAGCGTGCTGGAGATCATCAGTACCCAGGTGCCGGAGAACGTGTGGGTGGTGAACCTGAACCAGAGCCCCCCGCAGGGGCAGCGGGGGCAGGCCGCGGTGCCGGCGGAGCGGGTGCTGAACATGATTGGAAGGACCCTGCGGAAGGAGGGACTGGCCGAACTCATCGGCCGGCTCCAGGCCCAGGACCTGATCCAGCGGGTATCCACCAACTTCCTGAGGCCGGTAAGGGTGGAAGGCAGGGACGTGTTCGAGTTCTCCATAACGGCCGTCATGAACATCCCGGGGTGATGACGTGGACCTGAGCGACCAGAGGACGCAGATCATCCTGCTCGCTGTCCTGGGTGTCCTGGGCGGTCTGTACGGGTGGTTCACCTACATCTACTCCCCCCGGGGCGAGGAGATCGCACAGCTCGAGCAGCAGACCGGAAGTCTCCAGGGAGAGATCCGGACCCTGCAGACCAAAGTCGACCAGCTCCCCGAGGTGGAGAGCCAGCTGGCGGATGCCCAGGCGCTCTGGCAGCAGACCCTGATCTCCTTCCCCGCCGAACCCAGGGAGGAGGAGGTCCTCTCCGCCATGAGCGTCTCGGAGCAGTCCTCCGGGGTGTTCATCCGGAGCGTGAACAAGGGGGAGTCCAGGACCCGTTCGCTCTACATCGAGCAGGACTACCAGCTGGACATGGTGGGGGAGTATCACGAGCTGGGCCGGTTCATCGAGGACCTGGCCAGCCAGCCCCGGCGGATGAGCGTGCAGCGTATCCAGCTGCTGCACCCCTCAGCGGCCGAAGGCGGAGGGGCGGGACCATCGCCCCAGGAGGGTGAAGTGATCATCCGGTGCACGGTGACGACCTATGTGGTACGCGAGAACTAGGAAGCTGGCAGACAGCAGGGCCCTGCGCTCGGCGCTCCTGGCGGGCGCCGTGCTCGTCCTCGGGGCGGGGCGTGTCTCTGCCCAGGAGGACGCCGCCTCCCGGCGCATCCCGCAGGGGACCGCGGAGGTCACGGCGGTGGAGCTCTATCCGGGATCCGATCCCGGGACCTTCGCCCTCCGTATCCGGGTGGACGAGCCCCGGGAGTACGTCTCCTACTGGGTGAGCGGGAGCACCTTCGTCGTGGACCTGCGGGACACCTACACACCTTACCGGGGCCAGAACGTGGGGGCCCTGGAGACCCCGGACGTGCAGGCGGTCCGTGCCAGCCAGTTCCTGGACCGGGACGGACACATCGCACGGATCGAGATCGACGTGGCCGGTTCGAAGAGCGCCGAGGCGGCGTGGAGCGGGAGCAGCCTGGATGTGCGGTTCGCACCGGGGAGCCCGGAGTTCCGGGGTACGGGAAGGACCCGGCCTCCGGCGGCGGAGGTCGGCGTCCCCCGGGAACGGCCGGCGGAGCAGGCCGCCGCAGCATCCGGAGAGCAGCGGGAGCAGGTGGACCAGCCCCCCGGGGCGAGGTATCAACGGGGACTGCGCGAGAACCCCTTCGATCCGCTCCTGAAGCCCTCGGAAGCGGACATGACGAACGTACTCGAGCGTCCCCTGCCCAACGCGGAGGCGCTCACCCTCACCGGGGTCGTCTACCGTGAGGACGACCCGGGGCAGAGCACGGCACTGTTCCGGGACGCCCAGGGGCTGACCTACCGACTCAAGGTGGGGGACCGCGTGCGGTTCGGGTACCTGACCCGGATCACCGCGACCGAGGTGGTGTTCACCCTGGACAAGTACGGGCGGCGCATCGAGGTGCGCCTCCCGGTGCCGTGAGCGAGGTGAGAACCGTGGGAAGCACACAGCGGAGCATCCTGGTCCTCGCGGCGCTGCTGATGACGGCGGCGCCCTCCGAGGCGCTCGCTCAGCAGAGGGCGGCCGCCGGGGATGTCATCCCCGTGGTCAAGCTCGAGAACGCCGCGGTCAAGTCGGCGGTTGACTTCATCGCCGAATGGGGGGACATCAACATCGTCACCGATTCGGGGGTCACGGGGACGGTCACCCTCTCGCTCCGGGAGGTCCACTGGGCGGACGCTCTGGCCGCGGTGATGGCCCAGCAGGACCTGGTGAGCATACCCAGTGTCGAGGTGATCCGCGACGGCCTGCCCGCCGGCACCGAGTTCGCGCTGCTCCTGACCCGATCCGCATACAACACCCGGCAGCAGCAGCAGCTCCAGCAGCAGCGGGACATCGAGACCTCCCAGCCGCTGGTGACCCGGATCATCCGGCTCGAAAACAGCCGGGCCCAGGAGATCCAGACCGCCGTTCAGCCGCTCGCGAGCACCGACGGCGTGCTGAACATCGACACCCGGACCAACAGTCTCATCGTCCGGGACTATCCGGAGAACATCGACCTGATCCAGCAGGTCATCCAGAACGTGGATATCACCGTCCCGCAGATCCGCATCGAGGCGAAACTGCTTGAAGTGGACAACGACAAGCTGCGGGAACTGGGGCTGGAATGGGACCTGAACGTGGAGGTGGGAGGCAACCCGCTGGTCATCACCCAGAGCACCAACCTGGGAGCCTCCGACGCCATCCGGGGCCAGCTGGCCTTCGCCAGCGGCACGATGAGCCTGGACGGTACCATCTCGGCCCTGGAGACCCAGGGCACCGCCAACCTGGTGGCGACCCCCAGCATCAGCGTGCTGGACAACCAGGAGGGCAGGGTGTTCATGGGGGAGCAGATACCCCTGCGCCAACTGGACGTGGCGGGGAACGTGACCATCCAGCTCCAGCAGGTCGGTACCGAGCTGATCGTCACCCCCCACGTGGTACAGGGCGACCGCATCATCCTGGAGCTGCAGCCCAAGCGGGAATCTTTCCGGGTGGACCCGAGCGCGGGCATCATCATCACCACGCAGGAGTCCCAGACCACCGTCGAGGTGCGTGACGGTGAGACCGCCGTGATCGGCGGCCTGAAGTCCGAGACCGTGACCACGGCAGACACGGGGGTGCCCATCCTGATGGACATCCCCATCCTGGGAGCGGCCTTCCGCTACCGCAGGACCGAGACGCAGGTGCGGGACCTGATCCTCTTCGTCACTCCCCGCATCGAGCGCGACACGAGAGTCAACCGGCCGTAGGCGGGATTCGTCGCCCGTCATCCGGCACACCGTATCGTCTGGAGGAGAGGGATCATGCGTCGCTTCCATCCCCTCGTACGTATAGGGCTGTTCGTCGTAGCCGCCGCGGCCATCCTCACCGCATGTGATTCGGTGACGGATGAAGAGCCGATCGACATCCGGCCATTCAACGACTGGTCCAACGCCACCCAGTACCTCCCGGCGGACGGGGAGTCGGAGCTGGACATCCAGGTCACAGCCATCACCTATGATGGCGAGCGTGTCGAGAACGTGGTCATCGAGTTCACGACCACGGCGGGGACCCTCACGCAGGACCGCGTGATCACCAACGCCAGCGGTGAGGCCAGCACCACGCTGATGAGCGTGATCAGCACCACGGACATCACGGCCCAGGTAGACGCCACGGTCTATGACACCAGCGGCTACATCCTGAACCCGAGGACGAACAGCCAGACCCAGGTCCAGCCGGCTCCCGAGGAGTCGGTGGCCCTGGTCTCGGTCGGCCCGATGACCGAAGAGGAGATGGATGCCCGGCTGCACGCCATCCTGGTGGACCGTGCACGGGAGAACGCACGCTCCCGCGAGCGGGGTGCCTCCTCCATCCTGGGCGAGCCGCGTGCACAGGAGAGGGGTCAGGCCGCCGGCTCCGACGAGGCCGAGGCCGACCAGCTGACCGTGATCTTCGAGGGGATCCAGATCACCCTCTCCACCGATAAGACGAGCGTGGTCGCGGACGGTACCTCCTCCACTGCGGTGGAGGCCCGTGTCCGTACCGTGACCCGGGGCCAGAACCTCACGGGCCGCCAGATCGACTGGTCGGCCATCGAGGGGAAGATCACCCCCGCCTCGAACACCAACCAGTTCGGCATCGCCTCGGCCACCTTCACCTCGGTGCTGACCACCTCGCCGGCGGACACCGTCTACGCCATGCTGGTCCCGGGGATCGAGGCGCAGACGGCCATCCCCTACGACCAGCCGGACCTCACCCTCTCGGCGGCCGAGACGGTCCTGCCCGCCGATGGGAGCAGCACGACCCAGATCACCGCGCGCCTGCTGGGTCCCAACGGGACCCCGGTGGAGGACGCCCAGGTGGACTTCAGCCTCGCGGGGGTCTCCGACGCGGTCCTGACCCTGGTGGACAACGGCCGGACGGACACGAACGGTGAGGCAGCGGCCCGGCTGCGTGCCGGCCAGGCCTCGGGCACGGCGACGGTCACCGCCACCTTCAGCAGCCTCACGACCAGCACGACCGTGAACATCCAGGATCTTCAGCTGACGATGACCGCCAGCCCGAACCAGATCCTCGCCGACGACTCGAACACCTCCCAGATCAGTGTCTTAGTGAAGACTGCTTCAACCAACACAGGGGTCGGCGGCGTCAGTGTGCAGTTCACCACCACCCTCGGTTCCATCCCCCTCACGGCGACGACGAACAGCAGCGGTGAAGCTACTGTCACACTCGCAGCGGATACGAATCCCGGAACGGCAACGATCACGGCGACCGTGGGGCCGAACTCGACCACCACGACCGTGGAGATGCTGCCCAAGGACCTCACCATCGCCCTCGAAGCGGCGACGACCACGGGGATCCTCCGGGACGGCGCCGACGATGTCGATCTGACCATCAGCGTGCAGGACCCGGCGGGCAAGAAGGTCTCCAGCCTCCCGGTGACCTGGAGCACCACGGCCGGCAGCATCTCTCCCACGAGCGGCTCGACGAACACCAACGGTCAGCACACCGCGACCCTGAAGGCCGACGCCGGCACCGCGGACCAGACCGCCACGGTGACGGCCGCGGTGGGGGACAGCACCCGGACCCTGGACATGCTCTTCAAGGGGATCACCATCACCTCGGACGTGAGCCCGGACACCCTCCTCGCCAACGGCGAGCAGAGCGGGACCATGACCTTCCGGGCCACCGAGACCTCCAGCGGTATCCAGGTGGGCAACCACCCCATCGCCATCTCGAAGGTCTCCGGGCCCAGCGTGATCCTCAACGACGTGCCGACCAGCACCTCGGACGACGGCACGGCCAGCTTCAGCTTCACCAGCTCCAACGCCGGCGACCTGGTCATGCAGGCGGCCATGGGCGGCGGGGTCATCACCGATACCGAGACCATCCACCTGCTGCAGGACCAGATCAGCATCCGCCTCAGCGCCGATGAGGGCAGCCTGCTGCGTGACGGGCAGGACGAGACCACGATCCGGGCCGAGGTACGCAACCGCTTCAACCAGGCGATCGACGGCCAGCTGGTGCAGTTCGGCCTCACCGGCGACGGGGAGCTGCTCGAACCGTATGCCGAGACGAACGAGGACGGCGTGGCCACGACCAAGCTGCGGGCGGACGTGGCGACGACCGTCTCCAGCGCGACCGTGACCGCGACGGTGAGCACGGTCTCCGAGAACGTGGTCATCCCCCTCTACGGGGTGCGGTTCTCCATCAAGGCCACTCCTGACACCCTGGTGGCGGACGGGATGGAAGAGAGCCTGATCGAAGTGACCGTGAAGGAGGCGGAGACGAACGTGCCGCTCGAGGGGCGGATCGTGAACTTCTCGTTCGCGCCGGGCGACTTCGCCACCATCGATGCCCAGGCCATCACCAACGACCGCGGTGTGGCCACCGCCACCCTGACCGCGGACACCACCGCGGCAGTGGACGCCAGTGTCAAGGCCCGCCTGGGCAGCGACCCGTCCACGACGCTGGGGGACAGCGTCGCGGTCTACATCCTGCCGCAGACCCTTATCCCTGAGTTCACCTCCGGGGCGACGACCCGGATCCTGCGGAACGGGGAGGATGCCACGACCCTGACCGTCGAGGTCACCGACAACGCGGGCAAGGTGGTGCCGAACGCCACGGTGAACTGGAGCACCAGCACAGGGAGCCTGGATAAGACCACCTCCACCACCGACAACGCCGGGCAGGCCTCGGTGACGCTCACCGGTGACGACGGGAGCGCGGATGCCACCGCGACGGTCACGGCCGACGTGAACGGCAGCACCGACACGCAGGACGTGGACCTGGTGGGCCTGACCCTGGACGTCACCGAGACGATCCCGACCCGGATCAGCGCGAACGGCGTGGCCACCAGCGAGATCACGGTCCAGCTGGTAGAGACGACCGCCAAGGTGGGCGTCTCGGACGAGACCATTGTCTTCAGCACCGACCTGGGCACCATCACCGGCTCGGTCAGCACGGACAGTGACGGCAAGGCTTCCGCCACCCTGACCTCCGGCCTGACGGCCGGCACGGCCACGGTGACGGCGACCAACGGTGTGGCGGGAGGCAGCATCACCGCTACCACGCAGGTGACGCTCGAGGCGCCGACCACCGCGTCCATCGGCCTGAGCACCTCCACCACGGACCTGCAGGTCAAGGGAACAGGCGGCACCGAGACCGCCACCATCACCGCGACCCTCCTGGACGGCGACAACAAGCCGGTGCCTCCGGGTGTACTGGTGGACTTCGAGATGAGCCCCGCCGGTGGGACCGCCGGTCTCTTCAACGGGACCGCCGACTCGGTACGGGTCGAGACCGACGACAACGGTGAGGCCAAGGTGCAGTTCCAGAGCGGCACGGTGGCCACGGACGTGACCGTTACAGCCGAGGCCGTTGGAACGGGCATCACTGCGAGTCAATCGCTGCTCACCGTCTCGGCGGGTCCCACCGCCAACATCGACGTGAGCGGGGTGGAGATCGTCTTCAGTCAGGACACCGGCCAGTACGAGCGGGAACTCCACGCGGTGCTGAGCGATACGTACGGCAACTCGATACCGGACGCCAACGTCCTGTGGACGGCCTCCCCGGACACGGTGGGCGGTATCATCGCCAACAGCACAACCGACGAGAAGGGCGTGGCCCAGACCTTCTTCACCTACGCGAGGGGCTACGAGGTCCTGGCGGTGACCTACTCGGCCACCAACCAGGGCGTCACGAGCACCCTGGCCGTGCCACTGGGTTCGCTCACACTGGTCTCCGATTCCTCGAGCATCCTGCGGGACGGGGTGGACTCCACGGCTCTGACGGCCACCCTGGCCGACGCTTTCGGGACGCCTGTGGCCCAGTCGGGGATCGGATTCAGCCTGTCCGGTGCCAACGGGACGCTCGCCTCCGCAGCGGTGGGCACCGACCAGGATGGGGAGGCGGCCAACGTCTTCACCGCCGACGCCAACACGGCGGACGAGACCGAGACCGTGAACGTCTCCTTCCTTAGCCTCTCCGACTCGGTGGTCATCGGGCTCCGCGGCGTGACGCTGAGCGTGGAGGCCTCGCCCGACAGCATCAGTGCCAACGGGTCCGCGACCTCGACCATAACGGCCACCCTGAAGGAGACCACGGCGAACGTGGCCCTGGACGGCAGGACCGTCAGCTTCGCGACGGATGTGGGGACCGTGAGCGGTTCGGGCACCACCGATGCCTCGGGCAAGGCCATCTCCACCTTCACTTCGCCGAGCACTGCCGGCGCGGCCTCAGTGAGCGCCGTTTACGGTGGTCTCTCGCCGGTCTCCACGACTGTGACCCTCCTGGGGACGACCAGCACCACGCTCGGTATGGAGGCGAGCGAGACCGAGCTGCAGGTCCTCGGGACCGGCGGCACCGAACGCTCGATCATCACGGTCACGGTGTGGGACGCCAACAACAACCCGATGCCGGCCGGTACCGAGGTCAACCTGGCTGTCTCGCCCGACGGGACCTTCTCGAACGGGCAGGCGGACATCACCAAGCTGACCGACGGCAACGGGCAGGTCAGCTTCGAGTACCAGAGCGGCAGCACGTCGGGCACGATGACGTTCACCGCCACGGCGGTAGCGAGCGGGGCCCAGAGCGTAGCCGGCTTGATCAACGTGACCGCGGGCCCGCCGGCTCAGATCCTGCTCACCTACGACCCGACGGACGCCACGAGTGCCAACGGCGTCACGAGCCTGCCCATCAGCGCCCTGGTCTCCGACGCGGCCAACAACGCGGTGCTGGAGGGCACGCTCCTCTACTTCACCATCACGGCCGGCGGCACATCGGCTCTGATCACGGGGAGCGCCGCGACGGATGACGCGGGGCTGGCCCAGGCCACGCTCTCCTATCCCGACGGCGAGAGCGGCACGCTTATCACCATCGAGGCGAGCACGGCCAACGGGGTGAGTGCGACCCTCTCGTTCAACCTGCCGTAACCCGGCAGCGGTCGGACGGAACAGATGCGATGCGGGTGCGGGGGTGTTCCCCCGCACCCGCATTCGTACATTGGGAGGGATCACGGACCCGGAGGACCGAAACCGCGGCGCCGTCCGCACGTTGAATGAGGGCGGGTCGGGGACGGAGGTGGGGAGCGACGGGACTCCGGCATATATTCCTTTATAATACAAGGACTTAGCGGAAACGACCGCGGGGAAGGGAACGAGCAGGACCTGTCATGCGACGAGCCGCCCTCATAGGCATCCTGCTCCTCATCCTCGGGATCGTGGCGGCAGGCACCGCCCTGGTGACCCTGAACACCTCCCTGGGAAGCCGGTATGTCCTCTCCCTGGTGAACAGCTTTGCCCTGGAGAAGGCGGGACTGAGCCTCCGGTGGCGGGATGCGAAGGGTTCCTATCTCTTCAACCTGGCGGTGCGTGAACCGGTCCTGACCTCCGCGGCGGGGGACACGGTCTTCCAGGCGGACCTGCTGCGGGTCCGCTACCTGCCGTGGTCGGTCCTGGGGGGATCGATCGACCTGATGCGGGTCGAGGCGGACCGCCCGCGTTTCTCGGTGTCCGCCCTGCGGGGCGGGCTCGCAGCCGAGACGGAGGGTGCCGCGAGGGCGGCCGCGGACACATCTGCCGGTGGCGGGATGCCGCGGCTGAGTGTGGGGCGGGTGGTGCTGCGGGACGGGAAGGTACAGATCCTGGAGGGCGGTCTTTTCGAGGTCGTGGAGAACATCCGCTTCCGGGGCGGTTTCCGCATGGGACCGGAAGGGGGGCTGGAGATCCCGGTGGACCACCTCCACGGTGACCTGGAGGGATGGGGTCTTGCCATCACGGACGTGGAGGGCACCGTGGTGTTCCACCGGGGCCGCCTCTGGGTGCTCGGGACCCGTCTGCGCACCGCGAACGGCGAGGTCCGGGCGAACGGCCGGCTGGACCTCGAGCAGGGGACCGACACCGACCTGCGGGTGCGGCTCGACATCCGGGACCTGGGGGAATGGTGGCCGATCGTGGGGGGCGAGTGGGCGGGGTCCGGGCCGCTCGCGTTCGAGGGACGGATGACAGGGCGGCTCACCCGCCCGCGATTCCGTGCCCGCGGGTACGGCTCGCTGGCAGGCGTGGACATGGAGCGTTTCACGCTCGAAGGCGGCTACCATCCGGATCGGGTGGATGGTGTGCTCAGGGCGAGCGGCCCCGGCGCCGACTCGCTCTTCGCCCGTGTGGAGATGGACCCGGAGAGCGGTGTCGGCACCCTCATCGCTCGAGCCGACTCGCTGCGGCTCGACATCTCACCTCTCGGACAACCCATCCGATTGCGGAGGGTCGCACTCGACCTCTCCTCACAGGGATACGATGTCCTCCACGCCGGGGGTGAGGTCTCCCTGCAGGTGCTGGGTGCCAGCGCCTGGGATCTCGAGGCGGATTCCCTCCGGGCGAAGGTGACCGCCGGGGACGGGCTGCTGTTGACGCGCGAGCCCCTCCAGGTATGGGGTCACGGGTTCGCACTGAACACCTCGGGTCGGGTCGATGTGGACCGGGACCTGATGGATGTGCGGGTCCTGGGAGGGACCCGCGAGCCGAGCCTGCCCCTGCGTCTGGCGGGAGTGCGGGCGGACAGCGGGGAGGTGGACCTGAACATCCGGCTCACCGGGAAGGTCACCGATCCTGACGTGGAGGGACTGTTCCAGGTCCGCGAACTGGTGCGCAACGGACTCCGGGCGGGTTCGGCAGAGGTCCGACTGGATGTGGACGAGGTGGTCGGCCGAAGAGTGGGGAGTTTCCAGGGGAGGCTGGACAGTCTCAGCGTGGGTGAGCGGTTCCGTCTCCCCGAAGGGAACCTGGAAGGACGCGTCCGGGGGGATAGGATCACACTCCAGACCATCACGGGACGCTGGACGGAAGGGGAGGCCACGCTGAGGGGCGACATCCTCGTGAGCGCGGATTCCCTGCGGGCACGACTGCTGGAGAGCAGGATCCGCCACCGGGAGATCGACGTGAGGGGCCTGAACGGGCAGGTGGCCGTGGAACCATCCACCGGCGCGGGGGACTTCGAGATATCGGCAGAGACCCCGGGAGGGAATGCGAGACTGGCGGGATACCGGGACGAGGAGGGGATGCTGTTCGTCAGCGGTTCCGTGGATACCCTGGACCTGGGACGGTTCGGGTCCTCGCTGGACCTGCCCGGGGCGCCCACCGGTGTGGTCACGGGGAAGCTGGAGGGGCGGATCGCCGCCCATGTGGAGGAGATGGACGCCCGTATCCGGGTGGACGGCCCCGGCATCTATGAGCACGTCTATGAGAACATGCTGGTGGCCGGGGTATATCGCCAGGGTACCGTGTCCCTGGATACGCTGGACGTGCAGGGTGAGGGGGGTGAATATGCCCGGATCAGCGGCACGGTCCATCTCCCGGGGGCGGAGGCCGCGGAGGCCAGCGGCCGTCTGGAGATGGACCTGGAGCTGGGCGGTGTCCAGCTCGGCCCCTTCGCCTCCTATCTGGGCAGGACCCTGGAGGGGACCCTGGCCGGCAGGGTAACCACGCGGGGCACCTTCCAGGACCCGCGGCTTGAGGGGCGGTTCGACCTGCAGGGTGCCCAGGTGGACACCTTCCAGGTCGATCGAGCACGTGGGCGCGTGCGCTATGACGGGGCGCGGCTGCGGGTGGAGGACGGTTCTCTCCGCGCGATGGGTTTCATCGGTTCCTTCCAGGCGGATGTGCCGGTCACACTCCGATTCGAACCCTTCACCTTCGCGGTGGACCGGACGGCGGGATTCACGGCACTCTTCCAGGGGGACGGGAATCCCTCGATCCTGCGGCAGCCCTTCAGCAAACAGATCGAGCGTCTGAGCGGGAACCTGCAGGCGGACGTCACGGTGGACGGGACGCTGGAGAGACCGGATTTCCAGGGACGGATCCAGCTGCATGACGGGACCCTTAAGGCCTCGGTCCTGGGGCAGGAGACGCAGGACCTCCAGGTGGACCTGCGTCTGGACCGGGAGCGTATACGGGTGGAGGAGTTCACGGGCCGTCTACCCGCGGTGCTGGTGGAACGACAGGGCCGTCTTGCCCGGGCGGTGAACTGGCTCCTCGACACGGTGACGCTCGGCGTGTTCTCCAGGGACCCCCCGCAGGGGGACTTCGCGCTCACCGGCCAGGTCCGCCTCGTTGACGGGCGTCCCCGGTTCGACCTGGCCCTCACGGGGAGGGGCATGGGACTCAGCGACCCCACCGCGAGCCTGAGCCTCCAGGTGGATACCGACCTGGCCCTCGCGAGTGACGTGAACGGCGGGCACCCCGTCCTCACTGGGGACGTCGTGGTCCAGCGGGGGATCGCCGATGTGGGGCTGCTCCTGGAACTGACCGGGGGACCGGAGACGGCCGGACACGTGGAAGAGGGGGAACGGGCCGCTTTCGAGGTGAATACCGACCTCGAGGTGCCCGGAAGGCTGCGTGTGGTGGGAGGGACCCTTGGACAGGACGTGGACGTGGAACTCGAGGGTAATCTGCTGATCAGGAAGGAACCGATGGGCTCCCTCTATGTGCTGGGCACGCTGAACGCGCGGCCGGGGAAGAGCGAGGTCTCGTTCGTGGGACGGCGCTGGAAGGTGGAAGAGGGGGAGATCACCTTCGGCAACATCGAGGAGGTCAACCCCAACCTGAACGTGCTGCTGACCACCAACGTGCAGGACGTGCGGGTGACCATGACGCTGACCGGGACCGCCCGGGAACCGATCACGCAGCTCTCCACCGACAGCGAGGCGCTCACGAGCGAGAGCGACATCTGGGAGCTGCTGGCCCTGGGTACGAGTCCCTTCGGGCAGCGCAGCGGACAGGGGGGGAACGCGGTGACCAACTTCCTGGAGAGCACGGTGAACCGCTACGCCGGTCAGCAGCTCGGGGTGGACACGTTCGAGATCGAGGGGATGGCGGGCAGTACCGGGGAGAACACCCAGGTCACGGTGGGCAAGTACCTGACCAACCAGCTCTACCTCCGGGGGAGCGTGGGGGGCCAGACCGGCCTGACGAGTCTGGGGGAGTGGGCGGTGGAGTACCGCCTTTCGCGACGATTCACCATCAGCGGCACGCGCAACAACCTCCTGGGACGCACACTGCTCGAGCTGAGATGGCGCATCGAATACTGAATCCGAGATACGGTCTTCTCGCGGCGTTCATCGCCCTGCTCGGCGTAGCGGCAGGGTCCGGGGAGGCGTATGGCCAGCGGAAGGTGGAGGATGTGGTCTTCCACGGGAACGAGGCCTTCCCGGCTGAGCGGCTCGCTGATGTGACCCGGGTCGAGAACCGGAACATCCTCCAGTTCCTCGGGAAGGGTCGACCGACCTTCAACTACCTGGTCATGGGGCGTGACACCACCATACTCCGTGCCTTCTACCGGAACCGGGGATACCTCCAGTGCAGCGTGGAGGACCGTGTGGAGCCGCTGGGTGAGGAACGGCTGGTGGTCCACTATACGATCCGGGAAGGCCCGCGCTACACCCTCTCGGAGCTGCGATTCGAAGGGAACGAGGTCTTCGGGGACGAAGCACTGAGGGGGCTCCTCTCCGGGCTTCGCGGGTACCGGCTCCGCCAGGGAGCCCCGATCAGCGAATCGGCCCTGCAGGCCGGCGCCGAACGGATACGGCAGCTCTACCTGGAGGAGGGGTACTACTTCGTCGAGGTGAGCCCCCGGATCGGGCAGCGGGATACGACCAGCGGTGCGGCACCGGTGACCTATCGGGTCCGGGAGGGGAACCAGGTCCGCGTGACCGATGTCACGGTGGAAGGGGCCCGTCACAGCAAGGACTTCGTGATCACCCGGGAGGTCACGCTCGATCCGGGGGACCTCCTCAAAGAGACCCAGCGCAGGGAGAGTCAGCGGCGCCTCTACGGCACCGGGATATTCCGGACTGCGAACGTCACTGTGGGCGGGGTGAACGAGGACACCACGAGCGTGAACGTCCTCGTGACGGTCAGGGAGCGCCCCCTCCATTATTTCGGCTTCGGCGCCGGTGTGGCGGGAGACGACCGGGAACAGCTCGACCTGAACCTGCATACCTCCAGCGACTGGGGGCATCGAAACCTCTTCGGTACCGGCCGCGTGCTGGAACTGCGGGCCAGTGCCGACTTCCAGGTCGTCACGGCCTGGGAACTGGTGCGGAGAGAGCTGAGCATGCGGTATGTCGAGCCGTGGCTGCTCGGGACCCGGATGCCGGGCACGCTCACCCTCGCCCTCAGACCCCAGTCCTACGGGATCTACAACGTGCAGGAGATCACCGCCGAGATAGGGCTGAGCAGGGAGTTCACGCCGCGCTCACGGGGGCGGCTCGACTTCACCTACCGGCTCGTCGACACCGAAGTGCCGGTCGAGGCGTTCTCCAGCCGGGACGCTCTGCGGGGCGGGTCGCTCTGGGCGGAACGGGACAGCCGGGACAACTTCTTCAGCCCGGTGAGCGGGAGCTATACCCAGGCGATGGTCCGGGGATACGGCGGCAAGGTGCTGGGCGGCCCCAGCTACGCCATCATGAGCGCGACCTGGTCACGCTATCAGCTGACGGGGTCGAGCACCGTGCTGGCCACCCGCGTCCGGGCAGGTCTGGCCCAGCCGTATGGAGGGACGGACGAAGTGCTGATCTTCGACCGCTTCTTCGCAGGCGGGGCCAACTCGGTGCGTGGGTACTCGGAGCGGAGGTTGGGGCCGGTGACCACCTCGGTGGACACCACGACCGGACGCACCAGTTTCCAGGCGCGCGGCGGGAGGGCGCTCCTCCTGCTGAACGCCGAGATGCGGCGGCCCGGCATCCTGGGGCCGGTGGGGAGCATGGTGTTCGTGGACGCCGGCAACGTCTGGGCGCGGACGGGGGACGTGGGATTCGACCTGGCGCTGACCGCCGGTGTCGGCATCTTCCTTGACACTCCGATCGGGCCCTTCCGGGTCAACTACGGCTGGCGGTTGAACAAGTCGCCCACCGAACGTGCGACGCCGGGATTCAGCCTTCCCCCGGGCCAGTTCCACTTCACCGTGCTCCACGCGTTCTGATGGCACCGCCCCTGGTCCTGGCATCGGCCTCGCCCCGGAGGGCCGAACTGCTCCGCGGCCTCGGGGTCCGTTTCGAGCAGGTTCTGAGCGGCGTACCCGAGGACCATGCCCTCCCCGAACCGGAGGACGCGGCGGTCGATGTGGCGCTGCGGAAGGCCGCTGCGGTGTCCGTGGGGCGCCCCGACGCCCTCGTGCTGGGTGCGGACACGGTGGTGGTGACCCCCGAAGGGGATATCCTCGACAAACCGGCGGACCGGGGTGAAGCCGCGGGACATCTGATGCGTCTCTCGGGTCGCACACACCGGGTGATCACCGGCCTGGCCCTGGTCCATCCCGCCCGCCCGGGGCCGCTCACCTGTGCGGAGTCCACCCGGGTCACGATGCGGCCCTATACCCGGGATGAGGCGGTCCGCTACGCCGCCAGCGGGGAGTCTCTCGACAAGGCGGGGGCCTACGGGATCCAGGGACGGGGAGGGCTGCTGGTGGAGAGGGTCGAGGGGTGTTACTTTAACGTGGTCGGCCTGCCCCTTGTCAGGCTGGCGCGTATGTTGTCCGACCTCGGCTGGGACCCGGTCAGGGAGTGGCTCGGTCCCGAGGACGAACGAGGAACCGAAAGCGGCTGATGAGCGAGAACGGATCGACACACTACGGGGCATGGATACGGGAACGCCGGGAGGAGAGGGACCTCACCCTGGAGGAGGTCTCCGGCCGGATCCGCATCGACGCGAAGTATCTCCGGGCCCTGGAGAGGGGGAACATCGCGCTGCTCCCGGAACCGTATATGCGCGCGTTCCTCAAGACCTACGCATCCTTCCTCGGGCTGGATGCCGGGGAGGCCTCCCGGCGCTTCGAGTCCTTCGTCCAGGAGCAGCGGGAACGGGACGAGAAGGTCCGGTCCGCCGTGAAGGAGAAGGACAGCCGGAGGTACGGCCCCGCGCCCCTCCCCCACGAGCCGGTCCCGCAGACCACGCGGGAGACGGAGCGGGGTAACAGCTCGGCCTGGCTGTGGGCCCTGGCCGTGGTGGTGCTGTTCGCCGCTTCGGGCTATCTGGCCTGGACGCTGACCAGGAAGAGCGAGGAACTCCCCGCTGCCGGAGGGCAGGTGAGTGCGGAGGCGCCGGTGGAAGAGGCCTCACCCCCCGTGACCGAGGTCATCCCGCCGGACGAGACAGAGGCCGCGCCTGCTCCGGGACCTGAGGAGAGACCGGCGGAAGAGGCCCGGGCGGCAGCAGGACCGGCGGCTGGGAGGGGTGTCTTCGAGGCGGTGGGCGTGGACAGCACCTGGCTGCAGGTCTCGTGGGGAGAGACGATCTACGTGAGCCGCGTGGTACCCCCCGGGGGTCGTGTCCGTGTGCCCGTCTCCGACACCCTGGAGGTGAAGAGCGGTCGGAGTGGCGGCATGCGCTACTACTTCGACGGTGAGGAGATCACCCCGGTCTGGCCGGAGGGCCGCGTCCTCACCCTGCTCCTTACCCGGGACGGCGTGGCCCGCCGCCGCTGGAGCCTGCCTCCGGAACAGTCCGCGGAGTCCCCGCCGGACCGCCTGAACATCCCTCCCCTTCCGTGAGCAGGCTGTACGCGGAGGTGGCGCTGCCCCTTCCCATCCGGCAGACCTTCACCTATCGCCTCGGTGACGACTTGGTCGAGGAGACCGTGGTGGGTTCCGCGGTGGTGGTCCCCTTCGGACGGCGGACCGTGACGGGCTACGTGGTGGGCCTGCTGGAGGAGCCGGGGGAGGAGGTTCCCGAGAGGCTCAAGGGGGTGCAGGACGTCCTCGACCCCGGACCCCTCTTCCCCGCCGAGCTGCTGGCCGTCACACGATGGATGAGCGACTACTATCTCTGCGGCTGGGGGGAGGTGCTCCGAGCCGCGGTACCGGAAGGGGCCCAGATCCGCTCGAAACTCCGGGCACGCATCACACCGGCGGGGGCTTCGGAGGACGCCGCCGCAGGTCTCTCCGAGAGCGGGCGGAAGCTGCTGGGGCTCCTCCGGGACCGGCAGGAGGGGGACGCCACCGACCTGGGACGGAGCGCCCGGGTCTCCTCGCCCCACGCCGTATTGAGACGCCTGGAGGAGCGGGGCCTGGTGGAGGTCTTCGAGGAGGTCCGGAAGAGCGGCTACAGCAGGGAGCTGGAGGAGGTCCCCCTTCCCGGGGAGCTGGATGCGGAAGGGGATGAGCCCCCCGACCACGATCTGACCCCTTCCCAGAGAGAGGCCCTTGCCCCCCTCAGGGAGGCCCTCTCCGAGGGGAGGTTCCTGACGGCGCTGCTCCACGGCGTCACGAGCAGCGGCAAGACGGCGGTGTACGAGGCCCTGGTGGCCGATGCACTGGAACAGGGGAAGGGTGCCATCGTCATGGTGCCGGAGATCGCCATCACTCCCCAGATGGTACGGCTCTTCCGGGCCCGTTTCGGGGAACGCGTGGCCCTCTTCCACAGCAGGCTGAAGGCGCGAGACCGGCACGCACAGTGGAGGAGGGTCCTGCGGGGTGAGGCGCCGGTGGTCATCGGGCCCCGATCGGCCGTGCTGGCCCCGGTCCCCGAACTGGGTGTTCTGGTGGTGGACGAGGAACACGAACCCTCCTACAAGCAGTCGGAGCCGGCGCCCCGATACCACGGACGGGATGTGGCGATCTACCGGGCCTGGGAGGTCGGGGCGGTGTGCGTGCTGGGTTCTGCCACCCCGAGCGCCGAGTCGTACAGGAACGCGCGGGAGGGGAAGTACCTGCTGCTGGAGATGCCCGAGCGGATAGACGACCGGCCGCTTCCCCGGATCGAACTGGTGGACCTGGCCGCCGAGCCGAAACCGTGGGAGGATGAGGGAGGTGAGGTGGGACGGGAGGAGGAGGAAGAGGAGGGGCCGAGCCGGGAGGTAGGGGCAGGCATCGTCTTCAGCCGGAAGCTGGAGGAGGCCCTCAGGAGCAGGCTGGAGCAGGGGGAGCAGGCCATCCTCTTCCTGAACCGCCGGGGGTTCAGCCCCTTCCTGACCTGCGCCGACTGCGGTCATGTGGAGGAGTGCTCCAACTGCAGCGTCAGCATGGTCTTCCACGCCCAGCAGGAGCATCTGCGCTGCCACTACTGCGGATCGGTCCGGAGATCTCCGCGGGCGTGTCCGGAGTGCGGGAGCGACCGCCTCTACTACCAGGGGCTGGGGACCCAGAGGGTGGAGGCCCTGACAAGGGAGCGATTCCCGGGGATCCGTGTCCTGCGGATGGACTCCGACAGTACCCGGAAGCGGGGGAGCCACGCGCGGCTGTACCGCTCGTTCGCCCGTGGGGAGGGGGAGGTCCTGCTGGGGACCCAGATGGTGGCGAAAGGCTTCCACTTCCCGGATGTGACCCTGGTGGGTGTCATCAGTGCCGACGCCGAACTCCACTTCCCCGACTTCCGTGCCAACGAGCGGACCTTCCAGCTCCTCACGCAGGTGGCCGGCCGGGCAGGGAGGGGGGAGCGGCTGGGAGAGGTCGTCGTGCAGACCTATGCCCCGGAGAACCCGGGGGTCCTCCACGCCGCCGCGGGGGATTTCCGGGCGTTCATGGAGGCGGAACTGGCTTCCCGGGAGGCCCTGGGCTATCCCCCCTTCGGACGCATGGTCCGCGTCCTGGTGCGCGGCCGGGAGGAGGAGGCGGTGGCGGAGGAGGCGGCGGCCGCGGCGAAGGCGCTGGGGATGGTGGCTCCCGACTCGGTGCTGGTGCTGGGTCCGGCCCCGGCGCCCCTCTACCGGGTGAACCGGCAGTACCGGGTCCACCTCTTCCTCAGAGGACCGTCCGGGGCCACGCTCCGGAAGTGTGTGGAGGCCTCCCGGCTGCTGGAACGGGGCAGGCCGGGACTGGCGGTCACGGTCGACGTGGATCCCGTCGATGTACTGTAAGCACCGGCGCCAGGCGTCCCGGCAGACCGGGACGCCCGGACCCCCGGGAGTGAATAAACTTGACTTCGGATGGGGGAGACCTATCCTTCGGCTGAGTCCGGTCAGGCGGGCGGCATGGCCGCCGGCCGACACCCGGTCCAAGACATCCCGGATTACATTCTCCAAGGCTCGATCAACCACACCCATCTGAACACGCGTCCCACCGGTCTGCAGGGGTTCGGAATCCGAACAGCCCTCAAGCTATCCAACCAGCCGGTGCGATCCCCCGGAGGACGACCTCCAGACTCACCATGAGGTTTACGGAATGGACATAGCAGAACTGAAGTCGAAGAACATCACCGAACTCGCCGAGCTGGCGAACCAGCTGAACATCGAAGGCGCCTCGGGTCTCAGGAAATCGGACCTGATCTTCAAGATCCTGGAGGCGCAGACCGAGAAGAACGGCAATATATTCGCCGAAGGGGTCCTTGAGATCCTCCCCGACGGATACGGGTTCCTCCGTTCCGTCTCCTACAACTACCTTCCCGGTCCCGACGACATCTATGTCTCTCCCAGTCAGATCAAGCGGTTCGGCCTGATGACGGGGGACACGGTGTCCGGACAGGTGCGTCCCCCGAAGGAGAGCGAGCGGTTCTTCGCGCTGCTCCGGGTCGAGGCCATCAACGGCGGGCAGCCGGATGCGGCGAAGCACCGCACGCTCTTCGACAACCTGACGCCCCTCTATCCGGAGGAGCGCCTCGACCTGGAGACGGGCGACGGCAACTTCTCCATGCGCATCATGAACCTGCTCTCGCCCATAGGTAAGGGGCAGCGGGGTCTGATCACCTCTCCTCCCCGCGCCGGCAAGACGGTCCTGCTCCAGCAGATCGCCAACTCAGTGGCCGAGAACAGCCCGGACGTGAAGATCATCGTCCTCCTCATCGACGAGCGGCCCGAGGAGGTCACCGACATGCAGCGTTCGGTGAAGGGCGAGGTGGTGAGCAGCACCTTCGATGAGCCCGCCGAGCGGCACGTCGTGGTGGCGGACATGGTCCTGGAGAAGGCGAAGCGTCTCACGGAGCACGGGCATGACGTGCTCATCCTCCTGGACTCCATCACACGGCTGGCCCGGGCCCACAACACCGTGGTGCCCCACTCGGGCAAGATCCTCTCCGGCGGTGTGGACGCCAACGCTCTGCAGCGCCCGAAGCGCTTCTTCGGAGCGGCCCGGAACATCGAAGAGGGGGGCAGCCTCACCATCATGGGTACCGCGCTCATCGACACCGGTTCCCGGATGGACGAGGTGATCTTCGAGGAGTTCAAGGGGACGGGCAACATGGAGATCGTGCTCGACCGGCGCCTGGCGGACCGCAGGATCTGGCCCGCCATCGACATCAACCGCTCCGGCACCCGCAAGGAGGAGCTCCTCCTCTCCGAGAAGGAACTCAGCCGGATCTGGATCCTCCGGAAGTTCCTGAACGAGATGAACCCGGTGGAGGCGATGGAGTTCCTGCTGGAGAAGATGTCCCACAGCAAGGATAACGACGAGTTCCTCGACAGCATGAACCAGTAGGCCGCGTACCACCAGGGCCTTGCGGAACGGGCTCCGCGGCGACTTATTGTTAAGTCTGCCCGGGGGGCGTTCCCCCCGCCCAGCGTACCAGCACGAAGAGAGTCGGCATGAAGCCTGATATCCATCCAGAGTACAGGGAAGTCACGGTCACCTGCGTGTGCGGGAACAAGTTCACGACCCGCTCCACGGCGGACAAGATCGAGCTGGAGATCTGCTCCGAGTGCCACCCCTTCTACACGGGCAAGCAGAAGCTCGTCGACTCCGCGGGACGCGTGGAGCGCTTCCGCCGCCGTTACGGACAGACGGGTACGGGGAAGAAGGACAGCGAGTAAGGCGCCTCGACCCCGCGGCTAAGGATCCCGTGACCGGGTGATGGGCTGCGTGTGCGGCGCATCACCCGTTTTGTTCGTATGTACCCCTCGTGACCCGGACGTTCGATGACCTTCACATCACGGAAAGAAGCGGAGGATCGGCTGGCGGAACTGCGGCGGCTCCTTGCGGACCCGGAGGTCCTTTCCGACTCCTCGCGGCTCCAGTCGCTGGGCAGAGAGCACAGCCATGTAGAGGAGGTCGTGGAGACCTGGAAGGCGCTGGAGGCGGCCCGGACCGCCTATGCCGAGGCGGAAGAGATGATCGAGGAGTCGGAGGACGAGGAGTTCATCGAACTGGCTCGGGCCGAGATGGCCGAGAGCGAGGAGGAGGCGGGCAGGCTGGAGCGCAGGCTCCGGGGGCTCCTCATCCCCCGGGACCCGGATGACTCCCGGAACACGATCGTGGAGATCCGGGCCGGGACGGGGGGCGATGAGGCCGCCCTCTTCGCCGGCGACCTGTACCGGATGTACACCCGCTACGCGGAGAGGGTGGGGTGGAGGGTGGAGGTGATGTCCTCCAACCCGTCCGGCATGGGGGGCTACAAGGAAGTCATCTTCCTGGTGGGCGGGGAGGAGGTCTACGGGAAGCTGCGCTACGAGAGCGGTGTCCACAGGGTCCAGCGGGTGCCGGAGACCGAGACGCAGGGGCGCATCCACACCTCGGCCGCCAGCGTCGTGGTCCTGCCCGAGGCGGAGGAGGTGGACGTCGAGATCGAACCGAACGAACTCCGGGTCGACGTCTTCCGATCCTCCGGACCGGGAGGGCAGAGTGTGAACACCACCGATTCCGCGGTGCGCATCACGCATGTCCCCACCGGCCTGGTGGTAAGCTGCCAGGACGAGAAGAGCCAGCACAAGAACAAGGCGAAGGCCATGAAGATCCTCCGCTCCCGGCTCCTGGAGAAGGCCCGGGCGGAACAGGCGGCCGAGGAGGCCGCAGAACGGAGGAGCATGGTGGGGAGCGGGGACCGGTCGGCCAAGATCCGCACCTACAACTTCCCCCAGAATCGCATGACGGACCACCGGATCAAGCTCACCCTGTACAACCTGGACGACATCATGGACGGCGACCTGGAGGAAGTGATCGAGGAGCTCCGCCTGGCCCTCTCGGGCGAGGAGGATATCGCACGCACGCTGGGGGCCGCACCATGACCGCCCTGGTCTCCGCCACCCTGCGCCAGCGCATCGATGAGACCGCGGCCCGCCTGGAAGAGGCCGGCCTGGAGTCCCCCCGGGCCGAGGCCGAGGCGCTGCTGGAAGCGGTCACCGGCATCCCGCACCGCCACGCCCTCTACCAGGCGGACCGCGACCTCACTTCCGAGGAGTCGGAACACCTGGATGAGATGATCGTTCGCCGCCTGGCCGGCGAGCCCCTCCAGTACATCGCCGGCGAAGCCGCCTTCCGGATGCTGACCCTCACCGCGGATCGGCGGGCCCTGATCCCCAGGCCCGAGACCGAGGGCATCGTGGACCTGTCCCTGAGGCTGGGTGATCGGGATGCACCCCTGGAGGTGCTGGACGCCTGCACAGGAGGCGGAGCGGTCGCGCTGGCCATGGCCATGGAGGCTCCCCGGTGGAGTATCCTCGCTGCGGATGCCAGCCCGGCCGCCCTCGAACTGGCCCGGGAGAACCATGAGCGGTATGAGATGGCGCGGGTACAATGGCTCGAGGCGGACGTGACCAGCTTCGCCTTCTGGCGCATGATCCCTCCCCTGGACCTGGTGGTGAGCAACCCTCCCTATGTGCGGACAGGGGAGTGGGAGGACCTGCCCAGGGAGATCCGGGAGCATGAGCCCAGGGAGGCCCTGGAGGCGGGCCCCGGGGGCATGGATGTCATCGCACCCCTCCTGGAGGGCGCCAGCATGCGGGTCAAGCCCTCCGGGCACATCATCGTGGAGATCGGTGAGACGCAGTCGGAACCGGTCCAGGAGACGGCCCGGAGCCTGGGCTTCCAGGAGGTGCGCACGGCCCCCGACTTGAGCGGACGGCCCCGATACCTCATCGCAAGGCAGCGCACGGGAGGCGCTTGATGGACTTCTTCCGTATCCGGGGCGGCCGTCCTCTGGAGGGTGAGGTGGGCATCTCCGGTGCCAAGAACGCGGCCCTTCCCGTCCTCATCAGCGCCCTGCTGGTGGAGGAGGGGGAGAGCGTGGTCCGCAACGTCCCCGACCTCAGGGACATCCACACCTGCCTCAAGGTGCTGGGGCACCTGGGCGTGGAATACGAGTTCGACCCACAGGCGGGTGAGGTGCGGCTCGATGCCTCCCGGCTCACCGGCCACGAGGCACCTTACGACCTGGTGAAACAGATGCGCGCCTCCTTCCTGGTGATGGGGCCCCTGCTGGCCCGGAGGGGGCACGCCCGGGTGAGTCTGCCCGGGGGCTGCGCCATCGGGCCCCGCCCGGTGGACCAGCACCGGAAGGCCTTCCGGACGATGGGTGCCTCCATCCAGGACGAGGCGGGGTACATCGACGTCCGGGCGGACCCGCTGAAGGGGGCCACGGTCTTCTTCGACCGGCCGAGTCACACGGGGACCGAGAACGTCATGATGGGTGCGGCCACTGCGGACGGGGTCACGCGCATCGTCAACGCGGCCTGCGACCCGGAGATCATGGACCTGGCCGAGGCCCTCAACCGCGCCGGGGCGGACATCGACGGAGCCGGCAGCAGCGAGATGCTGATCCGCGGGGTCGAAGGGCTGGGTCCCCTGGACCACACGGTCATGCCGGACCGGCTGGAGGCGGGCACCTTCCTCATCGCCGGGGCCATCACCCGGGGAGACGTGACGGTCCGGGACGCCCGTCCGGGGCATCTTGCCATCGTCACGGACAAACTGAGGGAGATGGGGATCACGGTGGAGGCGACCGCCGAAGGCATGCGGGCAGCCGCTCCCGCACGTCCGCGGGCCACAAGCGTCACCACCTATCCCTACCCGGGTTTCCCCACCGATCTCCAGGCCGCCGTCATGGCACTGGCCGCCACAGCGGAGGGGACCAGCATCGTCCGTGAGACCGTCTTCGAGGACCGATTCCTGCATGTCGCGGAACTGGGACGACTGGGGGCGGAGATCCGGACCGTGGGCAACGAGGCCACCATCGTGGGTGTGGAGCAGCTCTCCGGCGCCTCGGTCATGGCCAGCGATATCCGCGCCGGGGCCGGTCTGGTCCTGGCCTGCCTGGCCGCGGAGGGTGAGTCCGTCGTGAACCGTGTCTATCATGTGGATCGGGGATACGAACACCTCGAGGATCGTCTTCGGGATCTGGGTGCGGACATCACCAGGGAGCAGGACGGCGCGTGAGCGGGACGAACTACGTCCATCTTCACAACCACAGTGAGTACAGTCTGCTGGACGGTGCCTGCCGGACCCGGGACATGGTGGAGGAGGCCAGGTCCCAGGGGATGGGTGCCCTCGCCCTGACCGATCACGGGGTCCTGCACGGCGTGATCGAGTTCTACCAGGCCGCCATGAAAACGGGCATCAAGCCCATCATAGGCTGCGAGGTGTACGTGGCACCCGGCGACCGCCGGGACCGCCGTCCCCGCCAGGGGGAGAACGCCTACCACCTGGTCCTGCTGGCGAAGAACGAGACCGGCTACCGCAACCTGATGAAGCTCTCGAGCCTCGGCTACCTCGAGGGTTTCTACTACAAACCCCGGGTGGACCGGGAACTGCTCCGCAGGCACAGCGAGGGACTCATCGCCCTGAGCGCCTGCCTGCAGGGCGAGGTCACCGTCCACAACGTCAAGGGGCGTGAGGAGAAGGCTCGGGAGACGGCCCTGGCCCACCGGGAGATCTTCGGGGAGGGGAACTACTACCTGGAGGTCCAGGACCACGACATCGAGGACGAGAAACGGGATATCGAGGCCCAGATCGCCCTGAGCCGCGAGCTGGATATCCCGCTCGTGGCCACCAACGACATCCATTTCATGAAGCGGGAGCACGCCACCAGCCACGAGGTGCTCCTCTGCGTGCAGACCGGGAAGACACTCAGCGACCCGGACCGCATGAAGTCGAACAGCCAGCTCTACTTCAAGACGCCCGAGGAGATGGCCGAGCGATTCCGGGGGATCCCGGAGGCGCTGGAGAACACCGTCCGCATCGCCGAGCAGTGCAACCTCATGCTCGAGTTCGGCGAGATGCACCTGCCCGACTACCCCCTGCCGCCGGGATTCAAGACCCTCTACGAATACCTCCGTCACCTGGCCTTCGAAGGGGCGAAGGAGCGGTACCGGGGGGATGTGGAGGGGGTGGAGCAGCGGCTGGAGTACGAGCTGGGCATCATCAAGCAGATGGGCTTCGCCGGATACTTCCTCATCGTCGCCGACTTCACGAAGCAGGCCCGGAGGATCGGTATCCCGGTGGGACCGGGGCGGGGTTCGGCGGCGGGGAGCCTGGTGTCCTACTGCCTGGGCATCACCAACATCGACCCCATCAAGTACGACCTGCTCTTCGAACGCTTCCTGAACCCCGAGCGGGTCACCATGCCCGACATCGACATCGACTTCTGCTACGAGCGGCGGCCGGAGATCATCCGGTACGTGGTCGACAAGTACGGCGAGGAGAGCGTCAGCCAGATCATCACCTTCGGGACTATGAAGGCCCGTGCCGCGGTACGGGACGTGGGCAGGGTCATGGGTCTCCCTTACTCGGAGGTGGACCGCCTGGCCAAGCTGGTCCCGGAGGAGCTGGGTATCGAGCTGGAGACCGCCATGAAGCAGGGGGCCGCCCTGCAGGAGGCCATCGAGGAGGACGAACGCTACCAGCGGCTCTTCGAGCACGCCCGGGTGCTGGAGGGGCTCAGCCGGCATGCCTCCACCCACGCGGCGGGTGTGGTCATCGCCCCCGGAGACCTCACCGACTACGTGCCCCTCTACAAGGGGAGCAAGGGGGAGGTCACCACCCAGTACAGCATGACGAACGTGGAGCAGGTGGGACTGCTGAAGGTGGACTTCCTGGGTCTGCGCACCCTCACCGTCCTCCACGACGCAGGCGAGCTGATCAGGAGGGGGCACGGGGTCGAGGTCGACCTCGAGGAACTCCCACTGGACGACGAGAAGACCTATGAGCTGTTCAGCCGGGGCGAGACCATCGGCATCTTCCAGTTCGAGTCCACCGGGATGCGGGACTACCTGCGCAAGCTGCGCCCCTCCGCGCTGGAAGACCTCATCGCCATGAACGCCCTCTACCGTCCGGGGCCCCTGGGCTCGAACATGGTGGACGACTTCATCGACCGTAAGCACGGCCGCAAGCCCATCGAATACCCGCACGACATGCTCAAGCCGATCCTGCAGCCCACCTACGGGATCATCGTCTATCAGGAACAGGTCATGCGGATCGCCTCGGAGATGGCGGGTTTCAGCCTGGGGGAGGCGGACCTCCTCCGCCGGGCCATGGGGAAGAAGAAGGCCGAGGTCATGGAGGAGCAGCGGGAGAAGTTCGTGGCCGGGGTGGTGGAGCGGGAGATCGACCGCAGGACGGCCGAGGACGTCTTCGAACTGATGGCCTACTTCGCCGGATACGGGTTCAACCGCTCACACTCGGCCGGCTATGCCCTGCTCGCCTACCAGACCGGCTATCTCAAGGCCCATTACCCGGCCGAGTTCATGGCGGCCAACCTCTCCAGCGAGATGAACAACTCCGACCGGGTGGTCATCCTCATCGAGGAGTGCCGCAGGCTGGGGCTCGAGGTGGCTCCCCCCGACCTGAACGAGTCGGAGGAGAAGTTCACGGTCACCGGGGAGGGAGTGATCCGCTTCGGCCTGGGCGCGGTGAAGAACGTGGGGCACTCCGCCATCGAGGCGGTCCTGGAGTCGCGGGAGGAGGGGGGGCCCTTCCAGGACCTCGCGGATTTCCTGGAACGGGTCGACCTCAAGAGCGTGAACAAGCGTGTGGTGGAGAGCTTGGTCATGGCGGGGGCTATGGATTCCCTCGGCGGTCACCGGGCCCAGCTCCTTGCCGCGGTGGCCCGGGAACTGGAGGGGGCGCAGAAGCGGCAGGCTGAACGGGACCGGGGACAGGTGAGCATGTTCGATGCGGAGGGCGGCGGCGAGGTCTTGGAGGCCGGACGTCTCGACCTGCCGGACCTGGAGCCCTGGAGCCTCCACGATATGCTCACCCGGGAGAAGGAGGCCCTCGGTTTCTACGTGTCGGGACATCCGCTGGAGCGCTACCGCGACGAGGTGAGTTCCTTCGCCTCCGCCCGGCTGGGGGACCTGGAGGAGATCGGGGACAACACGGCGGTGTGTGTGGCGGGGATCATCACCGATGTGAGCAGGAAGACCGACCGGCGGGGGAACCCCATCGCCTTCGTATCGCTGGAGGATTTCACCGGCTCCGCCGAGGTGCTCACCTTCAGCGACGCATACAAGGCCCATGCGGATCTGCTGGCAGAGGACGGCATGGTGCTCGTCCGGGGACGGCTCTCCCAGAGGGAGGGAGAGGCCCCGAAGGTGGTCGCAGATGAATACATCCCGCTGCCGGAGGTGCGGGGCAGGCTCACCCGAGCGGTCCATCTGCTCCTGGTGGGGGAGGAGGGTGCGGAACTGGCAGCAGAGGCGCGCGGCGTGCTGGACCGCTATCCCGGGGATGTGCCCGTCTACATCCATCTGGATTACGGGGAGTCCACGACACTGCGCCTGCGTTCGGGTGCATCGAGGGTGGACCCGGAAGGGCCGGTGCTCACAGAACTCAAGGAGATCCTGGGAGACGAGAATGTCTGGATCACGGCCTGAAACGCAGCGGATCCTCCTCCGGGGACTCCTCCCAGCCCTGCTGTTCCTCCTGGGCGGGTGTGCTTATTCCTTCACCTCCGGGCTCCCCGGCCATATCCGGACCATAGCCATCCCCCTCTTTGCCAACGAGACCGGCGAGTTCGGGGTGGCCGAGGAGATCACCGACCAGCTCTCAACCGCCTTCGTCCGGGACGGCACCCTCCGGGTCGTGACGGACGAGAACGAGGCGAGCAGTGTGCTCCACGGCACCGTGCGCACCTATTCGGAGGAAGCAGCGGGTTTCAGCCGGGAGGAGCGGGTGGAGCGCTTCAACATCACCATCATCGTGGACGTGCGCTTCGTGGACAGGGTCGAGGAGGAGGTGCTGTGGGAATCCTCCCGGCTGTTCGGGAGCGCGACCTATGAGAACACCGGCCCCGACCAGCGCAGGACCGGGCTGGAACGCGCCATCGGCCAGGTGGTCCAGGAGGTGCTGAACGGGGTGGTGGCGGGGTGGTAGGGACACCGCGGCCGTCGAGGCGGGTGGGCACCCTGCTTCTGGCCGTCGGGACCGCCCTCTCAGGATGTGCCGCTGCCGGGGACCTCGCCCCCGGAGCCGAAGGTGGGGACTTCGGTCCCGCCGGGGGCATCGAGGTGGAACTCGAGGTCGCTGCGTTCCGGGACACAGAAGGGGCCCCTCTCCTCCGGGTCCGCGGTTCATTCCCCCGCAGCAGGCTCCTCTTCCAGCGGGAGACGGAGATGGGTCGGGATGCCCGGTGGACTGCATCCTACCGGTGGAGGGCGGTGATCAGGGACCGGGGAGGCAGACAAGTCGGGGGGGGCAGCTATGGTGGGAGGGTCGTGCTCCCGCCGGGGTACGGGCGGGAGGACCCCACGGCCCGTGTGCGGTTCTCCCGGGCCTTCCGCCCCCCCGAGGGGCGATGGTCGGTCGAGGTCACCGTGGAGGATGAGGGTTCCATACGCACCGGGCGTGCAGCGGCGGAGGCCTCCGCGCCCCCCGGTGCCGAAGGCGGTCCCGGTCTCAGCGATATCGAGCTGCTGGAAGGGGGCCGCCGGGACGGGGAGCGGGTGCGGATCGGGGCACACCTGCCCCCCGGGACCGATCTCCTGGGGTTCCGCTTCGAGACATACGGGCTCGAGGTCGAGGCAACCGCCCGCTACGGCGCCACGGGACCCTCCGGGGAGCGCATCGACCTCGGTTCCCGCAGGGTCCCCGCAGGTCGTCGCGGGACCGTCACGGACCGTGTCGACATCACCGGGATGGAGCCCGGGTCCTGGACCCTGACCGTGAGGCTGGAGAGCCGGGCCGGTCCCCTGGAGTCCAGGAAGGGGTTCCGGGTCCAGCGCCCCCTGTTGGAGACGGGGAGGGATGGACCGGCTTCGGCCCGCCAGATGACGCTGTATGCCTCCGGGGAGACGGTCGAACGGTTCCGGGAAGGGGACGAGGGGGCCCGCATCGCCTTCGTGGACAGCCTCTGGAAGAGCCTCGATCCCACCCCGACCACGGAACGGAACGAGGCGAAGGAGGAGTTCGTCCGGCGGCTGCGCCATGCTGAGGAGCGCTGGGGAGCCCGGGGGCGGGTCGGATGGGAGAGCGACCCGGGCCGTGTCTACGTGGCCTACGGAGCTCCCGATGAGGAGCTGGAGGAACGGGCGGTGATCGCGCCCCGGGGGCCGCTGGACGAGCCCAGGGAGGTCCTGAGGAAGCGGTGGGTCTACCGGGACCCGGCGGCCGTATTCACCTTCCAGCTGGAGCGGGACGGGGAGTGGGTGCTGCGGAGGGACCTCTCCACAGGTCCCCCCCCGGGATCAGGGAACGAGTAGTGAAGCTGACCATCCGATCGAGAGGAGCTGAGGGGCCCATGCCGTTCACCCCGAAAGAAGTACTGGATATCGTCAAAGAGAACTCGGTGGAACTCATCGACCTGAAGTTCATGGATTTCCCGGGCCTGTGGCAGCATTTCACGGTCCCCGCCAGCAAGCTCGAGGAGGACTCCTTCGAGGAGGGGTACGGTTTCGACGGGTCGAGCATGAGGGGCTGGCAGAAGATCTTCGAGAGCGACATGCTGGTGGTTCCCGACCCCGACACCGCCATGCTGGACCCGTTCTACGACACGAAGACCCTCAGCCTGATCTGCGACATCTACGACCCTGTCACCCGGGAGCGTTACGCCCGCTGTCCCCGCTACATCGCCTCGAAAGCGGAGGCGTACCTCAAGAGCACGGGCATCGCGGACACCGCCTTCGTGGGTCCGGAGGCCGAGTTCTTCCTCCTCGACTCGGTGCGCTTCGACCTGCGGGAGAACCAGGGGTTCTACGTCATCGACAGCAAGGAGGGACGCTGGAACACGGGACAGGACGAGAACCCCAACCTGGGGAACAAGCCCCGTTTCAAGGAGGGGTATTTCCCCGTCCCTCCCCACGACAGCATGGCGGACATCCGGAACGAGATGGTCATGACCATGCGGATCCTGGGTATCGACGTGGAGGCCGCGCACCACGAGGTGGCGACCGGGGGCCAGATGGAGATCGACATGCGGTTCGGACCGCTGCTCGAGATCGCCGACAAGATGATGCTCTACAAGTACGTGGTGAAGAACGTCGCCCGTAAGAACAACAAGACGGTCACGTTCATGCCCAAGCCCCTCTACGGCGACAACGGATCGGGGATGCACACCCACCTCAGCCTCTGGAAGGGGGACAAGCCTCTCTTCTACGGGGAGAACTACGCGAACCTGAGCGAGACGGCCCTCCACTTCATCGGGGGCATCATCAAGCACGCCCGGGCGGTGGTTGCCCTCACCAACCCCACCACTAACTCCTTCAAGCGGCTGGTACCCGGTTTCGAGGCCCCCGTGAACCTGGCCTACAGCCAGCGCAACCGCTCGGCGGCGATCCGGATCCCGGTGTACAGTCAGAGCCCGAAGAGCAAGCGGATCGAGGTGCGCTTCCCCGATCCTTCCTGCAACCCCTACCTGGCCTTCAGTGCTCTGCTCATGGCGGGACTGGACGGGATCCAGAACAAGATCGACCCGGGTGAGCCGATGGATAAGGACATCTACGACCTGCCTCCCGAAGAGCTGGCCGGCATCCCCTCGGCACCCGGCTCCCTGGAGGAGGCGCTGACCGAGTTGAGAACGGACCACGAGTTCCTCCTCAAGGGGGACGTGTTCACCGAGGACGTGATCAACGCCTGGATCGACTACAAGATGGCCCGGGAGGTGAACGAGATGAGGCTCCGGCCCCATCCCTTCGAGTTCCACCTCTACTTCGACGTGTAACCAGATACGTGACAAAAGGATACAGAAGATCGAGGGACGTTCGGGCCCGGTTCCAGGAGGACCGGGCCCGTGTCATTGAACGGCACCGGAGGGGGGATCCGGGAGGAGCGGTGGTCCGGGCCTACAGCCGGCTCGTGGACGGCGCGGTCCGGACCCTGGCCGGCATCTGGCTGCCATCGGGCACCGGGGTCGCGGTCGCCGCGGTCGGAGGGTATGGGAGGGGGGAGCTCGCCTTCGCCTCCGATGTGGACCTCCACCTCGTACACACCGCGGAGGAGCCGCCGGAGGAAGCGCCGGGGTTCATCCGGTCCCTCTGGGACCTGGGCTGGGAGGTCGGCCACGGGGTCGTGACACCCGACCAGGCCCTCCAGGGCTGCCGCGAGGATATCCAGACCCTCACCGCGTACCTGGAACTGCGCCACGTCTGGGGAGCGGAGGAGGTGACGGAAGCACTGGACCGCCGGGTCCGCGAAGAGGTGCTCGCTCCGGGACGGGATGGTTTCCTGGAGGCGAAGGTACGGGAACTGGAGCGGCGGCACGCGGGGTCGGGTGACACGGTCTACCTGGCGGAACCGGAGGTGAAGGAGGGCCCGGGGGGCCTCCGCGACCTGCACACCCTCCTTTGGCTCTCCAACGCCTCCGGTAAGGCACGGATATTCCGGGACTACCTGGAGGAGCGGGACATCGAAGCACCCCTCTACCGCAGGCTCCGGGGTTCGTGGGACCTCCTCTGGCGGGTCCGGAACACCCTGCATTTGCTGAAGGGACGGCCCTGGGACCGGCTGGATCATCGGAGCCAGGTCGCCGCAGCCTCTTCCCTGGCCTACGAGGAGGAGCGGGGACGCCTGCCGGTGGAGGTTTTCATGCGGGACTACTATCGGGCGGCGCGGGAGGTGTTCACCTTCGCGCGGCTGGAACTGGCCCGGGCGGACTGGCCCCTGGAGGAGGGACGCAGGACCATGCTCACGGTGCTGCACCCCGACACCAGCGGGGCGGGGCCCTGGCCCGTCTCGGAGCTGGAGAGGGATCCCGTCGAGGTGGTACGGCGCTTCACCGAACTGGCGCGGACCCGGGGGACCCTGCATCCCGACACCGCCTCCTGGCTGCATCGGAAGGGCCGGACCCTGGGGCGGGCTGCTTCCCGGGACCCCTCACACGGCCCTGCCTTCCTCGACCTGCTCCGGTGCCGGCACGCCGCCTGGTCCCTGCACGGGATGCATCAGCTGGGGATCCTGGGGGGGCTGCTCCCGGAGTTCGAACGCATCGCGGCCCTCGTGCAGTACGATCCCTACCACCGGTACACGGTGGATGAACACACCCTGAGGATGGTGGATGTGCTGGAGGATTTGTGCGGGGTCGTGAGGGGCGGAGGGCTCGAGCCGGGCGGCCTCGCTCACCCCGGCAGTCCGGGGCTGGAGCGTACCCTTTCCGAACTCCCCCTGGAGGATTGGGAGGTCGACCGGGAGGACGAGGGGATCCTGCGGCTCGCCATCCTTTACCACGACGCGGCGAAGGGTACGGGGAGCGGCCGTCACGCGGAGCGCGGGGCCCGGCTGGTCCGGAAGGCGGGAGAGCGCCTGGGACTGGCGGAGGAGGAGCTGGCGGACGCGGCGTTCCTGGTCCGCCACCACCTGGCCCTCAGCGCCGCCTCCCAGCGGAGGGACCTGACCGATCCAGCCCTCATCCAGCGGCTGGTGCGCATCGTACGCACCCCGCGGAGACTGCGCCTGCTTGGGCTGCTCACCGTATGCGACCTGGCGGCGGTGGGTCCCGGGGTGCTCACCCCGTGGAAGGGTCGGCTCATCAGCGACCTCACGGGCAGGGTGGCGGCCCGGCTCGCCGGGGAGGGGGTGCCCGGTCCGGAGCGGGAGCGGGAGCGGCTGCTGGAAGGGGCCCCGGCGGGGGAGCTCCCCGAGCTGGAGGCCTTCCTGGCCGGGATGCCCGGCGAATACCTCCAGGGCCTGGACCTCGACCGGCTGCGGGCCGACCGGGGACTGCTGGAGGAGTATCTGGCAGAGGGGGCGGGGAGACCCCGGGCGGAGATCCGTCACGGGGCGGCCACCAGCCAGCTCACCCTGGCGGCCCGGGACCGCCCCCGGCTGCTGAGCCGGGTGTGCGGTCTGCTGGCCAGCCGCGACCTCACGATACGGAGGGCGCGGATCTTCACCCGTCTCGACGGTGTGGTGTTCGACCGTTTCACCGTATCCGACGCGGAGGGCGGCGGGCCCATGGGTCCACGGCAGGAGTCGGAGGTGCGGGAGCTGATCGTGCCGGTGGCGGAGGGTGAGCGGGAGGTGGAGCCCCTCATCGAGGCGCACCGGGACCGCTGGCGGATGCGGGACCGTCCCCGGATGCGGTACCCGGTGCGGGTGACCTGGGACGAGGACGCCTCGGAGCGCTACAGCGTGCTGGAGGTGAGGGCCGCCGACCACGTGGGGCTGCTCCATGAGATCACAAGCTGCATCTCCGAGACCGGGGCAGCCATCCACCAGGCGTTCATCACCACCGAGGGAGAGCGGGCCGTGGACGCCTTCTACGTCACCGACCCCCTGGGCGCTCCCCTCGACCGCGGCTCCCGTGGTTTACTGGAGACCCGGCTCAGGGGGATCCTGGAGGAAGAGGAGGGCGGATGACGGGTCCCCGGGGATCCGCCGACGGAGCGGTCCCGCCGGGGAGGTCAGGGGCCGCCGGGGAGGTGGGTCTCGAGGCACCTCCGGACCCGGGCCGCGTCGGCGGAGAGGTCCTCCGCCGCAAGGTCCAGCACGGCAGGGGCCGGGGCCTCGTCCTCCCAGACGGGGGGGAGGAGCGTGCGGTCCCGCCCGTAATGGAGCTGGAGACCCACCTGGACCCTTCTCAGGCGGCGGTAGTGCTCCTCCAGGAAGTCGCAGTCGGCATCTCCCAGGGTCCGGCGGCATGGACCCAGTCGGAGCAGCTCCGGGATGCGGGCGGGACGGGACATCCCGGGCCGCCAGGCGTCGAGATGGATGCCCAGGGCCAGGAACTCCACGTCCGCCATGCCCCCGGGACTTCGTTTCACATCGAAGCCCTCCCCCTCCAGCTGCTCCTCCTGCAGGCCGCGCACCTTCCTGAGTGACGCGAGGGCCGGCTCCAAACGGAACCGGGCCAGCCACGACTCCACCGTGTCCACGGCCCGGACCAGCAGACTCCTCCGTCCGTACAGGGGGGCGAGGCGTGCCAGGGCCAGGGCTTCCCAGGGGGATGCCCGTTCCTCCAGATAGTCGCGGAGGTAGTCCACATCCACACTCGCCGGGGCGGACCGTCCCTCGGGACGGAGCCGCATGTCCACGGGATAGGGCCCGCCCGGAGGGGAGAGGAGGCCCCCCGCCCGGGCAGCCGCCGCCTGGACCCCGGGACCTCTCCCGGCCGCATGGACGAAGAACAGGTCCGCATCGCTCGCGAAGGTCATGCTGCGGGCGCTCAGTGTCCCCAGGGAGAGCACAGCGGCCCCCGGAGGGGATTGGAACTCCCTGAGATGGCAGCCCAGGAAGCAGCGGAGCAGGTCGCGGGCAAGGCGGGCGAGATCTTCCAGGACGACATCCAGCGGACGTTCCCCCAGGACATAGGAGAGCCCGGCTGCCAGCGTCTCGCGGGTCTTGATCGACTCCAGCCGCCGAGCCAGACGGGCGGCGTCCTCCGCCCGCCTCCTCTCTCCCCGGAGCCGGCGGGTCCACCCCGCGCGGTCGGCGGCCGCCCCGGCGGCGAGGGTGCTGAACATCCGTTCGAAGTGTTCCGGGTGGCGGACCAGGAGGGCGGTGAGCAGTTCCCCGGAGGCACAGAGTGTCAGGAGTGCCCGACGGAGGCGCTCCTCCCTGGCCAGCAGGCGGGCATAGGCACCCGGGCTGCCCAGTCTCCTCAGGACCCGCTCCAGGTTGTTGACGGCCCGGTCGGGGGCCCCGGTCTCCTCGGCGTCCCGGAGCAGGGGGGGGAGCAGTCCCACGAAGGCGGCCCAGGCGTTGGGGCCGGCAGCCCGGATGTGGGAGGCGGCGGAGACGAGGACGCGGTGGCTCTGTCCCGCCCGGCGGAACCCCCGGTCCCGCAGCCTGCGGACCGCCTCCTCCCCGCTGAGGGGGAGGTTCAGGAGGCTCTCCACCGGGTCGCCGTCCGGGTCTTCCCCTGCACCAGGCAGGAGACCCCTCAACGCGGCTTCCACCGAAGCACGGTGGCTGTCGTAGCGGTCCTTCAGCCCGGGCCAGTCACGCCGACCCATGTGCCGTGCCGCGGCGCGGCGCCGGGGAGGGGGGTCGGGGAGGGTGAAGGTCTGCCGGTCCTCTTCCATCTGCAGGAAGTGTTCCAGGCGGCGGAAGAAGCGGTAGGCGTCGTCCAGCGCCCGGGCCTCCGGTCCCGGGAGCACGCCGGCGGCACGAAGCCGTTCCAGGGCGTCGAGGGTCGAGGGGGAACGCACCTCGGGACGTCTTCCCCCGTAGAGGAGCTGCAGGACCTGGACGACGAACTCGATGTCCCGGATCCCCCCGGGGGCGAGCTTCACGTGGTCCTCCCCCCCCTCTCCCTCCCGTGCGCGGCGTTCCCTGCGGAGGCGGTGGGCCTCCTCACGGGGGTCGGTCTCGGCATGGGCCGGGTAGACGAAGGGGACGAGGCGGCGGAGGAGGTCGCCCCCCGCTTCCGGGTCACCGGCACAGATGCGGGCCTTCACCAGCATCTGGCGCTCCCAGGGGGCGCCCCGTGCGGCATAGTAGGCTTCCATGCCCCGGACCGTCCGGACCAGGGGGGCCCGGTCGCCGCCCGGTCGCAGGCGAAGGTCCACCCGGAAGAGGCTGCCCAGTTCCGTGTACCGGGTGAGGGCGTCCACCAGGCGTTCCGCCGCCCGGGTGGCTGCGGGCAGGTGGGTCGCGAGTTCCGCCTCCTCGGGGAGGGCGACGGCCAGGAGGAGGTCGATGTCGCTGGAGAAGTTGATCTCCCGGCCCCCCAGCTTTCCCAGGGCCACCACCGCGGGGCGGGGGACCTTCCCGGGCCAGAGGCGGTCGAGGAGCAGGTCGAGGAGGAGGTCCGCCTGGTCGGAGAGAGCGGCGAACTCCTCTTCCAGTGTGTGTCGGTCCAGTATGGTGCGGGCACCGATGCCCAGGAGTTCCCGGCGCTTCCACAGGTTGAGTGAGCGGAGCAGGTCGGTGAAATCCTCCTCTTCCCCCACCGCTTCCGGGGGCCTCAAGCCCGGGTCGAGACCGCCCGATTCGAAGAGCCACCTCACCCAGCCTGGATGCCGGAGCAGCAGCTGCCCCAGGAAGGGACTGGCCCCGAGGACATCCAGGAGTGACTCCAGCCGGCGGGGCCCCATCCACGCGAGGTCGGCTTCCTCGTCGAGGGCCTGCAGGGCGGAAACGGCCAGGTCGGGGTCGGGAGAGTGCGTGAGGCCGGACGCCAGGGAGGAGGCCATCCCCTCCCAGAGGCCGCCTTGAGCCCCGCTGGCCAGGTGCCGGAGGGCCGAGGCAGAGGCGGCCGGGTGGAGGAACCCTGCCCGGCCCGCGTCGGAAGACGAGGCCGTTCCCTCCAGGAGCTGGCGGACGAGGTCGCTGCTGATGTCCTGGGGACCGGGGTGCATGCCGGCACAGTATACCGAAGGGCGCGGCCCTGTCACGCGGGCGCAGAGCCCTTGCCGGAGCACGGAGGCACGGCTAGACTGGGGACCCGTCCCAGAAGGAGCCGGAACGTGAAGCGGATCGAAGCCATCATCAAGCCGTTCAAGCTGGATGCGGTCCGGGAGGCCCTGGCCCGGTCCGGCCTGCGGGGGATGACCGTCACCGAGGTGCGCGGGTTCGGGCGGCAGCGCGGTCACACCGAGCTCTACCGCGGCAGCGAGTACCAGATCGACCTCCTCCCGAAGGTCAAAGTGGAGGTGGTGGTCCCCGACGACGCGGTGGAGGAGACCCTGGAGGCGATCAGTGAGGCGGCGTATACCGGCGAGGTGGGAGACGGCAAGATCTTCGTGAGTCCGGTCGAGGACGCGGTCAGGATCCGCACCCGGGAGCGGGGAGATGCGGCCCTGTGAAGAATCCGGCTAAATACCGCCGCGACAGGGTCTTTCGGCCTAGATACCCCTTGCAAGAGAAAGGGCTGACAAGTAGTCTACGGCCTGCCGCCGCGGGTTCGCGGCGGCTGTCGGCCGCCGGATGGGATTCGCTCCCCAAGACATCGTAGGCTCTATGTCCCAGACCCTGGCAGTACTCGCTTCGGGAGGGGGCTCCAACCTTCAGGCGATACTCGACGCTATCGCCCAGGGCCGCCTCGACCTGGAATGCATCCTCGTCGCCAGCAACAGGGAGGAGGCAGGTGCGCTCGAGCGTGCCCGCGTCGCCGGGGTACGCGCCGTGCACGTACCCAAGGGGTCCGATTACGACCAGCGCCTCCACGAACTCCTTGCCGGCGCCGACCCCGACTACGTGGCTCTCGCCGGCTACCTCAAGCTGATCGCACCCCAGACGGTGCAGGCCTTCCGGGGCCGGATGTTCAACATCCATCCCGCGCTGCTCCCATCCTTCGGGGGGAAGGGGATGTACGGGATCCACGTGCATGAGGCTGCTCTGGAGTACGGGGTCCGTGTGACGGGCGTGACCGTACATCTGGTGGACGAGCAGTACGACCGGGGCCCCATCGCCGCCCAGGTGCCGGTGCCGGTGCTGCAGGGCGACACCCCGGAGGAACTCCAGCAGCGGGTGCTGGAACAGGAACATCGGCTCTATCCCCGCGTGCTGCAGTGGTTCGCCGAGGGGAGGGCCCGCCTGGACGGGCGGCACGTGATCATCCAAGCAGAAGACCCTGAAGCCCCTGACCGGAGTGCGACCTGATGGCCACCTCCCCTGACGCCGTGAACGTTCGCCGAGCGCTCCTGAGTGTATCGGACAAGAGCGGTATCGTGGACTTCGCCCGGGGTCTGGACGCCCTGGGCATCGAGATCCTCTCTACCGGCGGCACCCGGAGGGTACTCGAGGACGAGGGGATCCCGGTGGTGGACGTGGCGGAGTACTCCGGCAGCGGTGAGATGATGGAGGGTCGGGTGAAGACCCTCCATCCGAAGATCCACGCCGGCCTGCTGGCCCGCCGGGGGCACGAGGGGGACGAGCAGGAGATGGCCGAGGCCGGGTGGGGGACCATCGACCTGGTGGCGGTGAACCTCTACCCCTTCGAGGAGAAGGCGGTGGAGGGCGGTCTGGACGCAGAAGAGGCTGCCTCCTTCATCGACATCGGCGGTCCCACCATGCTCCGCTCGGCCGCGAAGAACCCCCGGGGTGTGGTGGTGGTGCCCGACCCCATGTACTACGCGGAGGTGCTCTCCGCGCTGGAAGAAGGGGGGGCGATACCCCTGACCCTCAGCCGCAGCATGGCGGCACAGGTGTTCGTACGCACATCGCGTTACGACGCGGTCATCGCCTCCTACCTGCAGGCCCTGGGCGATGAGAAGGACACCGGCTTCCCGGCCGTCCTCTCGCCCACCCTGGAACGGGTCGACGTGCTGCGGTACGGGGAGAACCCTCACCAGCGGGCCGCCTTCTACCGCGACCCGGTGCGCCGGGGTCCCAACCTGGCGGATGCGGACCAGCTCGGGGGGAAGGAACTCTCCTTCAACAACATCATCGACCTGGAATCCGCCCTGGGTATCCCGCTGGACTTCGTCGAGCCCGCCTGCGCCATGATCAAGCACACCAACCCGTGCGGCGTGGCCACCGGTGAGGACCTCATAGCGGCCTACGACGCCGCCCTGGCCACCGACCCCATCTCCGCCTTCGGCGGGCTGGCCGGGTTCAACCGGACCGTCACCGAGGAGCTGGCCGAGAAGATGGCGGAACGGTTCTGGGAGGCGGTCATCGCCCCCGACTACGACGAGGAGGCCCTCGAGATCCTCCGGACCAGGAAGAACCTGCGCATCATGCGCTACCGGGGGGGCACGCAGCGCAGCCTGGAGGGCTCGGCCGACTACAAGCGGGTCTACGGGGGGCTGCTGGTCCAG
>JAWOFN010000104.1:0-7048 GCA_046497505.1 bacterium | reverse complement strand
CCATGGGTTCCGAAGGGGGTGTGGTCCTGGAGGGTCGTGATATCGGGACGGTGGTCTTCCCGGACGCCGACCTGAAGGTCTTCCTGGTGGCCGACCTCCACACCCGGGCCGTCAGGCGGCAGCGTGATCTGACCCGTCAGGGTTCCGAGGTCACCGTCGCCGCGGTGGAAGAGGACCTGGCCCGACGGGATACCCATGATTCCGGCCGCGAACACTCCCCTCTGAAGAGGGCGGAAGACGCGGTCACGGTGGATACCACCGACCTCACCATCGAAGGTCAGGTGGACCTGATCGAATCCCTGGTGCGGAAGCGCCGGGCGAGAGCATAGGATCGAACGACCGAGCAGGACACGAACCCTTAACCCCGGCCGGCGAGCGCAGTGCGTGCGGACCCGGCCATCCGCGGTTCCAGGAGGACCCCTCACACATGGCCGACGACAAGACCAAGACCGCCGAGGCTGCCGAAGAGACCGTCGCGGGAGTGACCGGCGACCTGCCCTCCATCGAAGAGCTGGAGGCCCCCGAATATTCCGAAGAAGAATACGATGAGATGATGGCCCTGTACGACGAGACCCTCGCCGAGATCGACGAGGGGGAGATCGTGTCAGGGATCGTCCTGCGTGTAGAGGACCGTGATGTCCTCGTGGACGTGGGATTCAAGAGCGAAGGATCCATCCCGGTGGAGGAGTTCGGCGGGATGGACCAGGTCATGGTCGGCCAGGAGGTCGACGTCTTCCTGGAGAGTATCGAGAACCAGGACGGCCAGATCGTTCTGAGCAAGTCCAAGGCCGACTTCATGAAGGTCTGGCACAAGATCAAGGAGGCCTACGATTCCGGTGACGTGGTCATCGGGGCGCCGAGCCGGCGCATCAAGGGCGGCCTGATGGTCGACCTCATGGGGGTCTCAGCCTTCCTGCCCGGATCGCAGGTCGCTCTCCGCCAGGTACGTGACTTCGACCAGTACATCGGCAAGGACATCCGCCTCCGGATCATCAAGATCAACAAGAACCGACGCAACATCGTGGTGAGCCGCCGGATGGTCCTGGAGGAAGAGCGCGCCCGGATGCGGGAAGAGGTCCTCGAGAACCTCGCCAAGGAACAGGTCCGCGAGGGGGTGGTGAAGAACATCACCGACTTCGGTGCGTTCATCGACCTGGGAGGTGTGGACGGTCTGCTGCACATCACCGACATGTCCTGGGGCCGGGTCAGCCATCCCAGCGAGGTCGTCAACATCACCGACGTGGTCCAGATCAAGGTCCTCGACTTCAACGAGGCCAAGGACCGTATCAGCCTGGGTCTGAAGCAGCTCCAGCCCTACCCGTGGGAGGGTGTGGAGGAGCGCTACCCCCTCAACGCCAAGGTGCAGGGAAAGGTCGTCTCCATCACCGATTACGGTGCCTTCGTGGAACTGGAAGAGGGCATCGAGGGGCTGGTGCATATCAGTGAGATGAGCTGGACCCAGCACATCCGCCACCCCTCGAAGGTGGTGAACATCGGCGACGAGATCGAGGTCGTGGTACTGAAGGTGAACAAGGAGGAAGAGAAGATCTCCCTGGGGCTCAAGCAGACCGAGCCGGATCCGTGGGAGACCCTGGAGGTGCGCTATCCCGTGGGCACCAAGCTCACCGGGAAGGTGCGCAACCTCACCAACTTCGGGGCCTTCGTGGAGATCGAACCGGGTATCGACGGTCTGGTCCACATCTCCGATTTCTCCTGGACCAAGCGCATCCGTCATCCCTCCGAGATGCTCAACAAGGGGGACGATGTCGAGGTCATCATCCTCAACATCGACAAGGACCAGCGCCGGATCAGCCTGGGCCACAAGCAGACGAAGCCGAACCCGTGGGACCAGCTGTCCGACAAGTACGAGCCGGGCACCGAGACCGAGGGGACCATCGTCCGCCTCATAGACAAGGGCGTCATCGTCGAGCTGCCCGAGGAGGTGGAGGGCTTCGTGCCCCTCCAGCACCTCGGCAAGGAAGACATCAACAGCCCCGAAGAGGCCTTCGACGAGGGCGACCAACTGCCCCTGACGGTCATCGAGTTCGACAAGTCGGGCAGGAAGATCGTGCTCAGCGTGACCGAGTACTTCAAGAGCCATGACCAGGCCGAGCAGGATGCATTCCTCCGTAAGCACCAGACCCGCGAATCCACCATCGCCGACCACGAGGGCGGCGGGGCATTGGCCGACCTGAAGGAGAAGATGGCGGAGGTGGACGAGGAGACAGAGGAGGAGGAGACCGAAGAGGCAGCCTCCGAAGAGACCGAGGAAGGGAAGGCCGAGGAGGAGACCGAAGAGGCAGCCTCCGAAGAGGCCGAGGAAGGGAAGGCCGAGGAGGAGAAGTAACCCGCTCCCCCCGACCCGGGACCTGAACCGAGGGAGGGCCCCGATCCGTCCGGGACGGGTCGGGGCCGTTCCGTGTGGACCACGCGATCCTCCGGATGTGATCATGCCCGCCGTCCAGCCGCCCATCGAAACCTCCCCGCTGCCCGGGCTCAGCCGTGCTGCCGTGAAGGCCCCTCGTGTCTATATCGAGACCTACGGCTGTCAGATGAACGTCAACGACTCCGAACTCATCGGAGGCATCCTGAGAGAGGCGGGGTGCCGTCTGGTGGGTCACCCGGACGAGGCGGATCTCATCCTGCTGAACACCTGCGCGGTGCGGGAGAACGCCGAACAGCGTATCGTGGGGAGGACGGGGCAGCTGGCCGGCCTGAAGGACGGGCGAGAGCTGAGGATCGGCATCGTGGGATGCATGGCCCAGCATCTGCGGGAGGACCTGCTGGACCAGGTACCGCACGCCGACTTCATCCTCGGGCCGGATGCCTATCGCAGCCTGCCTGAGATACTGGACCTGGCGGATGGGGAGCGGATGTCCCTGTGCCAGCTCGACCGGGAGGAGCTCTACGAGGGGCTTCCCCTCCACCGGGAGGAAGGTGCGGTAGAGGCCTTCGTCACCATCATGCGGGGGTGTGACCGGATGTGCACCTTCTGCGTGGTGCCCATGACCCGGGGACGGGAACGGAGCAGACGCTGGCAGGACGTGGTGGCCGAGGTGAAGGGTCTTGTGGGGAAGGGGGTGCGGGAGGTCACCCTGCTGGGACAGACGGTGAACGCCTATCGGGATGAGGGCCTCTCCTTCGGGAACCTCCTCTGGAAGGTGGCGGAGACCGGGATCCCCCGGATCCGGTTCACATCGCCCCACCCGGTCTATTACCAGGATGACGAGATCGACGCCATCGCCGAGTGCGATGCGGTCTGCGAATGGGTCCACCTGCCGGTCCAGTCCGGGAGCACCGAGGTCCTGGAGCGGATGCATCGGGGTTACACCCGTGAGCGGTACCTGGAGATCGTGGAGCGGATCCGCAGCCGGGTGCCCGATGTCACAGTCACGACCGATATTATCGTGGGGTTCCCGGGAGAGACGGAGGCCCAGTTCCAGGAGACGCTGAGCCTCATGGAGGCTTGTGACTTCGACGGCGGCTATCTTTTCAAGTATTCTCCCCGGGAGGGCACCCGCGCCGCCCGGGACCTGGCGGACGACCTGCCGCCTTCGGTCAAGCAGCAGAGGCTGGAGGAGGTCCTCGCCCTGCAGTCCGAGCTGACCGGCCGGTCCAACCGGGCCATGCTGGGCCGGGAGTTCGAGGTGCTGTTCACCGAAGAGGGGAACAGGGGTCCCGACCAGTGGGTCGGGCGTACCCGCGGGAACAAGACGGTGGTCGTGGAGTCGGAAAAGTACCTGAAGGGCCGAATGCTCCCTGTGGTCGTGGAGGAAACCGGTTCGTGGACCCTCCGCGGACGCCTGGTCTGAGCAGCGAGCCCGCGGAGAGGAAGGGACCATCCCATGTGGATGCTGAAATGGCTCGGTATCGCGGCACTCCTCATCGTGCTCCTGGGGCTCTCCATGCTGAACCTGGGACAGCAGGTGGACCTGGATCTCTACTTCTGGACCTTCCAGGACCTCCCGCTCATCCTGGTGATCTTCGAATCCTTCATCCTGGGCATGCTCACCTGGTTCCTGGTGGCATTCGTCAACGAGATGAAGATCCGGTCGGAACTCCGGTCGGTGAAGCGGGAGCGGGACGAGAAGATCCGCGAGCTCCAGGCCCTCCGTAACCAGCCGCTGGAGGAGTTCGAGACCGACGAGGAGCGGGGTGGCAGCGATGGGTACGAGTGATTACCTGCTGATCGTCGCAGGCGTCCTGCTGGCCGGCCTCCTGCTGATGCAGCTGGTCCGCCGCAGTCGCAGCCGGCGGACCGGACGGGGTCGTGATTCCTATATCGAGGCCCTCCGCCACTTGGTGGACGGGAACGAGGACCTGGCCTACACCCGCCTGGTGGAGACCGTGCGGGTGGATACCAGCAATATCGACGCTTACATCCTGCTGGGTGACATCCTCCGGCGCAGGGGCAACCTGGAACGTGCCCTCAAGGTCCACCGGGATGTCACTATACGCACCGACCTCTCCCCCTCGGCCCACAGGATGGTCCTCAAGAGCCTCGCCCTCGACTACATGGCCGCACGCCGCCTGGGTGCCGCCGAACGGGCCCTCCAGGAACTGGACCGTCTGACCCGGGGTGACCGTTGGGCCAGGCTCCGCCTGCTCGACGTCTACGAGGCACAGGGAGACTGGGTCTCGGCCTTCGAACTCGGCAAGGAGATCCAGGACGCTCCCTCGGTGGACGGCAACCGTCTTGGTCGCTACCGGGTCGAGCAGGCCCGCGACCTCCTGAGCCGGCAGGAGTACCACAAGGCCCGTCTCCTCCTGAAGGAGGCCCTGAAATTCGACGAGGGGTGTGCCGAGGCCTACCTGATGATCGGTGACTCCTACTACGCCGAGGACCGGACCGAGGATGCGGTGACGTGGTGGGAGGAGATGGTGGAGCAGGTACCCGCCCGTGCCGGGGAAGTCTTCAAGCGCCTTGAGGAGTCCCTCTACGAGCTGGGGGACTTCGGCCGCATGACCGATATCTACACGAGCTATCTCGAGTCCAACCCGAGCAATCCGGACGCGGTCCTGGCCATGTCCAACCTCCTGGAGCGGAAGGGGGAGACCCGGTCGGCCATCGACCTGCTGCAGCGGAAGCGCAGCCAGGTACCCGACCCCGCCGCCCTCGACCATGCCCTGGTCCTGCTCTATCACCAGGCCGGCCAGAAGGAGAAGGCCCTGAGCCTCGCGGTGAAACTCCTCCGAAGGGGCTCCCCGAAGGAGCGGCCCCCCCTCTCCGGGGATGGGGTCCCAACGCCCGCTCCCAGCTGGCTGGATACCGGCGGCACCTGGGATCCCTATCTCGGCGAGGAAGACACGTCAGTCTAGAGGAACGTCCATGCGGTCTCTCCGCCCAACAGCTTCCCTTCTCGCCCTCCTGTGCGGTCTCTCACTGGCCTCCCCGCTTCGGCCGGTGCAGGCCCAGGGAGAGGATCAGCAGGGCTCCGTCAGCCTGGAGACCGCTCGGCATCTCTATGACCAGGGGAGGTACGCCCAGGCGCGGGAGGTGCTCGACCGACTCATCCAGGGGGGACAGGTGAATCCCGAGGTGCTCTTCTGGCGCGGGCAGGTGGAGCCGGATGCAGATGTGGCACTCGAGGAATACTACGGAGAGATCACGCGGCGATATCCCTCCTCTGAGTGGGCCGACCGGGCGCGGTTCGCGATCGGCGAATATCGATACGCTGCGGGATACTACATCACCGCCCGCCAGCGCTTCGGAGAGGTCGCCTGGCGCCGGGGCGACGATGCCCTGGGACAGGCTGCCCGCTACTGGCGGGGGATGACCTTCCTCTATTCGGACCGAAGCGACAGCCTCAGGGTGGCACTGCGCATCATCAAGGACGTGGCGAACTCCGCCACCGCTCCCGACATACGGGGGAAGGCCCTTCTCTCCGCCGGGGAGATCCACATGCGCCTCGGAGACCCTGATTCCGCCTTGACCTACGGATCCAGGGTCCTCGAGGCCCCCTACCTGGAGGACTTCCATCCCCGGGCCATGGGCCTGCAGGCACAGGTCCTGGAGGCACGGGGCCGCTCCGAGGAGGCCCGCACCCTCTACCAGTCCCTGGCGAACAGCTATCCCAAGGCCTGGGAAGGGAGGCTGGCCCGGACCTGGCTCACTCAGCAGCGGGAGGAGGCGGTGAAGGCGCGTCTCGATTCCCTGCAGGCTGGGGGGAGCCCGGTCTTCAGCGGCGGGAGGAACACATCGGGGGAGTGGACCATCCAGGCAGGTGCTTTCAGCGACATGGCGAACGCCAGCCGTGTCGTGATGGACCTGACCCGCAGAGGGTACAGAGCGTGGCACGAGACCAAGCGGGTGGAGGGGAACATCTTCGTGGTGGTGCTGGTCGGCCGCTTCGGGACACGCACCGAGGCGGAGGCCTTCGGCAGGCAGCTGAAGAGTGCTGGGCACATCTCCGACTTCACACCCGTCCACAAACCATGACCCGAGCCTGAACACGACTGACCGTGGCCAAAGCCTCGACCCCCCTCATGCAGCAGTACCTCCGGATCAAGTCGGAACACCCCGACGAGATCCTCCTCTTCCGGCTGGGGGATTTCTACGAGACCTTTTTCGATGACGCGAAGATCACTGCCCGCTCGCTGGACATCGCACTGACCAGCCGCAACGCCGGGGACGGTGAGGATGCGGTACCCCTGGCAGGCTTCCCCGCACATTCCGCTGACTCCTACATCGCTCGGCTTCTGAGGGAGGGCCACCGGGTAGCGGTCTGTGAGCAGGTAGAGGACCCGAAGGAGTCGAAGGGCCTGGTGAAACGCGAGGTGGTGGAGGTGCTGAGCACCGGCACAGCGCTGAGCCAGGGCTTCCTGGAAGGTCGGGAGAACAACTACCTGATGGTGATCGTCCCGGCCCCGGCGGAGGAGGAGGGACCCTGGGGGATCGCCCTGGCGGATGTGAGCACCGGGGAGTTCACGGTACTGGAGGTATATCCTTCCGCGGTCCCGGACGAGGTGCAGCGGTACGCGCCCACCGAGCTGGTCCTGCCCGACTCCTTCGATACGGATCGCCTCAAGCGGACCCGCCTGCTGGACG
>JAWOFN010000098.1:0-8856 GCA_046497505.1 bacterium | reverse complement strand
CTGCGGAGGAGCAGAAGGTCATCCGGGTGGCCGAGTTCGCCAGCGTGAGCGAGCTGGCCAGCACGATGGGCGTGAAGCCGAACGAGATCATCGGCGCCTGTTTCCAGCTGGGCCTGGTGGTGACCATCAACCAGCGTCTTGACATGGAGACCATCGAGTTCATCGCGGACGAGTTCGGCTACGAGATCGAGAAGATCGAAGAGTACGGCGCAGACGCCTTCGAAGAGCCGGAACAGGAGGTCTCCGAGGAGGAGATGGTGCCCCGGGCCCCCATCGTGACCGTCATGGGTCACGTGGACCACGGGAAGACCTCCCTCCTGGACTACATCCGCCGGACCTCTGTGGTAGCGGGCGAGGTGGGGGGCATCACCCAGCACATCGGCGCTTACGAGGTCCAGACCGACAGCGGACCGGTCACCTTTCTGGACACCCCGGGCCACGAGGCGTTCACCGCCATGCGTGCTCGTGGTGCCCAGCTCACCGACATCGTGGTGCTGGTCATCGCTGCCGACGACAAGGTGATGCCCCAGACGGTGGAGGCGATCAACCACGCCAAGGCGGCCGGGGTACCGATGGTGGTGGCCATCAACAAGGTCGACCGGCCGGACGCCGACCCGGGCGGGGCGAAGCAGCAGCTCACCCAGCACAATGTCATCGTCGAGGACTTCGGCGGGGACGTGGTGGCCGTGCCGGTCTCAGCCAAGACCGGGGAGAACGTAGAGAAGCTGCTCGAGATGATCCTCCTGCAGGCGGACCTGCTCGAGCTCAAGGCGGAGGCCGCCGGTCTCGCCAAGGGCACGGTGGTGGAGGCCCAGCTGGACCGGGGCCGCGGCCCGGTGGCCACGATCCTGGTGGAGAAGGGCACCCTCTCCGAGGGGGACCCCTTCCTCTGCGGTCTGCACTCCGGAAGGGTCCGGGCCATGATGGACGAGCGGGGCAAGCGGGTGGAAAATGCGGGTCCTTCCCAGCCCGTCGTGGTGGTGGGCTTCAACGGTCTGCCCCAGCCCGGTGACGGCTTCCACGCCGTGGGAGACGAGAAGGAGGCCCGGGAACTCTCCCAGAAGCGTCAGCAGATCAAGCGGGAGCAGGAGTTCGCGGTCCGGGAGGCGACATCGCTCTCCGATGTCCGGGCCCGGGTGGAGAGCGGGGAGCTCAACGAGCTGCCCATGATCGTGAAGGGGGATACGGATGGTTCCGTGGAGGCCCTGAGCGACTCGCTCCACAAACTGAGCACAGAGGAAGTACAGGTGAAGGTCATCCACCAGGGGGTGGGGGGCATCACCGAGTCCGACGTCCTCCTCGCCCAGACCTCGGACGCCATCATCGTGGGCTTCCACGTCCGGCCCGACCGGAACGCCCGGGAGGCGGCGGAGCAGATGGGTGTGGACATCCGCCTCTACGAGATCATCTACGAGGCGGTGGAGGAGATCAAGAAGGGGCTGGAGGGACTCCTCAAGCCGGAGCTCAAGGAGGAGGTCCTGGGCACCCTGGAGGTGCGGGACACGTTCCGCATCCCGAAAGCCGGGACCATCGCCGGCTGCTACGTCACCGACGGTCTGATCCGGCGGAACGCCCAGATCCGGCTGGTCCGGGACGGTGTCGTGATCTACGACGGGAACGTGGACAGTCTGAGGCGCTTCAAGGACGACGCGCGTGAGGTGAAGGAAGGTTTCGAATGCGGTGTCGGTCTGGAGAACTTCAACGACATCAAGGTGGGCGATGTCCTGGAGGTCTACGAACAGCAGGAGATCGCCCGGACCCTCTAGGCCGGGGACTGCGAGCATGACCGTTGGCACCGTGACCCTGCACCTGAACCTGCCGGGCTGCCGCTCATTGAAGGAGAAGCGGAGTGTGATCCGGCACCTCAGCAGCATCCTGAGGAAGGACTTCAACGTGAGTGTGGCCGAGATCGACCACAACGACCTGCACCAGACGGCCTCCCTCGGGGTGGCGCTGGTCTCCAACGACCGCTCCTTCGCCAACGCGGTGCTGAGCAAGGTCGTGAACCGGGTCGAGCGGGAGCCCGCCTGCTATCTGCAGCGCTATGACCTGGAGTTCCGATAGGCCATGAGATCCTTCGACCGTACCGACCGCGTCAACGACCAGATCCAGAAGATCCTCGGCGGCATCATCGAGCGGGAACTCCGGGACCCCCGAATCGGGTTCGTCACCATCACCGATGTCGAGGCCAGCAAGGACTACAGTGTGGCCGACATCTACTTCACCGTGGGAGAGGACCAGGACCCGAAGGAGTCCCTCGATGGACTCCAGGCAGCAGCGGGCTACCTCCGGAAGCGTTTGGGTGAGGAGATCAGTATCCGGCAGACCCCCGAACTGCGCTTCGAGTATGACGAGTCGGTGGACCGCGGCTTCCGGATGGAGCGGCTCCTCAAGGAGATCGCGGAAGAGCGGGACGAGGACCCTTCGACGGAAGACCGGGATGAAGACTGAGGGATATGAGGCGCTCGCCAGTGCGCTGGAGCCGGTCCGCAGGATCCTGCTCACCACCCATATCCACCCGGATGGAGATGCCATCGGTTCGGTGCTGGCCCTTAGGAACATCCTCACGGCCACCGGCCGGAAAGCCGATCTGGTGGTGGATGACGAGATCCCCCAGAAGTACCGCTTTCTGGTGGACGGGCCGGTCCACCGCCCCGATGAGGAGTTCGACCGGATGGCCCGGGAGGACCCCTACGAGATGATCATCTACGTGGATGCCTCGAGCATCGACCGCGCGGGTTCGGTGGAAGAGTCCAGGGGGCGCTGGACCACCGATGGGGCCGTCCTGGTGAACATCGACCACCACGCGGGGAACGATGGATACGGGGACGTCGTGATCCTCGAACCGGATCGCGCCTCCAGCGGGGAGCTGGTCCTCAAGGTGGCTGCCGCGCTCGGTGTGGCGATCTCTCCTGCGATCGCCGACCAGCTGTTCGCGGCGGTGCTCACCGACACGGGCCGCTTCCAGTTCTCCAACGCCGACCCTCCCAGTTTTCGGGCCGCAGCGGAGATGGTGGAGGCGGGCGCGGACCCGAGCAGGGTGGCTCAGAAGGTGTATTTCGAGCGTCCCGCAGCGTTCTTCCGCCTCCTGGGGCGACTGTTCTCCGACATGGAACGTCACCTCGGCGGCAGGATCTGCTTGCTGACGATGCCGCAGGAGACGGTTCGGGAGTTCTCCCCCGACGGCCAGATGGACACCGAGGGTATCGTGGACTTCACCGTCCAGATCGAGGGGGTGCAGCTGGGAGCTTTCCTGCGCCAGACGGACAGGGAAGTGTGGCGGGCGAGCCTGAGGTCGCGGGGCAGTGCGGACGTCCGAGAGGTAGCAGAGGGGTTCGGGGGAGGGGGGCACGCCAAAGCGGCGGGCTGCGAGGTCCGTGGAGGGGTCGAAGAAGTGAAGAAGCAGCTGCTGGATGCCATGGAGGGCTACCTGGAGTGAGCCGGGACAGGGATCTCGACGGCTTCGTCCTGGTGGACAAGCCCCAGGACTGGACATCCTTCGATGCCGTCCGGTGGGTCCGCAAGGCCCTCCATGGGGCGAAGGTGGGCCACTCGGGGACACTGGACCCCTTCGCCACGGGGCTCCTCATCCTCCTGGTGGGGCGTGCGACCCGCCTCATGCGTTACCTCGAGGACTACCGGAAGCGCTATGAGGGCACCATGCGCCTCGGTGCCCGGACGAACACATGTGACCGGACAGGCGAGGCGGAGTTCGAGGCGGATCCCGGCGACCTGGCCGGGGTGACCGAAGGGGACATCGAGGAGCGGTTCGCTGAGTGGACGGGTGAGGTGGAACAGGTCCCCCCACAGTTCAGCGCGGTCAAGATTGAGGGCACCCCCGCCTACAAGATCGCACGGCGGGGAGGAGAACCGGATCTGGAACCCAGGGACGTGGTCATACATCGCCTGGAGATTCAGGGGTTCGAGAACCCGGACGTGCACTTCGCCGCCGAAGTGGGGACGGGGACCTATCTGAGGGCCCTGGCCCGGGACATCGGCGAGGAGCTCGGGGTGGGGGGGCACCTGCTGGAACTGCGCAGGACCTCCGTCGGCCCCTTCGAGGTGGGCCGTGCCTTCCCTCTGGGGGATCCGGAAGGTGAGGGCTACGTTCGGGAGTGGGTCCGACCCATGGCCGAGCTGTTCCCGAAGGAGATGATCGTGGAAGTGACCTCCGCGCAGGCCCGGAGGATCACCCACGGGAACGAACTGAGGCTGCCCGCCGACTCGGTACGCTATGCCGCCGAGTTCTCGTATGTGGGCGCTGTGTGCCGGGACGACCTCATCGCCATGGGCCGGCTGGTCGTGGTGGGTCAGGAGGGGCTGTTCCAGCCGCGTACGGTGGTCGCCGATCCCAGGGGCTACGGAGGCTGAAGAGGATGGATGTCTATGTCGGCCTCGATCCCGGTCCTCCGGCGCTGCCCGGTCCGGTCGTGACCATCGGGTCCTTCGACGGGATCCACAGGGGACATCAGGCCCTCATCGGCCGGGTACAGGAGAAAGCGGCGGAACGGGACGGAACCGGCATCCTCCTCACCTTCGAGCCGCATCCCCAGCGGGTGATCGCACCGGGGAGCGCGCCGCCGCTGCTGACGCTGCGGGAGGAGAAACTGCCCCTCCTGGAGGCGGAGGGACTCGAGACGACGGTGATCCTCCCCTTCAACCGCGCCTTGAGCGAGGTGGAGGCGGAGGACTTCGTCCGGGACATCCTGGTGGATCGTCTCGGTGTGAAGTACCTGGTGCTGGGCTACGACCATGCCTTCGGCCGGGGCAGAAGGGGACGTCCGGAACTGCTCCGGGAGATGGCTCCCGGCCTGGGTTTCGATCTCGAGGTACTGGAAGCGGTCACCGAGGGAGACGAGGCCATCACGAGCTCGCTGATCAGGCGGGAGCTGGAAGGCGGGGACGTGGAGAGGGCAGCCCGCCTGCTGGGACGTCCCTACAGCATGGTGGGCTATGTGGTGAAAGGGGATCGCAGGGGTACGCGGATGGGCTTCCCCACCGCGAACCTGGCGCCCCCCTCGAAAGAGAAGTGCATCCCGGGCAACGGCGTGTACGCGGTGCGTGCCCGGGTCAGGGAGGAGATGATGAGCGGGGTGTGCAGCATCGGCACCCGGCCCACCTTCGAGACCAGGGGCAGGACGGTGGAAGTACACCTCTTCGAGTTCGAAGGGGAGATCTACGGAGAGTCGCTGGAACTCCGGTTCCTCCGCAGGCTGCGGGAGGAGATCAAGTTCGAGCATCCGGAAGCGCTGCAGAAGCAGATCGGACTGGATATCACGGAAGCGAAACGCATCCTCGCAGAGGAGGTACGCTGAGTGCCGCTGAAGAAGGAAGACAAGGCCGGGCTCATCGAGAAGTTCGGCCGGACGGGAGAAGATACCGGGTCCACCGAGGTCCAGGTGGCTCTGCTCACGGAGCGGATAACCTATCTCACCGGACACCTCAAGGAGCATCCGAAGGACCATGCCGGTCGACGGGGACTCCTGAAGATGGTGGGACAGAGGAGACGGCTCCTCGACTACCTGCGCCGTAAGGACCCGGAACGCTACAAGAGCCTGTTGGAGGAGCTCGGCCTTCGGAAGTGATCCGGTGAGGCCGGGCGAACCGGCCCGATCCCCGATGGGGTGAGGGGCGGGGATGTCTGTCAGGACTCCCGGCGGGGAAGGTCTCCGTCGGATCTCAACACCGCCGGCAGGAGCCGGCGGCCGCGGAGGCGGGACGGTCCCGCCGCCATCAAACAAGGAAGTGCGATACCATGATAGTCAAGAAAGAGCTGGAGATCGGGGGGCGGACCCTCACCATCGAAACGGGCCGTGTGGCCCGCCAGGCCGGGGGATCGGTGTGGGTGCAGTACGGCGGGACGGTGGTCCTGGTAGCGTCAACGGCCCAGCACAAGCCGAAGGACCTGCCATTCTTCCCCCTCACCGTGGAATACCGCGAGAAGGCCTATGCGGGGGGGAGGATCCCCGGCGGGTTCTTCAAGCGGGAAGGCCGCCCGGGGGAGAAGGAGATCATCTCCGCCCGACAGATCGACCGCTCCATCCGGCCCCTCTTCCCCGATGATTTCCAGAACGAGACCCAGGTCCACGTGAACATCATCAGCAGCGACCAGGAGAACGACGCGGACTTCCTGGGGCTCATCGGGGCCAGCGCCAGCCTGAACATCTCGGACATACCCTTCACCAAGACCATCGCGGGCGTCCGCGTGGGCAAGGTGGACGGCGAACTCGTGATCAACCCCACCTTCGCGCAGTTCGAGGAGAGCACCCTGGAACTCGTGGTGGCCGGTTCCGCCGACAACATCGTGATGGTGGAGGGCGGTGCCCGGATGGTCTCCGAAGAAGAGGTCGTGGAGGCCCTCGACTTCGCCCACGGCTACATCAAGCAGATCGTCGCGGTCATCGACGAGATGAAGGACGAGGTGGGGAAGGAGAAGATGGAGTATACCTCCATCACGCCTTCGGATGATTTCGCCGAGAAGGTGCAGGAACTGGTCTCCGAGGACGTCCTGGCCGCCAACAAGCTGGAGGAGAAGCAGGCCCGGGACGACGCCATGGACGCGGTGATGGAGAAGGTGAAGGAAGCCACGGCCGAGGAGTTCGCCGACCAGCAGCGCTATGTCTGGGACCTCACGCACGACATCCAGAAGGAGGACATGCGGAAGTCGGTCCTGGAGACGGGCAAGCGGGTGGACGGACGTCAGCCGGACGAGGTCCGGGACATCACCTGCGAAGTGGGGGTGCTCCCCGTCACCCACGGTTCCGCCATCTTCACCCGGGGCCAGACCCAGGCGCTGGCGGTCAGTACCCTGGGTACCAAGGCGGACGAACAGAAGCTGGACGAGCTGGAAGGGGAGTCATGGAAGTCGTTCATGCTCCACTACAACTTCCCCTCTTTCAGCGTGGGCGAGGTACGGCCCATCCGGGGTCCGGGACGTCGTGAGATCGGCCACGGTGCCCTGGCGGAACGGGCCCTCCGACCGGTGATCCCCACCGAGGAGTACTTCCCCTACACGATCCGCATCGTGAGCGATGTGCTGGAGTCGAACGGCTCCTCCTCCATGGCAACGGTGTGCGCCGGTTCCCTCAGCCTGATGGACACAGGCGTACCGATCCGTGAGGCGGTGGCCGGTGTGGCGATGGGGCTGATCAAGAGCGAGGACAAGACCACCGTCCTCACCGATATAACGGGGACCGAGGACCACCTGGGCGACATGGACTTCAAGGTGGCCGGTACCCGTGAAGGTATCACTTCGATCCAGATGGACATCAAGATCTCGGGGCTCTCCTCCGAACTGATGGCCGAAGCCCTGCAGAAGGCGAGGGCCGCCAGGCTCCACATCCTGGACGCCATGGCCGGCGCGCTCGAGAAGCCCCGTGCCGAACTGAGCGAGAACGCTCCGCGGATCATCAGCATGCGGATCAACCCGAAGAAGATCGGTGACATCATCGGTCCCGGCGGGAAGACGATCCGGTCGATCCAGGAGGCCACGGGCGTGAAGATCGACATCGACGACGACGGTCTGGTGACCATCGCCTCGGTGGAGAAAGACGGCGCCGAGCAGGCCTTCAAGATGGTCTCCTCCATGGTCGAGGAAGCCGAGCCCGGGAAGATCTATGAGGGCACGGTCAAGACCGTGGTCAAGTTCGGCGCATTCATCGAGATCCTGCCCAACCAGGACGGTCTCTGTCACATCAGCGAGCTCGCGGAGGGCCGCGTGGACAAGACCGAGGATGTCCTGCGTGAAGGGGACAAGGTCCGGGTCAAGTGCATCGGCATCGAGGAAGGCGGGAAGATCAAACTGAGTCTCAAGGAGACGATCCGTGAGATCGGCGAGGACAGCATCTTCATCTCGAAGGTGCCTCGCTAGAACGGGACGCTGAGGGGCCCTTCGGGGCCCCTTCGCGTTCCGGCCCCGTTCAACGCCGCAGGGAGAAAGCATGAACCAATCCTCCTCCAGGGTCCCGGACACGGACCGCTACGAGACCACGGTACTGGAGAGCGGACTCACCGTGGTGACCGAGGCGCTCCCCTATGTCCACTCGGTGGCACTGGGCGTGTGGTCCCGCGCGGGCTCCCGGGACGAGGCGGAGGGGACCGAGGGGGCGGCCCACTTCATCGAGCACATGTTCTTCAAAGGCACCCCGGAACGTTCCGCCTTCGACATCGCCTACGAGCTGGAACGCCTGGGCGGCTACATGAACGCCTTCACCTCGAAGGACCACACCTGTTTCTACACGCGCATACTGGATACCCATGTGGACGTGGCCATGGAGGTGCTGGGCGACATGGTCCAGCATCCCCGACTCGATCCCGAGGAACTGGAGCGGGAGAAATCGGTGGTCCAGGAAGAGATCAAGACCGCCGTGGACACCCCGGATGATTGGGTGACCGAACTCTTCTACCGTGACCTGTACGGCCAGCATCCCCTGGCGCACCCGGTACTCGGCAGTGAGGAGACGGTAGGCGCGCTGACCCGCGAGGACCTCCAGTCCTTCATCCACCGGTGCTATCGCCCGGGCGGTCTCCTGGTGGCGGCGGCGGGTTCCCTGGAGCACGAACGGATCGTGGAGATGGTCGAGCGGACGTTCACCGATCTGCCGGAAGGAGCGGTGGCGTCCCGGGGATTGATTGCGCCTCCGGGCCGTGCGGGACACATACTGCATGGTCGGGACATCTCGCAGGTCCACATGCTTGCGGGGAGCAGGGGGCTGCGATACACCGACGAGGACCGCTTCGGGATGGTCGTACTCCTGAACGTCCTCTCCGGGGGGATGAGCAGCCGGCTCTTCCAGTCGCTGAGGGAGCGGCGGGGCCTGGTCTACACCATCAGCGGGAACACCGAGTTCTTCGAGG
>JAWOFN010000084.1:0-27506 GCA_046497505.1 bacterium | reverse complement strand
CCCGCCGGACATGCTGGACACCGACCTGGACCTGGAAGCGGACCTGGGCATCGACACGGTGAAGCAGGCGGAGATGTTCGCCGCGGTGCGGGAGGAGTGGGACATCCCGCGTGAGGACGACCTGGCGCTGCGGGACTTCCCGACCCTCCAGCACGTGATCGGGTTCGTCTACGACCGCCGGCCCGAGCTGGCGGGATCTGGCACATCCGACTCCGTCACAGGTGATGAGGAGGCTGCGGGTATCGGCGAGACAGCTCCGGCCTCCCCTGCGGGGGACGGGGTCGAAGGGAGCATGGGGGAGGCGGAGACCCTGCCCCGACGGGTCCCGGTCCCCCGTCTCAGGCCCGCCCTGGACCTGTGCCGCGCCACAGGCGTCGCCCTCGACGAGGGGAGCAGGATTGTGGTCATGGGTGATTCCGGCGGGGTGGGGGACGCCCTCGTGGGCCGCCTGGAGGACCGGGGTACGGAGGTTTTGAGACTTCCGGAGGATCCGCCGCTGGAGGACCTGACCGACAGACTGGAACTCTTCAAGAGGGCGGGTCCGGTACACGGCGTGTACTGGCTGCCCGCGATGGACGTCGAGGACCCCGTCGAGGAGATGGACCTGGAGGGCTGGAGGAGGTCCCTGCGGGCCCGGGTGAAACTCCTCTATCACACCATGCGCAACCTCTACGAGCAGATAGACGGTCCCGGGACCTTCCTGGTCTCGGGCACCCGCCTGGGCGGGTGTCACGGCTACGACGAGGAGGGGGCCGCGGCTCCGATGGGCGGAGGGGTGTCCGGATTCACCAAGGCGTACAAGCGGGAGAAGCCCGAGGCGCTGGTCAAAGTGGTGGACTTCGTCCCGAGCAGGAAGACCGCTTCCCTCGCCGACCGGCTCATCGCTGAGACCCTCTCCGACCCAGGTGTCGTGGAGGTGGGATACTCCGAGGACCGCCGATGGACGGTGGGCCTGGAGGAGCAGGCGGTGGATGACGGTCGTCAGGGCATGGTCCTGGACTCGGAGAGTGTGTTCCTGGTCACCGGTGCCGCCGGGAGCATCACCTCGGCCATAACCGCGGACCTGGCCGCAGCCTCAGGCGGGATCTTCCATCTCCTGGACCTCACCCCGGAACCGGATCCGGATGACCTCGACCTGAGGATGTTCGCCGAAGACCGGGAGGGGCTGAAACGGAGGATCTTCGAGCGGATCAGGGAGGCGGAGGGCAGAGCCACCCCGGCGATGGTGGAGAAGGAACTGACCGGACTGGAGCGCCTCCGAGCCGCCCTGGCGGCTATCCGGGCCGTCGAGGAGGCCGGGGGGACCGCCTACTACTACAGCGTGGACCTGCTGGACGCCGGGGCGATGGCCGGGGTGATGTCCCGCGTCGCCGAACGCAGCGGCCGGGTGGACGTGCTGCTCCATGCGGCGGGGGTGGAGATCAGTCACGTCCTCCCTGACAAGGAGCCCGGAGAGTACGATCTGGTCTTCGACGTGAAGAGCGACGGCTGGTTCAACGTGATGTCCAACCTGGGTGGGATGACCCTGGGTGCGGCGGTGGTCTTCAGTTCCATCGCGGGCCGGTTCGGCAACATGGGACAGACCGACTACAGCGCGGCCAATGACCTGCTCTGCAAGAGCATCTCCTCCTTCCGGAACAGGCGGCCCGATACGAGAGGGCTGGCCATGGACTGGACCGCCTGGAGCGGGATCGGCATGGCCACCCGTGGCAGCATCCCGACGGTCATGAGAGAGGCGGGCATCGATATGCTGCCCCCCGAGGCGGGGATCCCCTGGATACGGCGCGAACTCACCGCCGGGGCCCGGAGGGGCGAGGTGGTGGTCGCGGACTCGCTGGGCGTGATGCTCGAGGAGTCCGGCCCCGATGGGGGGCTGGACGTCTCCCCCGGAGGAGAGGTCGCCGGGCGGGTCGAGGACTCGGGGGTCATGGTCCAGCGGGCGGAGGGCATGTTCCTCCACGGAGGACTCACCGTGGAAGCGGACCTCGACCCCGAGGAACAGCCTTTCCTCGACGATCATCGGATCGACGGCACCCCGGTGCTGCCGGGCGTGATGGGGATCGAGGCCATGACCGAGGCCGCCTGCCTGCTCTATCCCGGCATGGAGGTGGAGGCGGTGGAGGATGTGGAGTTCCAGGCCCCCTTCAAGTTCTATCGAGGAGAGCCGAGGACCGTACGGGTCCGTGTCCGGTTCGGAGCCGACGGGGAGCGGGTGATCGCGCACTGCGTCCTGGAGGGTTCCCGCACCCTCCACGGCCGGGAGGAGCCGGAGGTCACCACTCATTTCACCTCTCGGGTGGTGCTGGCGCCCGAGAGACCCGAGAGCGGGGGATACCACGATGTGCCGCCCGAAGGAGAGAAGACGGTCGGGACGAAGGACATCTATCGTGTCTACTTCCACGGTCCCGCCTATCGGGTGCTCGCGGACTGCTGGCGGCAGGGTGACGAGATCGTGGGTCGTTTCGCCGACGGGCTGGGGCCCAGCCACCGGCCGGAGGGAGAGAAGACGGTAGCCGCACCGCGGCTCGTCGAACTCTGTTTCCAGACCGCCGGACTGGGTGAGATGGCGGATGAGGGACGCATGGGGCTCCCCTCACGCATCGACCGGCTGGAGTTCTTCGGGTCGGTGGAGGAGGAGGGGGGGGAATGGACCGCCCTGGTCCGAGCTGCGGACCCGGAGGGATTCGGAGCCGAGGTCATCGACGGTTCCGGCAGGGTGAGGCTGCGCCTGTCCGGCTACCGGACGGCGGCCCTGCCCGATACCCTGCCCGAGGAACTGCTCGCCCCGCTCAGGTACGTGGTGGGATGAGCGGTTCTCCCTCGAAACCGACCGGAGCCTGGTGGCGTGCCTGCAGGACGGAAGATGTGGGCGAAGGGGCGGACTGGCTGACGGGCCCTGAGCAGGAGGTGCTCGAGGGGCTGGACTTCCCGAAACGCCGGGAGGAGTGGCTGCTGGGACGGTGGACGGCCAAGGGGGCCGTAGCGGCGTACCTCCGGATGAAGGGTGGAGGCATCCAGCCCTCGGAGATCGAGATCCGGGCAGCGGGGGACGGGGCACCGGAAGCGTATCATCGGGGCGAACCGCTCCCCGTGCGCCTATCGCTGAGCCATCGTGAGGGAGTGGGGCTGAGCGTGGTGACCGGTCCCGATATCTCGCCGGGCTGTGATGTCGAGCACATCGAGCCGCGAAGCGGTGCCTTCGTCCGGGACTACCTCAACCTTCCGGAGCGGGAGGCCCTCAGGTCCGCGCCGGAGGGACGAAGGGATCTGCTGGCCAACCTCTACTGGAGCGCCAAGGAATCCGCGCTGAAGGTGCTCCGCCAGGGATTGCGGCAGGACCCCCTGCAGTGGGCGGTACTCCCCCGCGGTCTGGAGGGAGGGAGCCCCGGTACGTGGAAGCATCTCACAGTGGAGGGGCAGGGAGGCCTTGCCTTCCAGGGGTGGTGGCGGTGGGCAGAGGGGAAGGTCCTGACCTTCCTGAGTGATCCCGCCGTACCGCAGCCGGATCCCCTCCCCGAGGAAGAGCGGAAGGACCGCAGCTGACCCGCCAGGGTATCCCCGGGGACCCGCGAGTCGACCGTTTGTTCCGAACTGTTCCCTGCCGTCAGAGCGGTCACTCACCTACCTTGTGTACAGAGATGAATCACCCCGAAGAGGATCGGCAGAGAGGGCAGGAGGGGCCGGGAGCGCGGGGAGAGGTACAGGCTTCCTCCTCCGAGGCATCGGACCGTGCCCGCGGCGAAGAAGCCCAGCTCGAACGCACCCTGGGCCTGCCCGGTGCCCTCAGCATCGGAGTGGGCACCATGATCGGGGCGGGCGTCTTCGTCTTCCCGGGGCTGGCCGCGGGACGGGCCGGACCCGCCGCGTCGGTCTCCTTCGCCCTCGGCGGGATCGCGGCGCTGCTCGTGGCCCTTCCCGCTTCGGAACTCGCTACCGCCCTGCCGAGGAGCGGAGGGGGATATCACTTCATCCGTCGCGGTCTGGGCCCGTTCGCCGGGACCCTCGCCGGCCTCGCTCAGTGGGTCGGTCTGATCTTCGCGGCAGCTTTCTATCTGGCCGGTTTCGGAGCCTACTCACGGGAGATCCTCGGGGGCGTTGGTGCGGATCCGGGTTTCTCCCCCGGGCTCCTCGGGCTGGCGGCAGCCGCTGTTCTCATACTCATCAACGTGGTGGGGACCCGGCATGCCGGTGCGTTCCAGAGCGTGGTGGTGGGGCTGCTCCTGCTGGTACTGGGGACGCTTGTGGGGTGGGGGGTCTACCGCCTCATCAAACCGGACGGGCTCGGTCTTCCTGCGGGCTCCTGGACCCCGAGGGGGGTCCTCCCCGTCTTCCAGACCGCGGCACTGGTGTTCACCTCCTATCTTGGTTTCGTACAGGTCGCCAACGTGGGCGAGGAGGTGAAGAGGCCGGAGCGGAACCTCCCGGCGGCCCTCATCGGGAGCGTGGTCATCGTGGTGCTGGTCTATGTCCTGACCCTGGTGATCAGTACAAGCGCACTGCCGTGGCAGCGGCTGGGCGAGCTGGAGGAGACGGCCTTCGTAGAGGTGGCCCGTGTCATCGCCGGACCCGCGGGGGCGACGAGCGTACTGGTCGCGGGACTCCTGGCCACCCTCTCCAGCGCCAACGCCTCGGTCCTGAGTTCTTCCCGCACCCTCTTCGCCCTTAGCAGGGACAGGGTGGTGCCCGGGACCGTCGCAGCCGTCCATGACCGCTTCGGGACGCCCCACATCGCCATCCTGGGGGCGGGGGTCCCGATCGGACTGCTGGCCGCGGCCGGGCGCATCGACATCCTGGCTGAGATCGCATCGGTGCTCCACCTGGTCATATACGGGCTGATCTGTCTCGCTCTGGTACGGCTTCGGGGTGAGGCCCCCCCCTGGTACCGTCCCGGCTTCCGCATACCCGGTCATCCCGCGCTCCCCCTCCTGGGAGCTGCGACGGCCTTCGGGCTCATCGGTTTCATGCAGTGGGAATCGATGGCGGCCGGTGCGGGGATCGTGTTCCTGGCGTCGATCTGGCACATGTTCGTCTCGGCTGCCGGCGGAGAGGAAGCGAGATCCAAAGAGGGAGGAGGACCATGACACCCGCCTTCGAGTTCACCCGGCCCCGGCTCCTGATCGTGATGGAGGTCCCGGATCCCAGGCCGCTGCCCAAGGCCCTCCTGGACACCTTCAGCGAGCTTAAAGTGCTTCTCATGGGATACCGGGTCGTCCCGGACCAGACATCCCCGGAACAGGCGAGGGAGGAATACGAAAAGGAGGCCCGGGAGGCCCTGGAACGGGTGGCGGATGAGATGCCCGAAAAGGCGGAGGTGGACACGAAGCTGGTCTTCACCTCCAGTCTCGCAGGGAGCATCGGAGAGATCATCGAGCAGCAGCGCTGCGACGCGGTTCTGACCAGCAGACCGGTGGAGCGCATCTCGAGCCTGCTCATCCCCCTGCACGGCGAGACCCAGCAGCCCCGACTCATCGCGGGTTTCACGGCGAAGATCGTGGAGGAGGGGGGCATCTCGGTCACCCTCCTTCGGATGGAGGAAGCCGTCGGGAAGGAGGGACGCCCCGATTGGACGGATCCCTTCAGCAGGGCGTTCGAGGAAGCGGGTCTCGAGGTGCAGGAGATCGACGTGGAGAGCATCGAAGCGGATGGGGTGGTCGAGGAGGTGGCGGACCTCTCGGAGCACTATGACGTCATCATCATCGGGGCGGAGAAGGCCACCATGAAGGGGAAGGTCTTCGGTGAGATCCACGAAGGCATCATCGCGAAGACCCGGTGTCCTGTCATCGTGGTCCTGCATCATGAAGAGGAGGAAGAAGCCGGAGATGATACGGGAGAGGAGAGACGATGAAGGTCGGTGCCACAGCGGCGGCCGATGCACCGGGCATCACCTCCGTGGTCCCCATCCTGTTCCCCTGCGGGACTGTTTCACCTGCCTGCCGCCGCCCCTGGATCCCTCCTTCGGTCTCCCGGCGCGCATCGGGGGACCGTATGTGATGCGGAGCATGGTCTTCCGGGTCAAGGCAAGACAGGACGCATCATCCGGCTATCGGACACCCCCCAGGCGCAAGAAAGGCTGAGGAGGACCGCCCGACCCCCTCATATTGTCGATGGAGTCCGTAGAGGGGGATCCCGGGGATCCCGCATGCCAGTGGAGGGGGTCTGCAGTGGCCCATCTGACATCGCTCGGTCTGCTCATGACCGTCGGGTTCGCAGCCGGAAGGCTGGGGGAGCGGGTCGGGATCCCGCGGGTGGCTTCCTACGTCTTCGTCGGCGCACTCTTCTCCGTTGAACTCCTCGGCGGTCTCCTCGACTTCCGCTTCACAGGATGGTCCTCGACCCTCACGGACATCGCCCTTGGGGCCATCGCCTTCCTGGTGGGAACCGAGTTCGAGACCGACTGGCTCCGGGAACAGAGGGGGAGCATCCTCGGCGGTGTCCTGGGCCAGTCGATGGGAGCCATCCTGGTGGTGAGCCTCGGGCTCTGGGCCGCCGGACTGTTCCTGTTCGAACAGGTCACCTTCCAGACCGCCCTCGTACTGGGTGCCATCGCCACGGCCACCGCCCCGGCGGCCACGATCGCCGTCATCGAGGAATACGGTGCGGAAGGTCCTCTGACCAGCACGCTGATAAGCCTGGTGGCCATCGACGACATGATCGCCATCGTCACGGTCGCGCTGGTGCTCACCCTCGCCGGCGGGGGTTCGGGCGAGAGTCCCTGGTTGACGGTCCTGTGGGAGATCGGACTGGCTGTTGCCGCGGGCTCTCTCCTGGGTGTCCTGCTGGGCGGCTTCGGGATCCGGGTCAAGAGCGGGGACCTCCGTCTCCCCCTGATCCTCGGATTCATCTTCCTCACCCTCGGCCTGGCATCGCGCTTCCACTTCTCCTTCCTCCTCGCCTGCATGCTCCTCGGCTTCGTCGCGAAGTGTCTCGCTCACCAGCATACACGTGTCTTCCTGGTGCCCATGGACCACATCCGTGAGGCCATCTTTCTCATCTTCTTCACCCTGGCCGGCGTGCACTTCCACTTCGACGTCTTCTTCGGTTCGCTCGGGTTCATCGCCGCCTACATCGTGCTCCGCATGGCGGGCAAGTACTCGGGTGCGATGGCGGGGACCTGGATAGGCGATTCACCTCCCGAAGTGAGGGGCAACGTGGGACTGGGTCTCCTTCCGCAGGCGGGGGTATCCATCGGATTGGCGCTCACCGTCGTTGAGACCGCCGGGTTCAGGCAGAGCGGACCTCTCATCATGAACACCATCATCGGTTCCACCATACTCTTCGAACTCACCGCACCCATCGCCGCGAAGTTCGGGCTCAGCCGGGCGGGGGAGATCCCTGAAGAAAGTTAGGGGGGCGGGGAGGGGGCTCAGCCGTCGGGCCGGATGGTCCCGAGGAGAAAGAGGGCCGCGGGGACCATGATCAGGGCCAGGATCGCACCGCCGTAGAAGGGTGCGCCGCTGCCCGCTGCCGCATACAGGAGTCCCATGACCAGGGGCCCTGCCGTCTGACCCCCACGCAGGGCCAGCCCGTTCACCGAGAAGAAGGCACCCCGGTACTCCAGGGGTGCCAGTTCGGCCAGCAGGGTCTGCAGGTTGGGGAAGTTGAGCCCGTGTCCAACCCCGAAGAGCACCGCGGGGAGGAGGAGCATCCATGCCACCGGGACCAGCGCCATGACCAGGAGCCCCGCCCCGTACAGTCCGAATCCCCATGCCACCATCACCGGGGGGCGGAAGTGCAGGGCGAGGCGTCCGATCTGGGCCGAGGTGAGAGCGGTGGTCAGCGACATGGAGGAGAGGATCAGGCCGATGTACAGGCTGGAGAGTCCGAAAGAAGCGTCCATGAGCAGCGGGAAGTAGGTGAGGTAACTCCCATAGAGGAGCACGAAGGTCACGACGGTGGCTGTCAGGATCCCGACCACCCTCCGGTCCCGCAGGATCTCGACGACCCGCTCCAGGTACTCCTTCAAGGTCTGTTCGCTCTCCGGCTCGGGGTTGTCCAGGCCGAAGAGGACCAGCAGGGCTGCGGGCAGGGTCAGGGCGGGCAGGGCGAAGGGATAGAACCATGCGAGGGTGGCGAGGGCGCCCCCGATGGCGGGGTAGGAGGCGGTCCCCACGCTGAGCACGCTGGCGTTGTAGCCCATGGCGGCCGCCCGGCGGGTGCCCTCGTAGAGGTCGCCGATCAGGGTGACGTTCAGCGAACCCAGGGAGGCGGCCCCCATCCCCTGGACGAACCGGAGTCCCACCAGCAGGCTGAAATCCCTGGCGAAGGCACAGGCCGTGCCCGCCAGGGCGAAGAGCAGCAGGGAGGGGACCAGTACGACCCTGCGTCCGAACCGGTCGGCCAGCACCCCCAGGAGCGGCGTCAGGACCAGGCCCGGGAGGGTGAAGGCTGTGATGAGCAGGCCGATGCTCCCGGGACCGGTGTCCAGCGCCCGCATCACCTTCGGGAGAGCGGGCGTGATGCTGGAGACCCCCAGGACCGCGGTGAGGGTCACCGAGAAGATGACGTACAGGTTGGGGTCCCCGAGCAGGGAGGATCGCGGGCCCTCCTCCATGGGTGCCTCCTCTGGAGCTTCCATGGGGTCCCCCCCCTCCCGGCGAACACGTTGGCCGGCTGGCCATCCTCCTTCAGGGTGTGCTAATATATACAGCCCTGAAGGGACTTTCCATCCTACAGGATGCCATCGAGAACCGAGTGCCGCGCTCATCAGCCGAGGGCTGGATGTCCGCGGGTCCTCCTATCTGCCCTCGGATTGGACGCGGCCGTGCGCGCGTTGCTGGTCTATCCCGCCTATCCGGAGACCTTCTGGAGCTTCCGGGCAGCCCTGGAGTTCATCTCGCGGAAGGCCGCCTACCCTCCCCTCGGGCTCGTCACCGTGGCGGCGATGCTGCCCGAGGAGTGGGACCTCCGGCTGGTCGACCTGAACATCCAGGCGCTGACGGAGAACGACCTCGCCTGGGCCGACCTGGTGATGGTGAGTGCCATGGAGGTCCAGCAGGAGTCCGTGCGTCAGGTGCTGGAACGGTGCGGGGAGAGCGGCAAGAGGACCGTGGTGGGGGGACCGCTCTTCACGGCTTCGCCGGATGCGTACGATGATGTCGACCACCTGGTGCTGAACGAGGCGGAGATCACGCTCCCCCCTTTCCTGAGAGACCTGGAACGGGGGTGTGCCAGGCACCGGTACGAGAGCGACGGGTTCGCGGAGATGAGCGATTCCCCTGTCCCGAGGTGGGACCTGGTGGCGATGAAGCAGTACGGTTCCATGAGTCTCCAATACTCCCGGGGCTGTCCCTACGACTGTGAGTTCTGCGACATCACGGCACTCCTCGGACACCGGCCGAGGATCAAGGAGACGGGTCGGGTCCTGGACGAGCTGGACACGCTCAGGGACCAGGGATGGAAGGGGAGCGTCTTCTTCGTGGATGATAACTTCATAGGCAACCGGCGACGGCTTAAGGAGGACCTGCTCCCCGCCCTGGCCCGTTGGAACCGATCGCAGCGGAGGCCGTTCTCCTTCAACACCGAGGCCTCGGTGAACCTCGCTGACGATCCGGAACTCATGGATCTCATGGTGAAGGCGGGGTTCAACTCGGTCTTCGTGGGGATCGAGACGCCCAGTGAGGACGGTCTCGCCGAATGCGGGAAGGAGCAGAATCGCGGCCGGGACCTCCTGGCATCGGTCCGGCGGATGCATCACCACGGCCTCCAGGTACAGGGAGGGTTCATCCTCGGATTCGATTCCGACCCGCCCAACATCTTCGATCGGATGGCACGCTTCATCCAGGAGAGCGGCATCGTCACCGCCATGGTGGGGCTGCTGAGCGCCCCGAAGATGAGCAGGCTCTACAAGCGGCTGGCCGGGGAGGATCGGATCCGGACGGAATGGAGCGGGAACAACACGGACTTCTCGACCAACATCGTCACCCGGTTGCCCCTCGAGACACTTCGGGACGGATATCGCAGCGTGCTGAAGAAGATCTACTCCCACCGCGGTTACTATCAGCGGGTGCGGACCTTCCTGCGGGAATACCGTCCGGAAGGGCCCGGGACATGGAAGGTCTCCTGGCGGGATATCAAGGCGTTCCTCCGCTCCATCTGGGTCCTGGGGGTCCGGGAGAAGGGAAGACGGCACTACTGGGGACTCCTGGCCTGGACCGCCACGCACCGACCGAGCCTGGTGCCCCTGGCTGTGACCCTTGCCATCTACGGCCACCACTTCCGGGTGGTCTTCCGGCAGGCACTCTGACCCCCTCGGGGGCACCGACGGCGCGGGCAGTCAAAAAAAAGCCCCCGGGACGTGGTCCCGGGGGCTTCCCCTTCTTGCTGTGTGCCGGTGCTTAGAGCGCCCGCACGTTCTCTGCCGCGGGGCCCTTGTCGCCCTGGACGACGTCGAATTCGACTTCCTGGCCGTCGCTGAGGCTCTTGAAGCCCTCACCGATGATGGCCGAGTGATGTACGAAGCAGTCCTTCGAACCATCGTCGGGGGTGATGAATCCGAAGCCCTTGGAATCGTTGAACCACTTCACTGTGCCTTTTGCCACTTTGCTTACTTCCTTAATCAATTGAGCTGGATAGCTCGTGTTTTCACCGGTCACCTGACCGGCTTGCAGGACTGCGTGTTCGCGTTGAACACCCGGAAGAAAAAAAGACACGGGCTGAATAGAATCCCCGTGCCTTCGATTGCCTCGGGTACCGCTTCTACGTAGCGCCTGAGCACTTAACATACCTCATCTCACGACCATGGCCAGGGAAATCGTGGATCTCACCCGCCATCGATGATCGTCCCTGCATCGTGGAGACCGGTGCGGACCGGGTCCATCACCTTCTCCGGCACCCTGCTGGAGAGGGTGGAGACCCTGTCCATCCACCGGTCGAGCAGTCTCCTCTTCCGGGAACTGTCCCGGGCCTGGCCGGCGAGTACGTACCCGATGAAGATGTGGATGGCCAGGTCCACCAGGTCCCTGGCAGCCAGCTCGAGGTAGTCCGGGTCTTCTTCCTCCTTCACGAAGGCCACCGCTCCCGAAAGGGCCTCCCGTGCCTTTCCCAGGGTCGGGAGGACCCCTTTCACCCCGCTCCCCTCGAGCCCGGCGTGCAGCTCGCGGAAGTGGTCCTCGACGATGCCGCTCGTGATCCCCCGTATCGCGGCCACCACCTGGAGCTGACTGGTCCCCTCGTAGATCGTGGTGATCCGCGCGTCTCGGAGATAGCGTTCCACCGGGTAGTCCTTCATGTAGCCCGACCCTCCGAGTATCTGGACCGCTTCGTTGGCCACCCTGATGCTCATCTCCCCGGCGTAGTACTTCGAGAAGGGGGTGAGCACTCCAGCCAGCCGGTCGAGCCGCTTGGCTTCCTTCTTATCACCCGTCCGGTCAGCAGCCCGGGCCCGATCCACCACCTTGCTGGTCTCATACACCAGGGCCCGGGCCGCCTCCACATCCAGGGTCATGTCCATGAGCATGTCGGCCACCGGCGGGATCCGTATGATGGCTTTGCCGAACTGTTTCCGTACCCTGGCATACTCGAGGGCGGATTCCAGGGCCGCCTGGGCGATACCGACGGCCTGGGCCGCCACCGCCAGCCGGGCCCCGTTCATCAGGGCCATCACGTAGGTGATGAGGCCCCGCTGCCGCCTGCCGATGAGGAGGGCAGGGGTGTTGTCGAACTGCAGCTCACAGGTCGGGCTGCCGTGGATCCCCAGCTTCTCCTCGAGGCGTCGGACCTTCACCGCGGGCCCCTGGTCCACCAGGAAGAGCGAGAGACCCATGGCACCCGCCCGGTCCGGCTCCGAGCGCGCCAGCACCAGCAGCACCTCGCCGCACCCGTTGGTGATGAACCTCTTCACCCCGTTGAGGCGCCACATTCCCTCCTCGTCCTGGCGGGCCCGGAGCTGGATCGCCTGGAGATCGGAGCCGGCATCCGGCTCGGTGAGCACCATGGCCCCCGTGACACCCCCCCGGGCGAAGCGGGGGAGGTATTCCTCCTTGATCTCGTCGTCGGCGAAGTCGTTGATGGTCTCCGCCACACCCTGCAGGCCGAAGAGGTTCATCAGGCTGGCGTCCGCCCGGCTCACCATCTCGATGGCCACGGTGTAGATCGTCCCAGGCATATGGAGGCCGCCGTAGCGCCGGGGGAGGGTGAACCCCATGAGTTCGGCCCGGGTGAGCATGTCGAGGTCCTCTGCCGTGCCGGGTGCCAGGTGGACGGCCCCCTCCTCGTCCAGGCGGCATCCGACCCGATCCACCTCCTCTGCCCGGGGGGCGATGAAATCGGCACACAGACCGCCCAGGCTCTCCAGTACGTGACGCCAGGAGTCCACGGCGTCCTCTGCGCTCCGGGGGGCCCAGCGGTACTCCTCTGCCTCCCGGTAGTCTCCTTCCACCAGGTCGGCCAGTGCTTCCATCTCTTCCTGCTGGAAGTAGGAGAGTATGTCCCGGTTCTCGGTGAAGTAGTTGCCCATCCCGCTACACCCTCGCCTTCACGGCTTCGATCATCATGGGGACCACCTTCTTCGCATCGCCGACGATCCCGTAGTTGGCCACCTCGAGTATGGGGGCTTCGGGGTCGATGTTGATGGCGATGATCTTCTTGGCCTCACTCATGCCCGCCAGATGCTGGACGGCACCCGAGATGCCTGCTGCGATGTACAGGGCCGGCCGTACCGTGAGTCCGGTCTGCCCCACCTGACGCCCTGCGTCGACCCAGCCCGCATCCACTGCGGCCCGGCTGCCGGCGACCTGACCTCCCAGCGCGCCCGCCAGTTCCCAGAGCAGGTCGAACCCCGCCCGGTTCCCCATGCCGGCCCCTCCCGCTACCACGACCCTGGCCCCCTTGAGCTGCCCCCCCCGGGCATGGACGGTACGGGAGATGAGGTCGACAGCGGCATCCGCAGGTGTGAGCTCGACCGGGACGGGGATGATCTCCCCCCGCCGGGAGTAATCCGGTTCCTGGAGGGGCATCACGCCCTCGCGGACGGTGGCCATCTGCGGCCAGCGGTCGAAGTTCACGATGGTGGCGATGATGTTGCCGCCGAAGGCGGGGCGGATCTGGAGCAGCAGGTCCTCGTATTCCGCCCCTCCCGGTTCACGATGGGACCCGATCTCCAGGTCGGTGCAGTCGGCTGTCAGCCCCGCTTTCACCGCACTGGCCACCCGCGGAGCCAGGTCTCTCCCCACAGAGGTGGCCCCATAGAGGAGGATCTGCGGACGGTGCTCGCGGATCAGGTCGATCAGCACCCGGGCGTGGGCGCTGGTCTGATAGGGGTCCAGCAGGCGGTGATTCGCCAGGTAGACCCGGTCGGCGCCGTGGTTGATCAGGGTCGGGGCGGATTCCCGGACCTGGTGGCCCATCAGGACGGCGGCCAGGGGCACCCCGAGGCGGTCCGCCAGCTCCCGGGCCTTCCCAAGGAGTTCGAGGGACACGTCCGCCGGGCGGTCGTCTCCCATCTCAGCCGCCACCCAAACCTCACCTTCTCGATTCACATCGATCATCTGATCATCCGATGGTGTGGTCGACGATGAGCTCGTGGACCAGTTCGCGGACACCCTCGCGGCTGGGTTCGACCTGCGTCCGGCCCTCCCCCTTCAGCACGATCCCCTGGACCCGCTTCACCTTGGTGGGGGAGCCGTCGCGTCCGCACCAGGCGAGGTCGGCGCCGATCTCGTCCAGGTCCCACTGTTCCAGGAGCAGCCCGGCGGAGCGGAGATGTTCGATGACGGCACCTGGGTCCCCGTCGCGGCCCATTTCCTGCTCGACTTCCAGGGGACTCCTGGCCCGCTTGTAGATCATGAGGCGCCGCGCACCGTGGGGGCGAGGGGTGTTCGCCTCGCCGGTCACGGTCACAAGGCAGGGCAGGGGGGCCGAGACCACCTCCTCGGCGTCTCCCATCTTCCTGCGCACGGTCAGACGGGTGGGGGTGACCTCCACGAGGTCCTCGGCGTAGGTGAGCTGGGGAAGGCCAAGTTTCTCTGCGGTCTGGGGACCTACCTGAGCGGTGTCGCCGTCGATGGCCTGCCGGCCGCAGAGCACCAGGTCCACCTCGTCCAGGTGTTCCACGGCACGGGCCAGGATGTAGGAGGTGGCGAGGGTGTCACTGGCGGCCGCCCTGCGGTCGGTGATGAGGATGCCCCGATCTGCACCCCGGTAGAGTGCGTCCCGGAGCAGGTCGGCGGCAGCCGGGGGTCCCATGGTCAGCACGTGGACCTCACCGCCCATCCGTTCCCTTATCCGCAGTGCCATCTCCAGCGCGTTCAGGTCTTCAGGATTGACGATGGTAGGCAGGGCGGAGCGGTTCACCGTCCCGTCCGCCTTCATGGCGTCCGCGGTGACCTCCGAGGTGTCGGGTACCTGCTTTGCAAGCACGGCGAGTCGCAGGGACATGGATCCTTCCCGGTCTCAGATACTGCCTGTCGGCGGGTCGTCTCGCGCTCGATGCGAGTACCGGACCAATCTATCCGAAATATCCGGGTCGGGCAAGCCGCAGCAGCATGTCTCCCTGGGCGGGCCCCGATTGCCGCCGAAAGCGGTCCGGGCGTATACTCCTCCCGCACGGGGACTGTCACCAAGAGACTCGGCCAGGAGCCTCTGCGATGAGATTCCTCCCCCTTCCCGTCCTCCTCTTCCTCGCTCTCCTGATGCCCTCCGCCCACCTTTCGGCCCAGCAGGCCCGTGTCACCACCTTCGGTGATCGTTCCCGGGACCGGGGTGTGCACATCGCGCCGCTTCCCGACGGTACGTTCGCTGTGACGGGGATCTGGCAGGAGGAGGGGCGGGGGGACGACGACGTGCTCCTGGCCGTGCTGGAAGCGGATGGACGGCCGCGCTGGCGCCGCGCCCACGGCGGGGCCCGGCGGGACTGGGGATGGTGCGTCATCCCCCTGGAGGAGGGGGGGTTCTTCGTGGTGGGTACGACGGCCAGCTCAGGGGCCGGGCTGCACGACATGATGCTCCTTCGGGCGGATTCCCGGGGAGAGCAGCTCTGGAGGAAGGCGTACGGCGGCGAGGCCGAAGAGTATGCCTGGTCGGGGAAGCTGATGCCGGACGGAGGGGTGGTGATGGCGGGGGAGACCACCACCCGGAGCTCGGGGGAGCGCGACGTCTTTCTCCTGCGTGCCGGTCCGGAGGGGGATCTCCTCTGGGAGCGGCGGTGGGGAGGAGAGGGGGAGGACCGGCTCTTCTCCGTCGCCGCACGGGAGGACGGGGCCCTCCTCGCCGTGGGGATGACCACCAGCCGGGGGTCGGGGGAGGAGGACGCCCTCCTGATGACTTTCACACCGGAGGGCGAGATCCTGCGTGCCGAGGCCCGCGGGGGGGAGGGTCTCGATGTCGCCCACCATATCACCTCCCTCCCGGACGGCTACCTGGTCACCGGATACACCGGGGAGCACGGGTCGCAGATGCACGATCCCTGGGTCCTCCTCCTCGATGGAGAAGGGGAGGTGGCGGGAGAGCGGGCGGTCACGATACCGGGGGTGAACCGGACCCTCACGGGCTGCCTCACATCGGAGGGGTATCTCGCCCTCACCGGTCTCAGCCTGGACGCCGGGGGGACCTCCTCGGTCCTGACCGTGCAGCTGGATCCCGACGGGAGCCTGCGGCGGACCGGGACGTACGCTGCCGGCGAGAACAGCCTGGGATACACCGTCTGTCCCGTACCCGACGGCGGGTTCGCTGTGATCGGACACACCGCCTCCGGGGAGGGGGACCTCCAGGTCTACTTCCTTCGGTACCCCGGGGGATGGGACTGAAGACGAGTGCGGTCCCGGACAGGCCGCCGCAAGCGGATCCCAAGGCGACCTCCATCTCCGCCTATTCCAGGAGCAGGGTATCCCCTATCGTTCAAGGACCACCCAGCCCGCTGCTTCCAGGACCTCCAGGTAGGCGGCGATGTGTTCCACACCGGGCCAGCTGTCGGTAAGAGCGGCCACCCGCCCCCGGATCTCCGTCACCGACCGCTCCCCGTTGATGAAGTCGTCGACGGCGCGCATCTGAGAACGGTCCAGTCCCGTCTCCTCCAGCTCTTCCCGGTGGCTCTGCAGGTATTCCTGGACCTGCGGGTGCTGACGTGTCGAGAAGTATCGTCCCGCCACGTCCGGATGATAGGAGGGTACCACCGAGGACCAGCGCATCTCCTCCTCCGCAGGCTCCGGACGATCGGGAACCGGGGTGTCTGAGGTCTCGGCCTTCAGTCGGGCATACCGGAAGAGAGCGTCCTTCAGCTCTTCCCCGTGGATCTCCCACTGGCGCCGACGGCGGCGGATCAGCGAGCGTGAGGCAGCATCTGCTGGAGCGATCTCCTCTATCGAGGCCACCGCTCCCCGTTCGCGGATGATGCCGGCATCCACCAGGTTCTGAGCCCGCCTCAGTGCCGTCGTCAGGTCCATGCCTTCTCCGGCGGTATCGCTCGCCGCTTCCAGGAGGGCATAGGCGGGAGGGATGATACGCTCCGCCATCCGGGCATGCCCGAAGCGATCCACCGCGTCCAGCATGCCGTCCAGGGTCTCCGGGGTGAGGCCGGCAGCGGCCACGGCACTGGCCGCACCGATGAAGGCCACCCTGCGCATCTCGGTGGGGTCCGCCTTGTCAGGCAGGTCGGTGTCGGCGTGGTACCAGGTGTCGGGCCAGGTGAAGAGTTCGATGCCCGGCACACCTACCAGGGGGTTGTTGAAGACCAGATGGTCGCTGCCCCCGGTCGCTTCGTGGATGTAGAAGCGGAAGGCGTCCCGGCTGCCGTTCTTCTCCCAGAGGGGATCGGGGAAGAACTGACCCCCGGGACGTCCCCGGGGGGAGTTCCCCAGGTAGACGATATCGTTGGTGCGCCAGACATAGTTGAGCAGCGAGGCGGTGAGCCCGTCCAGGTAGGAGGGGAGGTGGGGGGGGCATTCACTCATGGTGAGCCACGAGTTGTTGATCCGAAGTCCCTCGCTGACCATGTCCATGTTGATGTTGCAGCTCATCTTCTCCGCCAGCCCGGGGTTCCGGCGGAACCACTCGTAGGTGCCGGAGATCTCCTGGGGCCAGAAGAACCAGATGGTACGGCGGGGCTGGGGCAGGGCACCCCCCCGGATCAGTGTGTGCAGGGTCCGCAGGATCTCGAGCTGGATGGCCGGACCGCCCATGTTGTCGTTGGTCCCCCGTTTCAGGTAGCCCTCGAAGAGGTGGGCGGTGAAGACCACACCGGGAGCATCCGATTCGGTCCCCTCGATCCAGGCGATGACCGTCTCGTACCGGTCGGGATAGCTCTCCACCAGCGCCTGCATCCGTACCTCCACCGGCACGCCCCGCCCCACGTCCTCCATGAGTTCGGACCACTGGCGCCACGAGACGCTCATGCCCAGTACGAGATGTTCGTTCCCGCTGTAGGAACCGGAACCGTATACCACCTGGTCTGGATCGAGATAGCGGTCCCTGCTGCTGAAGGAGACAACGCCCCGCAGGCCCGACTCATCCAGCAGGTCCGCCATCTCCCCGCGGGGATGGGCCCACATGAGGGCGGCCTTGCCCCTGAGCACATCCGGGTCCCGATGGTCGAGCCATGCCCGCAGCTGGTCGATGTCCCGGGCGGGGAGGTAGACCAGAGGAGAGGTGAAGTCGGCCGTCTGGGATCCCCGGGCCACCAGGGCGGCATCCGCCCCGATGCGGGCCACCAGTCTTCGCTCCGGGGATGTGACCCAGAACTCCCCCTCCAGGGGGTAGTCGAAGGACCCCTCCGAATCCCACTCCTCCAGCCGGACGGTCTCGATACCGCAGTCCCGGACCAGTCGGTAGAGGAGGTCGGACTCGTAGAAGAGGGATTCCCCGGCGAGTTCCGCCTCCTCCCGGACCCAGGGGGCCCCGGCCAGCCGTACCAGGTTGTTGAAGGCCATCTGGCCCGAGACCTCCTCCGCGAGCAGGTCGAGGGTCTCCTGGGGAAGGGGAGCTGCCAGCGGGTCGGGGAGCACCTGTCCGCGGGCCGGGGAGGAGAGGGTCGTCTGAAGGAGCAGCAGCAGGAGGACGGTCGTCGTCGCTCCGCGCGATGTGTGGACGCAACGCATCACAGGCCTCGTGTTCAGGGGGTCAGATGACGGATGAGATGCCCCACCCGGGCCACCTCGGAAGCGGTGGATCGTCGGACGGCCAGCGCATAGAAGACGAACCGGTCGGCGAAAAGCCCCGTGATGAGGAAGAATGCGGCCGTCCGGGCTTCCCCTCCCGGGGCGAGGAGGTAGAGCAGGGGCATGAAATCCGCCAGGACGGCACGGGATCCCAGCAGCCAGCTCCTGGCGGCGAAGAGGATCGGGTGCGCCGGACGTCCCTCCCGACCCATGGTACCGTACCATCGCCACCTCCCGAGCAGGAGCAGCAGGTCGAGGACCAGGAGGAGGACGGCCAGTCCCGGGGGCTCGCTCCCTTGAAGGGTCAGATGGATGATCACCGCCCCCGCGGCTGCACCCAGGATGAACGAGGGGGCGGAGGTCCGGTACGTCCAGGTGAGCTGACCCCGCAGGCGGTAGACCTGGCCCATAGCAGCGAAGAAGGCGAGGGCGGCGCAGCAGGAGGCCAGCCACGACCACGCGGCGGCCGGTGCCGGGAGGATCCACCCCCCGCCTGCGAGCAGGAAGAAGCCGCTGGCGAAAAGGACCTCCCAGCTGAGGCAGCTGGTTCCCAGGCCGGTGACGGCACGGAACATCCGGGGGGGGCGTCCCAGGTGGAGGAGCGAGAAGAGCAGGGCCGCCCCCATGAAAAGGGCGGCCAGGGCCGCCAGGGACCGGGGGGAGCCGGCCCCCGCTCCCCCTTCCAGGAGCACCGCCCACCAGGCGGCGCCTATGCCGCAGGAGACGGAGGCCAGTGTGGAGAACAGGACCAGGGGAGCCTCGTGGAAGACCTGACGGGTGCGGCGTCCGAGCCGGCTAGCCATCGCTGAGCACCTCCCTCAGCCGGGCGAGCCGATGCTCCCGCCGCTCTCCGGAGGGGTCGCGGAACCGGATCTGGGGGGAACACCGGGCCGGATCGACGAAACCGGGCAGCTCACCCGGCTCGGAGTAGATCCCGGGACTCAGGGGGATGTCCGGTTCGAAGGTGAGGGCCTCCATGGGGCAGGCATCCACGCAGGCGGGTTCCTCCCCCCGGTCCAGCCGGTGGGAACAGAGGGTGCATTTCGTCATCACGCCGCGACCGGCATCCCACGCAGGGGCGCCGAAGGGACAGGCCATCTCGCAGTACCTGCAGCCCAGACACTTCTCTGTGTCCAGGAGGACCACCCCGTCCTCCCGCTTCTCATAGGCACCGGTGGGACACGCCTTCAGGCAGGCCGGCTCCGCGCAGTGATGGCAGGCCACGCTGAGGTGGTAGGCGGGCCCCGCCTCGAAGCGTCCGATGTTCAGGGTATGGATGGTGCGCCAGGCCACACCGGGATCCAGCTGGTTCTCCAGCCGGCAGGCCAGCACGCAGGCGCCGCATCCCGTGCAGCGGTCCAGATCCAGGAGGAAACCGCATGAAGAGGGGCCCGTCGGGGCACTCATGGACGGCTCACCTCCACCAGGCACTCGTAGAAGGTGGCACCGTGGTTCATGTCGGTGACGCCGTCATCGGTCAGCAGGTTGACGAAGGGATCCTTACCGGAGCACCGTCCCTCGATGACGTGGACGACCCCCTGCCGGATCCCCCCGCTGAGGCGGACCGGGAGGGTCACCTGGCCCCGATCGTTCCAGACCAGGGCGTAGTCCCCCTCACGGAGCCCGCGGGCGGCGGCGTCGGCGGGGTGGATATCGAGGACGCGGGGACGCTCCACCTCCTCGACCCACTCCAGGTTGCCGAACTGGGAATGGATCCGGTCCCGGGTCTTGCAGGTCAGGAGCTGCAGGGGATATCGCCGGGCCCTCGGGGAAGCGGGACCTTCCTCCAGGGGGCCGGCGTCCGGGATGGGGTCCACCTCCCAGAGGCGGGCAGCCTCCTCGGAGAGGAACTCGACCTTCCCGGAAGGAGTGGGGAAGTCGTACTCCGCCCACGCCACCTCGCCCCGACCGGAGGGGTCCACGGGCCCGGATGCCAGTTCCTCCAGCATCCCCCCCCGTCCTTCCGGGAGCATGGAACGGAGGACCTCCCTGCGGTCCTTCCGGAACAGGACCTCGTCGAAGCCGAACCGCCGGCAGAGGGCCTGCCATACCTCCGACTCGGTCCGGACCTCCCCCGGGGGGTCGAATATCCTCGTGCGGAGCTGCAGGTAGGGATGCCAGTACGCGGTGACCAGGTCCTCCTCTTCGAACAGGGTCTTGGCGGGGAGGACGTAGTCGGCGAAGCCGGCGGTGTCGGAGAGGAACTGGTCGACCACGACCACCAGTTCCAACTGCTCCAGCCCCTTGCGGACCCGTGAGGTTCGGGGATGCTGGCTGGCGGGGTTCGCCTTCTCGAACCAGGCGGCCCGGATGGGGGGGGCATCCTGTTCCAGGAGCTCCCTGCCCAGGCGGGAAGTGGGGAAGGAGCGGCTCGGCGCCTCCGGTTCAGGCGGAAGGCCCTCCGGTTCACGGATCTGGTGGCTGGCGAGGTTGGCGTACTGCCACCCTCCGCCGGGGACCCCGATGTTCCCGGTCACGGCGGGCAGCAGCGACACGGCCCGCATGGTCTGCCCCGCCCTGTGATGGCGCTGCAGGCCGAAGCCGGAGATGAGGAGTGCCGGGCGGGCGGCGGCATAGGCCAGGGCAAGGGAGCGTATCTCCCCGGGGTCCAGCCCGCAGATATCGGCGGCCCGGTCCGGCGGCCATTCCCGGACCCGCTCCTCGTAGGCCTCGAAACCGTGGCCGTGACGGTCGAGGAAGCGGGAGTCGTGCATGTCGGCATCGATGATGACGTGGGCCATGGCCAGGGCCAGGGCCGCGTCCGTGGTCGGACGAGGCTGCAGGTGTGTGTCCGCCGCGTCGGTCGTGTCGGTCGCCCGGGGGTCGATCACGGCGATCCGTGCCCCGGCCTCCCGGGCCTCCATGATGAGTCGCCACTGGTGGATGTTCGTCTCCGCAGGATTGTGACCCCAGAGGAGGATGTATCGGGCATCGCGGGTGAGCACGGGGTGGCTGTGCCGGTTGTCACCGTAGGTCAGACGGTCGGCCTCCAGCCCGGCGGGCCAGCAGAGGTCTCCGTGCGTACGGGTGGGACCCCCGAAGGGACGCCAGAACGCCTCCGAGAGGATCGAGAGGGCGCCGTGGCTCCCGCTCCCTTCATGGTAGAGGACCGCCTCGGGACCGGACTCGGAACGGATCCTGCCCATCCGGTGGGCGATCTCGTCCAGGACCTCATCCCAGGGAGCCGGTTCCAGCTTCTTCCCGTTGTGCCTGAGGGGCTGCAGGATACGGTCGGGGTCGTGCTGCCGGCGAGCATACGAGATGCCCTTCAGACACACCCTCCCGGAGGTGACAGGATTGAGAGGATCCCCGGAAATGTGGGTGATTCGGCCGTCGGTGACCGTGACGGTCATGCCGCAGGTGCAGTAGCAGTTCCGGGGGCAGACCGTACGGTAGGTGGCTGCACTCTCTGTTCGGGCAGAGCCGCTCATATCCCGCACTATAGGAGGGGTGGACCGATGGGGAAAGGAGAAGAAGAGTGATTTGTCCGAAACCGGGAGGAGCCGCTGCGGCACCTTCGGCGGCGGGGGTGCCGAAGACTCCCCGGAGAGGACCGGTCCCCGACTGCGTTCCCACACCCCGGACACCTCAGCGTATGAACTCCGCCACCTCCCCGGGATCGAGGCGGGAAGGCCTCTCCGGTTCCTCCGCCGGGGTCCCCACCGTCACCATGATCAGGGGATGGAGGCGGTCGGGAAGCTCAAGGATCTCTTTCACCTTCCCCGGGGGGAAGGCACAGACCCAGCAGGCGCCCAAGCCCAGGTCGTGAGCGGCCAGGAGCATGTTCTGCACCGAGGCCGACAGGTCCATGACACCGAAGGTGGTCAGTCCCGCCTCGCCGTACTCCTCGGTTATGCGCTCATCCACCGATCCCACCACCAGCAGGGGGGCCTGGATCATCCAGGCGTGGTCGAAACAGGTCTGGACCAGGGCCTCCCGGAGGGCGCGGTCGATGATGAAGTGGAACTTCCGGGCCTGGAGGTTGCCCGAACTGGGGGCCCAGCGGGCGGATTCCACCAGCGCCTGCTCCTGCTCCGGGGTGAGGGGTTCCTCGGTATAGCGGCGGATGCTCCGGCGTTCGCGGATGGTGTCCATGAGGCGCGGCGACATAGAGGTCTCCCGGCTGGCCTGTTCGGGTCGGGGCGGGCTCGACGGGCGGAGGACAATATATACAAACAGGAACGCCGCGGCAGGAAGACCTGCCGCGGCGCGGGTGGGCCCCGGCGGATGCCGGGACGGCCGGGGCGGACGGTACCGCCCCTTCTCTAGGCCCCGAGGTTCAGGCCGCAGCCTCGCTCACCGAGGTGCGGACACTGAAGGAGGGGGGATTCTCCAGATGCTTCTTCACCGCGCACTGCTCGGCGGCTCGGGTCACGGCGTCCCGGTACTTCTCGGGGAACCCCTCGGGGAGCTGGATGTCCAGTTCCACCTCGCTGATCATCCCGGTGAGGTCCCGGTAGATGTGCTGGACGATCTTGAGCCCCTCGGTGGACAGGCCCCGCTGCTGGATGAAGCTGAGCACGTAGATCCCGGCGCAGGTGCCCATGGATGCAAGGAAGAGGGCGAAGGGCGCAGGGGCCGAGCCATCCTGGTCGGTGGGGATGGTCATGTTTCCGGCCACGGCATCCACGCGGGCGCCTCCCGGGAAGACGATCTCCATCTCCATGTCGCTCTCCTGCCTGCTGTGCGGTTCCTTTAAAGTCTTAACAATAACTAAATTATGAGGAGAAGGCTCCGCACGCAAGGGGCAGAAGACCTGCGTTCCATGGAGCGGGATGGGGTCCCGGACAGCGGAAATCTTCAGGGGCGACAGGAGCGGAAGGAGGGACTACCTTGGGAGTCGGCCAAGGAGGACGCACCCATGCCTGACATCAGACCGTACGCCGGGATCGCCCGAGCCCCCTTCCTGCTGCTCCCGGTGGCCCTGGTGGCCGCCGGAGCAGGCGCCGCCCGCTACGGCGGCTCCTTCGACATCCTCCGCACCCTCATCGCGCTCGTCGGACTGCTCTCCCTCCACATCGCGGTGAACGCCCTGAACGAGGCAAGCGACATGGTCACCGGGATCGACCTGGAGACCGATCGCACCCCCTTCTCGGGGGGCAGCGGGACGCTCCCCTCGGGGGCGCTCAGCGTGGGTACGGCCCGGAGGTTCGCTTATCTGGCGGCGGGGGTAGGGCTGGGATGCGGCATCTACTTCCTGATCGTGGTGGGACCGATCATGCTCCCCCTGATGGCAGCGGGTGCCCTGCTGGTCCTCTTCTACACCGACATGCTGGCGCGGACCGCCCTGGGCGAGGCGGCGGCCGGTCTGGGGTTGGGGATGCTGCCGGTAGTCGGTTCGGCCCTGGTCCAGGATGGTTCGGTCCCCCCGGCGGCATGGATCGCCTCGGTCCCCGCTTTCCTGATGACCTTCGATTTGCTCCTCCTCAACGAGTTCCCGGACGAGGAGGCGGATCGGAAGGGGGGGCGTCGGAACCTGGTGCTGCTCCTGGGCCGCCCCGCTGCCGCCCGGGTCTATGCCGCGGCGGGCCTGCTCGTGCCGGCGTGGATCGGTGCCGCGGTGGCGGCGGGCTGGCTGCCTCCCCCGGTATTGGCGGCACTGCTCCCCTCCCTCGCCCTGGTCGGACCCGTCCGGTGGGCCTTCGGGGCCCCGGAGGAGGCGGTACCGATTCCGGCCCTGGGATCCAACGTGATCTGGAACCTGGCGACGAACCTGGTACTGGGACTGACCCTCTTCCTGGCGGCCTGAGGGGCCCTGCTGCGGATCAGCCCCGGCGGTCCCAGCAGTAGGTACAGAGCTCCTCCTTCGGCAGGCCGATGGCCTCCACCATGTCCTCCATCCGCTGGTAGTGCAGCGAGGTGAGTCCCAGCCGCACCCGGATCCGGTCGACCATCTCGGCATACGCGGCACGGCCGGGGTCCAGGTATTCCTCGTCGATCTCCTCCGCCTGTCCCTCCAGTTCGTGGACCGCCCTCCGGCCGGCGAGGTCCATCTCGCTCCGCGAGCGGGAGAAGTTGAGATAGGGACAGGAGAAGAGGAGGGGAGGACAGGCGGGACGCATGTGGACCTCCTGCGCCCCCGCTTCGAAGATGCGCTCGATGGTCTGGACCAGCTGGGTGCCCCGTACGATGGAGTCCTCGCAGAAGAGCAGCCTGCGGCCCCGGATGAGGTCCTCCACCGGGAGGAGCTTCATCTTCGCCACCAGGTCCCGGACCGACTGGTCCTGGGGCATGAAACTGCGGGGCCAGGTGGGGGTGTACTTCGCGAAGGGACGTCCGTAGTCGATCCCCGAACGGTTGGCGTAGCCCACGGCGTGGGCAGTACCCGAATCGGGGACCCCCGCCACCAGGTCGGGCTCCGCCTCTCCCGACCCCTGGTCCCTGCGAGCGAGGGCCTCCCCGCAGCGGTAACGGGCCCCCTCCACGTTGATCCCCTCGTAGGTGCTCACCGGGAAGCCGTAGTACACCCACATGAAGGCGCAGATACGCAGGTCGTCCCCCGGCTCCTTCTTCACCTCCGCCCCCTCCTCGGTGAGGAGCACCACCTCGCCCGGGCCCAGGTCCCGTTCGAGTCCATATCCCAGGTTGAAGAACGAGGCGCTCTCGCTGGCCGCGGCCCATGCCCCCTCCTTCCGGCCCAGGACCAGCGGGGTGCGGCCCACCCGGTCACGGGCGGCGTAGATGCCGTCACCGGTGAGGAGGAGGATGGAACAGGAGCCCTCGATAGCCTCCTGGGCCCGGGCGATCCCGTCGGCGAAGTCCCTCCCGCTGTTGATGAGCATGGCCGCCACCTCGGTGGGGTTCACCGCCCCCCCGCTCATCTCGGAGAAATGTGCCCTTCGCTCCCCGAACGCATCCCGGACCAGTTCCTCGAGGTTGTTTATGCGTCCTACCGTGACGATGGCATAGGTCCCCAGGCGGGACCCGATGATCAGCGGCTGGTCCTCGTAGTCGCTCACGACCCCGATCCCCCGCTTCCCCTCCATACCGGGCAGGTCGTCCTCGAACTTGGAACGGAACTGGGTGTTGGTGATGTCGTGGATCCGCCGGGCGATCCCCCTGCCGTTCCGAACCGCCAGACCGCCGCGCATGGTGCCCAGGTGACTGTGGTAGTCGGTGCCGAAGAAGATGTCGAGGACGCAGTCCTGCCGGGAGACGACACCGAAGAAACCGCTCATGGGATGAGCCTCCAGATCCGTCGGTTTGTGGTGCGGGTCACGACTCCAACCTGACCACCAGCCCCGACACCGGGGGCCGTCCCCGCCCGCGGCGGGTGCAGGCAGGGCTGGCGATCCTCCCGCCGGGACCTATCATGCTCATGGGAGGTGCCGATGGAGACGATTCAGATCGGACCGATGGTGCTGGATGCCGGAAGATTCTTCCCGTTCCTGGCCTTCGCGGCCCTGGTCTTCGGGGCCCGGCTGAGCGAACGCAGGTTCGGACCGGAGATGGGGCCATGGGCCTGGCGGACAGGGATCTGGGCCCTGGTGGGGGCCCGGGTGTCCTACGTGCTGCTCCACCTTGGGGCCTACCTCCAGGAGCCCCTGAGCGTGTTCTACCTCTGGCAGGGGGGGTTCAGTGCAGCGGGGGCCCTGGCCGCCGCTGCGGCGGTGACCCTCTATTCCTTCCGGGACGCCAGGCGTAAGATGGCGGCAGCGGGGACCCTCCTGGCGGGTGCCTCCCTGCTCCTCGCAGTTCTCCACGCCCTCCCCCTGGGGCCGGGGCTGGAAGGGAGGACCCTGCCGGACATCCGCCTGGAGGCGGTCGGGAGGGGGACGGAGGGGAAGAAGGGGACAGAGGTGGGACTCTCCCGATGGCAGGGGCAGCCCCTGGTGGTCAACCTCTGGGCCACCTGGTGCCCGCCATGCCGCCGCGAGATGCCCCTGCTGGAGGAGTACGCGGGAAGGAGCGGGGAGGTGGTCTTCCTCATGGTGGACCAGGGGGAAGGAGGGGAGGAGGTGGAGGCCTACCTGGAGGACCAGGGCCTCTCCTTCCCCTGGGTGCTCCTCGACCCGGACGGACAGCTGGCCCGGGAGTTCCAGGTCTCCGGACTGCCCACCACCCTGGTGTTCGATGCCCGGAGACGCCTGGTCGAGGCCCGTATGGGAGAGGTGTCCAGGGCATGGCTGGAGGAGCAGATCGCCCGGGTGTCCGGAGGTGAATGAAGCTTCAGGCGAAGCGTGCTATAGTCAGCGATACGCCCGTGTCGGATGCCGAGCCGCAACCTCCTACCCGAGGGGATCCGCTTTCATGGATCAGGAGAAAAGGAGCAGCGAACGGCGTCGCCGCCGCATAGCACGGCGCAGGGCGCAGATCCTCGATGCCGCGGCCCGGGTGATACGGCAGAAGGGGTATCACCGCGCGACCATGCAGGAGATCGCCCGTGCGGCGGACGTGTCCGCAGGGACCCTGTACAATTACTTCCAGAACAAGCGGGACCTCTTCGCGGGGCTGCTCAAGGACTTCGCGGAACGTACAGCCGCCGAGATCCAGCGGACCGGTCACCAGACCGACCGGGAGCTCCTCTCCGAACTCATGGAGAGACAGTTCGCCCACATGCTCGGGGAGAGGACGTTCATCTCGATCCTCCACGAGGCCCGGATGGACCCCGAACTCAGGGAGATATATGCGGAAGAACTGATCGCCCGCATACGGGATGCCGCCGAGGACCGGATGAAGGAACTGATAGAAGCGGGTACCATGCACGGTTCGGACACGCCCATCGCGGTCCGGACCCTCGTGGCCGTGATACTCGGCTACATCATCCTCATGGAGGTGGGCGGGGACCCCGAACTGAAGCAGGTCGAGCCCCGCGAACTCGGGGAGCGGGTCGCGGAGCTGATGCTGCGGGGCCTCAGGGCCGCCCCGGAGGCATCGGAACCTGCCGCCTCCTAGGGCTCCCTCTCCCCGGAGGAGGTGTACGTCGCGCTGGGGGTAGGGGACGCTGCATCCCGCTGCTTCCAGCGCTTCCTTCAGAGTCCGGGTGAGATCCCAGCGCAGATTCCAGTAATCCTCCCGGGTGCACCAGGGTCGGACCACCAGGTTCACCGAGGAATCCCCCAGTTCGTGACGAGGGTCATGACGGTCTCGGCGAGTACGGCAGGGTCTATGCTGTCCATGTCTCCTCCCCGGCCGTCCCGGAGGGGAGGAGGTACATTGCGGGGTGAAGGGTCCCCATACGATGGTGTAGGCTCGCACCGGAGGCGCCGGGCAGAGGCGGGAGGAGTCCCCCGAACGTCCCGGTCCGGGGCCTGGAGGGAAGGGAAGGTCCATGGTCACGAGGAAGCGGTTCCTGAAGACGGGCGGTCTGGCCGCCGTGGGCTGGATGCTGGGGGGGCCGGGGCTGGTCCTGGGCAGACAGGGCACCTACGAGACCCGCCGGCCCCGTCCTTCCCAGCGCAGGTTCACCAGTGCGGCGGT
>JAWOFN010000080.1:0-3206 GCA_046497505.1 bacterium | reverse complement strand
ACCAGGGTGCCGTCCCCCTCGTCCTGGGGCTCCATCCGGTAGAGGAGCCAGGCACCGTCGGGGGAGAGGGCCCGGTCCTCGATGAGCATCCAGTCGTCGTAAACGCTGTGGTCGAGGGGTTCCTTCTCCTGGGCCAGGGCCCCGGCCGCCGTCCCTGCCGTGAGCAGGAGGGTCAGGATCCCGGTCAGGAGACGATGGGAGGTCGATCTTCTCATTGCGTTCCTTCTTCCGGCAGGGATGCACCTCGGAGCGCCCCCGGGGGGGCAATTCCATCGGACCGTATGGTGGGGCGGCGAGACCCGGTACGAAAGCGGAAACGGCCATGGCGTTCCGCACTCCCAGCTCCCACATTATGTCATCCAGCGGTATCCGGCGGCTCGAAGGGCCGGCCCCCCGGAACAGCAGATCACCAGGAGCACGGGACGGATGATGAGCAGCGAACCAGGACAGGACGAGCGAAGCGGACCGGGAGAGGTCGAGGGCGGCAGCCGGGAGAATCCGGAGAGGAGGGTCTACGGCACCGAGGCCGTGGGCCGCAGACTCAGCAAGCCGGGCCGCCGGACGAAGGACGAGCGGCTCCTCCGGGCCCCCTCCACCGAGGAGGAGGCCCCCTTCATGCATACCGATCCCTGGCGGGTGCTGCGCATCATGGGGGAGTTCGTGGCCGGGTTCGACGAGCTTGCGGAACTGGGCCCGGCGGTGACCATCTTCGGATCCGCCCGGGCCCGGGAGGATGACCCGGTATACCAGGACGCGGTGGCCACCGCCCGCCTCCTGGGGGAGAAGGGTTTCGCCATCATCACCGGCGGGGGCCCGGGGATCATGAAGGCGGGCAACCAGGGAGCCTACGAGGCGGGGGCGGTGAGCGTGGGACTGGGTATCGAGCTCCCCTTCGAGCAGGGCATCAACGAGTTCGTCACCCTCCCGCTGGAGTTCCGCTACTTCTTCGCCCGCAAGACGATGTTCCTGAAGTACGCCCAGGCCTACGTGATCTTCCCCGGGGGCTTCGGGACCATGGACGAACTGATGGAGTCCCTGACCCTCATCCAGACGGGCAAGGTCCAGAACTTCCCCGTGATCCTCTTCGGCACCGGTTACTGGTCAGGGCTGCTGGAGTGGATGGAGGAGGTCATGCTGGAGCAGGAGAAGATCTCTTCCGGGGACCTGGACCTCTTCCACTGCACCGACGACCCGGAAGAGGTGGTGGAGATCGTGATGTCCTCCTTCCAGGAACGCAACGGGGGAGAACGCCGGCGCAAAGAGGAGCGGGCCCGGGAAGGGGTGCGCGAGGCCTACCGGAGGGATGAGCCGATCTGATCCCCGTCGCCGGGGCTACTCCGAGCCGGCGACCTCCTCGGTGAAGGCCCGGTACTCCCCGAGCCGGTCGGTGTCCTCCTGCATGTCCCACTCCGCCAGCACGTACTTCACTGCCCGGTGGACACTGAGGTGGAGGTGGGCGGGCCCCAGGCGCGCGTAGAGCACCGACCGTTTCAGTACGTCCCGCACCGGACCGATGATGCCGGCGAGATGGAGCTCGGTACCCTCATCCGCCAGGTCCTCTTCCACGGTCTGCAGTGCCTCCAGCGCCGTGGTGTCCAGGTCGTTGATGCTGCTTCCGTCCAGGATGACCGCCCGGATACCCCCCCTCCTCCGGCGTGCCCGGTCCAGGATCACCTCTTTCAGGTAGTCCGCGTTGGGGAAGGCGTAGGAGGCGTCCACCCGGAGGATGAGGAAGTCCTCCAGGGGGAGTGCCTCGGGGTTCCGGGCCCTGTCCCGGTAGAAGGTGGTCCCGGGGAGCAGGCCCAGCTCGGCCACGTGGGGACGGCTCATCTGGTAGATGATCGCCACCATCGAGGCCCCCACACCCAGGAGGATCCCCTCCTGGATGCCGATGACCAGGGTGGCGGTGAGGGTCAGCAGGGCCAGGGCACCGTCCCTGGGTTTCAGGCGCAGGAGGCCCTTCAGCTCGGAGGGGTCGATCAGGCTGATGCCCGCATGGACGATCACCGCCGCCAGGGCCGGCAGGGGGACGAAGCGGAAGAGGGGGGTGGCGAAGGCCAGGGTGAGACCGACCACCCCTGCGGCGGCCACGTTGCTCAGCGCGGTCCGGGCCCCGGCCCGGTCGTTGATCGCCGTGCGGGAATAGCTCCCCGAGATGGGCAGACTCCGGAAGAGGCTCCCCGCCACGTTCGCCGCACCCACCGCGACCAGTTCCCGGTTGGGACTCACCGCATAGCGGTGTTTGACGGCGAAGACCTTCCCCAGGGCCACGACGTTCAGGAACTGGATGAGTCCCAGGGTGAGGACCGTGGGAAGCACGGCGCTGACGTCCCCGAGACTCACCTCCTTGAGGGCCGGTACCGGGAGGCCCCCCGGCACATCTCCCAGCAGGACCACACCGCGGCCCGCCAGGTCGACGAGTGCGGCGGCCAGCATGCCGGACCCCACGACCACCAGCGCCCCCGGCCAGAGAGGACGCCAGCGGTCGAGGGCCCAGAGCACGGCCAGCCCCGAGAGACCCAGAGCGAGGCTGGGGAGGTGCACCTCGGAGAGGAGGGGGGGGATCGCGGCCAGGACCGAGAGGCCGGGCCCCCCGGGCAGGTCCACCCCCACGAGCGGCCCCAGCTGGGTGACGGCGATGATGAGGCCCGCTGCGGAGGTGAAGCCGCTGATCACCGGCCGGGAGAGGAAGGCCGCGAGGAATCCCAGGCGCAGCCCCCCCAGGAGGATCTGGAAGAGCCCCACCAGCAGGGTGACGAGGAGGGCCAGGGCCACGTAACGGGGGGTCCCGGCCTCGGCGATCGCTCCCAGCCCCGCGGCCAGGATGAGCATGTCCAGGGCGACGGGCCCCACGGCCAGGTGACGGGAGGTCCCCAGAAGGGGATAGACCAGCAGGGGGACCAGGGCGGCGTAGAGTCCGTAGATGGGGGGTACCCCGGCGAGCAGGGCGTAGGCCATGCCCTGCGGGACCACCAGGATCCCCACCGTGAGTCCCGCGACCGCGTCCCCCCCCAGGTCCCCGCTCCCATAACCCCCCAGCCGCCCGGCGATGGGGAAGATCCTCTGGATCCGGGTGAGGTCCATATCAGAAGGGCCAGCTCAAGGGGAGCAGCAGGATGGCCAGGAGCAGGAAGACCGCGTCGAGGATGGAAATCCCGTTCGTTGCTGCTCTGAAGGGGTGAGCTGCAGATTGAGCAGGCGATTCC
>JAWOFN010000109.1:0-2839 GCA_046497505.1 bacterium | reverse complement strand
TTCCAGGTGGAGATGTGGGGACAGGGGGACCGGGCGGAGCAGGGGGAGCAGGAGCTGATGAAGCCGGTGGTGGATGCCATGGACGCCGTCATCGCCGACCTGGCCGAGGAGGAGGGCTACGACATGATCTTCGACGCCGCCTCCTCGGGCATGCTCTTCGGCCACAAGGACCTCGACCTCACCGCTACGGTCATGGAACGCCTGGGGATCACACCCCCCGAGGGCGGTCCGGGGGGCGGGGGGCGCTAGCCACCAGGGGAGGACGACGATGGACGGGCATCAGACCGACCTCTACGCGGGGGGACGGGAGAAGGGGGACTGGCTGGCCGAGCTCCACCCCGGTCAGCAGGTCCGGGGCGTCTTCGCCGTCGGCCAGGTGGCCACCCGGCCGACACGCACCGGCAACGCCTTCCTCTCCCTGGTCCTGCGGGACCGAACGGGCACGATGGACGCTGTGGGGTGGGAACACGCCCACCTGGCACCCCGGCTGGAGGTGGGGCGTGTGGTCCAGGCCTCCGGTCTGGTGGACGAGTACCAGGGGAGCCCGCAGATCAAGCTCACCGAACTGGTACCGCTGGAGGAACCGGTCGACCCCTCCTATTTCCTGGCCGAGGGGCCGGAGGACCGCGATGCCCTGGCCGCCCGACTGGCGAAGGTCCGGGAGGGTATCTCGGCCCCCCATCTCCAGCGGCTGCTGGAGGTGCTTTTCGAAGAGGAGGGGTTCCTCGACGCGTACCTGCGCTTCCCCGCCGCCAAGCTCAGGCATCACGCGTACGTGGGCGGTCTTGCCGAGCACAGCATCAACATGGCTGAGCACGCCCGCTACTGCGCGGCGTACTACCCCGAACTGGACGGGGACCTGCTCGTCACCGCGGCCCTCCTCCACGATATCGGGAAGCTGGAGGAGTTCCGGATGGACACGGTCATCGACTACACCGACGCAGGGCGCCTGGAGGGGCACATCGTCATGGGTGACCGGCTGGTCCGGAGGGCCGCCGACGCGATCCCCGAGTTCCCCCCCGAACAGCGCATGCTCCTCTCCCACCTCATCCTGAGCCACCAGGGCAGGCTGGAGCACGCCACCCCCGTCACCCCCAAGTCCCTGGAGGGCCTGGTGCTCTACATCCTGGACATGCTGGACTCCCGGGTCGCCACCTGGCGGGACATACGGCGCAAGGAGGGGGATGAGAAGCGCTGGAGCGCCTTCGACCGCCTGGACGAGCAATTCTGGTTCCTGGGGGGCGAGGCAGGGGAAGAGGACTGATCATCCGGGAGGACCCGGGCTATGCCCGGCACCCTCCAGGACAGGACCGCCGCATCGGAAAACGCTTGCGTCCCGCCCGCGGTACTTCTCTACTTGGCCCCCCACGGCATCACGCGATGAGCGCACCCCGCCTCCCCGGACAGCAGTGAGGAGAGAACGTGGCTGAAGCGTCCGCCCGCACGAAGGGCAAGGCCCTGGTCGTCGTGGAATCACCGGCCAAGGCGAAGACCATAGAACAGTACCTGGGCAAGGGCTTCACGGTCCGCGCCAGCATGGGACACGTGCGCGACCTCCCCACCAAAGAACTGGGTGTGGACCTGGAGGAGGACCTCTTCCAGCCGAAGTACGTGGCGATCCGGTCCAAGTCGAAGGTGGTGAAGGAACTCAAGAAGGCGGCTTCCGCCGTCGACACGGTCTACCTCGCCACCGACCCGGACCGGGAAGGGGAGGCCATAGCCTGGCATGTGGCGAAGGCCCTGGGGGAGGAGGACCCGGTCAACAGCGGGCGCTTCCGGCGGATGAGCTTCAACGAGATCACCCGGAGTGCGGTGACCCGGGCACTGGAAGAGACCGGGAGCATCGACGGGAGGAAGGTGGAGGCCCAGCAGGCCCGGCGGGTGCTGGACCGGCTGGTCGGCTATCAGGTAAGCCCCCTCCTCTGGAAGGCCCTCTACCGGGGCCTCTCGGCGGGACGGGTCCAGAGCGTCGCCCTGCGCCTGATCAGCGAGCGGGAAGCGGAGATCGAGGCCTTCGACCCCCAGGAGTACTGGACCATCGAGGCGCTCTTCGGCACCGAGGTCGACGGGGAGGCCGCCACCTACGGGGCCACCCTGGACGAGGTGGACGGCGAGGACATCGAGATCGGGGACGAGGCGGAGGCCGGGACGCTCCTGGAGGCGGCCCGTCGGGAGACCTACCGCATCACCAGCGTGGAGAAGCGGGACCGGAAGCGCAACCCCCCTCCCGCCTTCATCACCAGCACCCTGCAGCAGGAGGCGGCCCGGAAACTGGGTTTCTCGGCCAAGAAGACGATGACCGTGGCGCAGCAGCTCTACGAGGGGGTGGATGTCCCCGGTGTGGGGAGCGTGGGGATGATCACCTACATGCGGACCGACTCGGTCCGTGTGGCGGATTCCGCCCTCGAGGCAGCCCGCAAGCGGATCCTGGGCGAGTACGGCAGGGAGTACCTGCCGGAGAAGCCCCGGCACTACAAGGGCCGCAAGGGGGCCCAGGACGCCCACGAGGCGATCCGGCCCACCGGCCTGGAACGGCCCCCGTCCGAGGCGGAGAAGTACCTGAACCGCGACCAGGCCAGGCTCTACGAGCTGATCTGGAACCGCTTCCTGGCGCACCAGATGCTCCCCGCGGAATACGAGGGGACCACGGTCCTCACCCGGGGGGGCGCATACACCTTCAAGAGCACCGGCTCGGTGCTCACCTTCCCAGGCTACCTGGCCGTATACCAGGAGGGCACGGACGAGGAGGAGGAGGACGAGCGGGACCTGCCCGCCGGTCTGGTGGAGGGACTGGATGCCTCGCTGGAGGAGATGGAGGGGGACCAGCACTTCACCAAAC
>JAWOFN010000046.1:0-15756 GCA_046497505.1 bacterium | reverse complement strand
CCCACGACCTGGCGCTCCGGCGGATAGTGGGGCAGGTTCTTGCCCGTCCCCACACCGACCTCCAGGACCCTCCCGCGGACCTCCTCCATGATCTGCCGGCGCCAGCCCGACACGCCCTGCTCCATGGGCGCTTCCATAAGATCGTAGAGGGGGGCGATCCTGCTGTAGCGGCGGCGGATCGTGCGGCTCGTCTTATCCATCGAACCACCTCCATCTCTGCCAAGATCATGTCCTGGAGGCCGAGGACCCAGGAGGAACTCCCGTTCAGGGGACCAGGGTCCCTTCCAGGGTTAGGATCACCGGGGCCGTACGGCTGGCGGCGATCCGCACCCGCCGACGGAACGCTCCGGGGCGCGCGGTGGGGTGGCATGCGACGTCCATCCGGAAACGGACCATGAAGGTCTCACGATCCCTAAGTAGAGCCCCAACAGCACAAGGGTCCACCATCCTCCCCACAGCACGGCGCCCTTACGGGCCTGCCGATGGTCACTGCCGCTGGCCTCGTACCCGGAGGCCATCCCGCAGGCCGTCCCGCGCACGTTCGGCCTCATCTCGTCCGACGCCGTCGACATGCTTTCACTCTCCGTCCGTATGGTCCCTGCAGGTTTCGGACTTGTTCACCTGATGGTAGGCGTCAAATGCCGTGCCATGCCGCTGGTAAGCGGCGAGGATGGGCCCGGAAGGATCTCCGCCCTTCCACCGCGCCGCTGTTCCATGCCCACTGCTCGATTTGCCGCAGCGCCTGGGGCATTTCGCACAGGCAGCCCCCGACCGTGGTGATGGCCCCTTCAGGTCCCCTTCATCCCGACTTCATCCCCTTACCCCTACCCTGTGCATCGAACGCCAAGAACCATCGGCCCCACCGGGCAGAGCCCGGAGGGCCGGAAACGGAAGGGAGAACCTGCCGTGGAGAAGGAGATCACGCTGGCCGTGGAGGGCATGACCTGCGCCTTCTGTGCGGGACACGTCGAGGATGCCCTGGCCGGAGTGGACGGCGTCATGGAGGCCTCGGTCAACCTGGCCGCCGAACGGGCCCGGGTGAAGACCGTGCGGGGAACGGCGGACCGGGAGGATCTGACCGCCGCCGTGGACGCGACGGGCTACCAGGTCCTCGACAAGCCGTCGGAGGAGACCGGCGGGGACACCGAGGAGGTATCGGACGACGAACGCAAGATGCAGGGGGCGCGGTATCGCATGAAGGTCGCCTGGCTCTTCACCGTCCCGATCATCCTCTGGATGTTCGCTGAGATGTTCTTCGGCATCCTCTGGCCTTCGGAGACCGTCTACAACGCCGGCATGATCGTGCTGGCCCTCCCGGTCCTCTTCTGGGTCGGACGGGATACCTACCGGAGCGGCTGGAAGGCGGGGATACGGGGGGCCCCCAACATGGACTCCCTGATCGCTCTGGGGACCGGGGCCTCCCTGCTGACCGGGCCGGCATCCTTCTTCTTCCCCATCGCCAACTACGCCGGCGTCTCCGCCATGATCATGGCCTTCCACCTCACCGGACGGTATGTGGAGGAGGCCGCGAAGGGACGGGCCTCCCAGGCCATCCGCAAACTGCTGGAGCTGGGCGCCAAGACCGCCCGGGTCCTTCGGGACGGCCAGGAGGTCGAGGTCCCCATAGACGAAGTACGTGCGGGCAACCTCATGGTGGTTTGGCCGGGCGAGAAGATCCCCACCGACGGGGTGGTCCGTGATGGGGAGAGCGCGGTGGACGAGTCGATGGCCACCGGCGAGTCGATGCCCGTCACCCGCAGAGAGGGGGACGAGGTCATCGGCGCCACGGTCAATCAGGAGGGTCTGCTGAAGGTCGAAGCGACCCGGGTCGGGAAGGACACCTTCCTGAGCCAGGTCATCAAACTCGTGGAGGAGTGCCAGGGCACCAAGGTGCCGATCCAGGAGTTCGCGGACCGGGTCACCCGGGTCTTCGTGCCCGTGGTCATCGGCGTGGCCCTGCTCACCGTGGTCCTCTGGGTGGCCCTGCCCGGTCTCATGAGCAGCTTGGCCGCCGCCGGGTCCTTCCTCCCCTGGGTGGATCCCGGTCTGGGCGTGATCACCCTGGCCGTGGTCTCCATGGTCGCGGTCCTGGTCATCGCCTGCCCCTGCGCCCTGGGCCTGGCCACCCCCACGGCCCTCATGGTCGGGAGCGGCATGGGCGCCGAGCACGGGATCCTGATCCGTTGTGGAGCAGCATGGGCCTGGTGGCCGGGATCGGACGGATGTTCGAGGAACGACGAGGTCCTGGTGCGCCGCGCCTGAGTACACGCTGGCCGTGACAGCCTGCGTTGCGCCCGGCGCGCGCAGCAGCCATCCGTAGGATATTATCCGTGCATGCGCGAGAGGCCGCCGACCATGGAGACCACACAGCTCACCCGGACCCAGCGTCTGGCCGCCCTCGGCGGCATGCTCGCCCTGGTGACCCTACTCCATCTGTCCACCCCGGTGGACCAGCCCCTCCTGCACCAGATCTGGAGGCGGCTGTATTACATGCCGATCCTCTTCGGCGCCTGGTGGTACGGGCTCCGCGGGGGACTCGTCACGGCGGTGCTCTCTGCCCTGTTGTACCTGCCCCACATCCTGATCCACTGGGCCCACACGCCTCCCGACAACGCGGGACGGTACGGCGAGATGATCATGTACTTCGTGGTGGGGGCCATCACGGGGGTACTGGCCGACCTGGAGCACAGGCAGCACCGGCGCTACCAGGAGGCGGCGGCGGAACTGGAGCAGGCCTACGCCCAGCTCCAGGACTCCATGGAGCAGATACGGAGGGCGGACCGCCTCTCGGCTGCGGGTCAACTGGCCGCCGGCATGGCCCACGAGATCCGCAACCCCCTGGGATCCATCAAGAGCGCGGTGGACCTGCTCCTGGACGACATCCCCGACGACCTGCCCTCCCAGGAGTTCGCCGACATCATCAGCAAGGAGACCCGGCGTCTGCAGCACCTGCTGGACGATTTCCTCTCCTTCGCCCGTCCCTCCCCGCCCTCCTTCGGCCCGGTCGACCTGCGGCGCTTCATTCCCCAGGTCCTCCGCCTCCTGAACAAGGAGGCCGAGCGGAACAAGGCCGACCTCTCCTACGAGCTGCCTGCAGCCATCGAGCCGGTCCAGGCGGATGAGGCCCAGCTCTCCCAGGTCCTGGTCAACCTGGTGCTGAACGCCATCCAGGCACAGGAGGAGGGGGGACGGGTTGAGATCGAGGTCGAAGAGGACCCCGGAGAGGAGAGGGTCCGGATCCACGTCAAGGACGATGGCCCGGGAATTGCTTCCTCGGTGAAGGAGAAACTGTTCGATCCCTTCTTCACGACACGGAAGGAAGGTACCGGTCTTGGCCTATCGGTCGCATACGCCATCATCGAAGCCCACGGAGGGACCATCCGGGCCGAGGACCGTCCCGAGGGGGGGGCGGACTTCGTCCTCTCCCTCCCCGTCTGGGCTGGAGGGACTGGACATGAATGAACGGGAGCACCGGGTCCTGGTGGTGGACGACGACGATTCCTTCCGACGCACCCTGACGGCCCAGCTGGACAAGGCGGGCCATGAGACCGTCGAGGCGGAGGATGGTCGTGCGGCCCTGGAGGTGTTGGAAAACCAGCAGTTCGACCTGATCCTCACCGACCTCCAGATGCCCGAACTGGACGGCCTCGAACTGCTGGCGGAACTCACCCGGAGGCTCCCGGAGACGCCGGTCGTGGTCATCTCGGCCTACGCCACCGTGGACAACGCCATCGAGGCCCTGCGCCAGGGTGCCTACGACTTCCTGACCAAACCGTTCGAGCGGGAGGAACTCCTGACCACGGTCGGGAAAGCTCTGGAGATCCAGGACCTTCGGAAGGAGAACCGGCAGCTCCGCTCGCTGATCCAGGAACAGTACGACCTGGAGGGGATGGTGGGACGATCGGGCAGGATGCAGGAGGTCTATCGGATCGCCCGGCGCGTCTCGGCCACCGACGCCACGGTCCTGGTGCAGGGAGAGAGCGGAACGGGCAAGGAACTCCTCGCTCGATCCATCCACGTGAACAGCGCCCGTACCGCCCGGCCGTTCGTACCGATCAACTGCGGCGCGATCCCCGAATCGCTGCTCGAGTCCGAACTCTTCGGCCATGTGAAAGGGGCCTTCACCGGGGCCACCCGGGACAAGGATGGCAAGTTCCAGGCGGCCGAGGGGGGGACGGTCTTCCTGGATGAGGTCTCCGAACTCCCCCTCCAGGTGCAGGTCCGCCTGCTCCGCGTCCTCCAGGAACGTACGGTGGACAAGGTGGGGGCCGAACAGCCGGTCCCGGTGGACGTGCGGGTCATCGCCGCCACCAACGTGGACCTCAAGAAGGCGGTCGCCGCGGGACGGTTCCGTGAGGACCTCTACTACCGGCTCTGTGTGGTCCCCATCAAGCTCCCGCCGCTGCGGGAGCGCCGCGAGGACATCCCCCTCCTCTTCGACCACTTCCTTCGTGTGCACAGCAGGGAGCAGGCCCGACCGATGGTCTCGGTCGACCCGGAGGTCTACAGCCGCCTTCAGGACTACTCCTGGCCCGGGAACGTGCGGGAGCTGGAGAACACGGTGGAGCGGATGCTGGTGATGACCGATTCGGACCGCATCACGGCGGACCAGCTCCCCGATAACGTCGGGTCGGTCCCCCCGGAAGCCGGGCGTCTGGCAGACCGGATGCTGGATACCGGACTCTCCCTGGATGAAATGGAGAGACAGCTCCTGGAGGCGGCCCTTGCCCGGAATGAGGGGAACCAGTCCCAGGCCGCCCGCTCCCTGGGGATCACCCGGAACACGCTCATCTACCGGATGCAGAAGTACGGCATCGAGGGGTGACACCGGCCCTCCAGGGCTGGAACTGCTTCATATCCAACATCTGTTGTCTGATTTGAATCATCTCCGGCCCGGCCGTGGCCGGTGACCTCACACTCACCCGAACGGCGAACCCCTTCATCGGGCCTCACATCCCCTCGCCCGTCGGCCAGCACGTTGGCACGGTACTTGCGTTACATGAGCGCATATCGGATCCACCTGCACCCGAACCGGATGACCCATGAGACGACACATCCTATCGATACAGATCCTGGCACTCTTCGGACTGCTCCTGGCCGCCCCGGCCCGGGCCCAGGAAGGGAGCGTCGGACCACCCCTCGCCGTGGGGGAATACGTGGAACAGGTCCTCGACCGCAACCCCGGGCTCTCGAGCATGGTATCGGCCATCGAGGCCGCCGAGGAGCGTGTGCCACAGGCCGGCGCCCTCCCCGACCCGATGGTGGGCTTCTCGTTGATGAGCCTTCCCCTGGACACCTTCGTTTTCGATCAGGAGCCGATGACCCAAAAGCAGCTCACGCTGAGCCAGGCGTTCCCGGCTCCCGGGGTTCGGGGCGCCCGGTCCACCGTGGCGGAGGCCGGCGTGGAGACCAGCCGGCTGATGCTGGATCGGACGAGGGAAGAACTCAGGAAGCAGGCCCGCCTGACCTGGCTGGACCTCTACTTCCTGGACGAGCGCATCCGGGTGGTGCAGGAGAACCAGGCGCTGCTGGACCAGTTCGTCCAGGTGGCCGAGACCCGTTACAGAACCGGCTCGGGCATCCAGCAGGATGTGCTGAAGGCCGAACTGGAACGCTCCCGCCTCACCGAGCGCCTCATCGGTCTGGAGGAGCAGCGGAGCGGGCTGGTCAGCCGTCTCAACGCGCTCCGTGACATGCCCCTCTCGACGCCGGTGCGGGCAGCGCCGATCACCGCGGAGGGCGGACAGATGCTGGCTCCCGCCGACTCCCTGGCCGTTCGGGCGATGGAACACAGTCCCGCCCTGCTGGTGGCCAGGGCCGAGCGGGAGCGTCGGCAGGCAGCCATCGACCTGGCCGAGCGGATGCGGCTCCCCAACTGGAGTGCCAGCGCCTCCTACGGCCAGCGGGACGGCGGGCGCCCCGATTTCCTCACTGCCATGGTGAGTGTACAGGTACCCCTCTGGGCGGGCAGCAAGCAGGACCGGGCGGTGCGTGAGGAAGAGGCGCGTCTCACCCAGCGGGACTACAGGATCCGGGACATGGAACTGCAGATCCAGGGCGAGGTGGAACGCCTGGTGGCCGAACTGAGGAGGACCCGTCGTCTCACCGACCTCTACACCGAGCAGATCCTCCCCCAGTCGGAGGGCGTGCTGAGCAGCACCCTCTCCGGCTACCGGGTGGACCAGGTGGACTTCCTGACCCTCCTGAGTGCCCAGACCACGCTGTTCAACTATCAGCTCGAGGCGGTGCGGGTAGAAGTGGATGCCCGTCGCCGGACAGCCGAACTGGAAGCGTTGGTGGGCGACCCCGCCCGGCGTGACGCACCCCAGCAGGAGTAACGGGAGAAGATGATGAACTCGAAGAGCATATGGATCGTCGCGGCCCTGGTCGTGGTGCTGGCGGGCGGCACCTACGCCGCTGTGCAGGTCTTCGGCGGGTCGGAGGACGCACAGCAGGAACAGACCGGCACCTACTACACCTGCCCCATGCACCCCTCGGTGGTCGAGGACGAGCCCGGGGACTGCCCCATCTGCGGCATGAGTCTGGTCCCCAAGGAGCGGCAGAGCGCGGACGACATGGGGATGACCGAGGATGAGCACGCCGAACACCTGCACGAGGGCGGCGAGGCCGTACAGACACCCGAGGGCGAGACGGTCTACACCTGCCCCATGCACCCCTCGGTGGTGCGGGATTCCCCGGGCGACTGCCCCATCTGCGGCATGAGCCTGGTCCCGCGCAGGGAATCCTCCAGCGAGATGACCGAGGCCGAAGAGGGGATGCTGGTGGACGTATCCATCACCCCCCGTCAGCGGGTGCTGGCCAACGTGGCGGTCTCCCACGCCGAGGTCCGGCCCCTGGTCAAGCACGTGACCGCCGTGGGCCGGTTCGACGTGGACGAGCAGCGCACCGCCAACGTGGCCTCATGGATCGGGGGCCGGGTCGAGGAGCTCCACGTGGATTTCAAAGGCGCTGTGGTCCGCAAGGGACAGCCCCTGATGGAGATCTACAGCCCCGCCCTCATCCAGACCCAGGAGGAGTACCTCTCCACCCTGGAGGGTCCCGACGCGGACGCGGTGAGCGAAACGCTGAAGAGCTCCCGTGAGCGCCTGCGCCGGGGCGCCCGGGAACGGCTCCTGCTCTGGGGCATCAGCGAGGCCCAGATCGAGGAGCTGGAGCGTACCCGGGAGGTCCGCACCACCATGACCATCAACGCTCCCTCATCCGGGACCGTCCTGCGCAAGGCGGTGCAGGAGGGGCAGTACGTCCAGCAGGGTCAGACCCTCATGGACATCGCCGACCTCTCCGGCCTCTGGCTCTACGCCGACGTCTACGAGTTCGAACTCCCCTTCCTGGAGATGGGGCAGACGGTCCACGTGACCAGCCGGGCCCACCCGGGCCGGACCTTCACCGGTCGGATCACCTTCATCGATCCGGTCGTGGAGCCGAAGACCCGGACCGTGGCCATCCGCGCCGAGTTCTCCAACCGGGACGGCGCCCTCAAGCCGAATATGTTCGGTGAGGCGGTCATCCAGGCCCCGGTGGCCGAGTCTGTCGTCGTCCCCGCCTCGGCGGTCATCAACACCGGACGCCGCACCGTGGTGTGGAAAGAGGTCGAGACCAACCGGTTCAGCCCGCGCAACGTCACCCTCGGCCTGCGGGTCGGGGCGTACTACCAGATCCTCGAGGGGCTGGAGCCGGGTACGGCCGTGGCCTCCTCGGGGGGCTTCCTCCTCGACTCGGAGAGCCAGCTGAAGGCGATGGCCGGAGGCGGCGGACACGCGGGGATGGACCACGGCGGCATGGACACCGGCGGCGGCAACGACACGAACGAGGACCCGAACGGGTAATACGATGATCGAACGACTTATCGAAGCAAGCGTACGCAACCGCCTGGTCGTACTGATCCTGTTCGCACTGGGCATCGGGTGGGGGGTCTGGGCCCTCCAGAACACCCCGCTGGACGCCATACCCGACCTGAGCGACAACCAGGTCATCGTGGCGACCGACTGGATGGGACGGGGCCCCCAGGTGATCGAGGACCAGATCACCTATCCCCTCTCCACGGCCCTCCAGGGCCTTCCCAGGGTGAAGACGGTGCGGGCCACGAGCATGTTCGGCACCAGCATCATCTACGTGATCTTCGAGGATGATGTGGACATCTACTGGGCCCGGAGCCGGGTCCTGGAGAAGCTGAACTACGCCCAGAGCCTCCTCCCCCAGGGTGTGACCCCCACGCTGGGTCCCGACGGGACCGGCGTGGGACACGTCTACTGGTACACGCTGAAGAGCGACCGCCACGACCTCGGCGATCTCCGGGCCATCCAGGACTGGTACATCCGCTACCAGCTCACCGCCGTACCCGGTGTGAGCGAGGTCGCCTCCATCGGCGGGTTCGTCCGCCAGTACCAGATCGACGTGGATCCCTCCAAGCTCCTGGCCTACGACATCCCCCTCAGACACGTGGTCATGTCGGTGCGGCAGAGCAACAACGATGTCGGGGGACGGCTCCTGGAGATGACGGACATGGAGTACGTGGTCCGGGGCCTGGGCTACATCGAGTCGGTGGAGGACGTGGAGAACATCGTGGTCGGGGCCAGTCCCGACGGCACCCCGATCTACGTGCGCAACCTGGGGACCGTCCAGATGGGCGGCGACATCCGGCGCGGCCTGCTGGATGAGAACGGTGAGGGCGAGGTCGTCGGCGGCATCGTGGTGATGCGCTACGGAGAGAACGCCAAGGACGTCATCGACCGGGTGAAGGTGAAGATGGAGGAGCTCAAGTCCGGGCTCCCCGACGGCGTCATCGTGACCACGGCATACGACCGTTCCGAGCTGATCGAGAACGCGGTGGACACTCTCCGGCATACGCTGCTGGAGGAAGCGATCATCGTGGCCCTGATCGTGCTGGTCTTCCTGCTCCACTTCCGGAGCGCGATGGCCATCATCATCAGCCTGCCCGTGGCGGTGCTCATCAGCTTCATCTTCATGTACTACATCGGCATCACCTCGAACATCATGTCGCTGGGCGGGGTGGCCATCGCAATCGGGGTGATCGTGGATGCCTCGGTGGTGATGGTGGAGAACGCCTTCCGCCATATATCGGAGGGGGACGAGGAGGCTCGGAGCAATGTCGTGAAGACCGTGCTCGTCTCCGCCAAGCAGGTGGGCCGCCCCATCTTCTTCAGCCTCATGATCATCATCCTCTCCTTCGTACCGGTCTTCCTCCTCACCGGCCAGGAGGGACGCCTCTTCCGGCCCCTGGCCTTCACCAAGACCTTCACCATGACCGCGGCGGCCTTCATCGCCATCACCCTGGTCCCCGTCCTCATGACCGTGTTCATGAGGGGGCACATGCGGGCCGAGTCCGAGAACCCGCTCATGCGGGTCCTGGTGGCCATCTACCACAAGATCCAGGTCTTCGTGCTCCGCTTCCGCTGGAGCACCCTGGCCATGACCCTGCTCATCCTCATCGCCACCATCCCCATCGCCGCCAGCCGGGGACGGGAGTTCATGCCCTCCCTGGACGAGGGCAGCCTCCTCTACATGCCCGTGACCCTGCCCAACGTGAGTGTGACCGAGGCCAAGCGCCTGCTCCAGGTCACCGACAAGCTCATCAAGGAGATCCCGGAGGTGGAGTATGTGCTGGGCAAGGTGGGCCGGGCCGAGACGGCCACCGACCCGGCCCCGGTGAGCATGATCGAGACCATCATCCTCCTGAAGCCGAGGGAGGAGTGGCGTGAGGGGATGACCAAGCCCGACCTCATCGGGGAACTGGATTCCAAGCTCCAGATCCCCGGCCTGACCAACGGCTGGACCCAGCCCATCATCAACCGGATCCAGATGCTGGCCACCGGGGTGCGGACCGACCTGGGCGTGAAGATCTTCGGTCCCGACCTCGAACAGCTGGCCGAACTGGCGCTGGAGGCGGAGGAGATCATGCGTACCATCCCCGGCGCGGCGGATGTCTACGCCGAACGGGTGGTGGGCGGGAAGTACCTCGACATCGAGATCGACCGCCGCGAAGCCGCACGGTACGGCGTGAGCGTACAGGATGCCCAGATGGTGGTGGAGACCGCCATCGGCGGCATGAACCTGACCACCACGGTGGAAGGCCGGGAGCGTTTCCCCGTGCGGGTGCGCTACCTCCCCGATTACCGCCAGGACCCCGAGGCGCTGGGACGGGTGCTCGTCCCCGCCACCACGGGGGCGCAGATCCCCCTGGACCAGGTCGCGAACATCAGCATCAACGCGGGTCCCCCCATGATCAACAGCGAGAACGGGATGCTGCGCTCGCTGGTGATGCTGAACGTCCGGGGCCGTGACATGGGGAGTTTCGTGGACGAGGCGAAGGTGGCCCTCGAGGAGCAGCTCGAGCTGCCTGAGGGCTACTATGTAGGATGGTCCGGTCAGTATGAGAACCAGGTCCGCGCCCGCAAGCGGCTCATGACCCTCATGCCTGCGGTGCTGCTCATCATCATGCTGCTCCTGTACTTCACCTTCCACAGTTTCGGGGAGGCGTTCCTGGTCGTGCTCTCCGTACCCTTCGCACTGGTCGGCGGGGTGCTGCTCCAGTGGGGTCTGGGATACAACTACAGCGTGGCGGTATGGGTCGGCTACATCGCCCTCTTCGGGGTGGCGGTGGAGACAGGCGTGGTGATGCTGGTCTACCTCAACGAGGCCCTGGACAAGCGCATCCTCAAGGGGGATGTCACCAGGGAGGACATCCGGGAGGCGGCCATCGACGGCAGTGTGCTCCGTCTGCGCCCCAAGCTCATGACCGTGGCCACCAGCCTCATCGGCCTGCTGCCCATCATGTGGAGCACCGGGACCGGGAGCGACGTCATGAAGCCCCTGGCCACACCCCTCATCGGCGGGATCCTGACCAGCCTGGTCCTGATCCTGATCGTGCTCCCTGTGGCCTGGAGTCTCTACAAGGAATGGGAACTGAAGCGAGGCGTGCTCCGCTACAAGGGGGTGGGCCACTGAGCCCCCGCAGCATGGGTGAACCCTTCACGAGAGCAGAGTCGACATGACCGAAGAACAGAACAAACAGGGACTCGTCGAGATCAAAGCCTATATCCGGCCGGAACGGGTGTCCGACGTGATCGGTGCCCTTGAGAACCTCGGCGTCTGCCAAATGACCATCATCGACGTGCAGGCCATGGGCCGGGGGGTCGACCCGAAGGACTTCAAGTACTCCTTCGAGCTGGTGGAGCGCTACTCCACCCTCGCCCGACTCGAACTGGTGTGCCCCCATGTCCGGACCGATGCGATCCTCGAGGCCATCGCCGATCAGGCCCACACAGGGCAGCGCGGGGACGGGTTCGCCTATGTGACTCCGGTGCGGCAGGCCGTGGACCTGCGGACCGGCAGCAGGCTCAGCCGGACCGTCGCCTCGAGCTGATCCTCAGGCCGCGACTGCTGTGAGAAGAGAGAGCAGCGCCGCCTGTGCCCCCGACAAAGACCTGGTCTTCGGTATGGCCCTGCTCCCGATCGGTTGCGCTACCGTCCCCCGGATGTCCTGGCGCCAGCGAGCTCCCTGATGTAGTCCAGCTTCTCCTGCGTGGCTCCCTCGAAGCGCTTGAGGATCTTGCCGTCCCGGCCGATGACGAAGGTGGTGGGCACCACCATCACACCGCCCCACGCCTGCGGGACCGAGTCGTCCACCACGGCCACGGGGTAGGCGAGCTCCTGCCCCTCTTCCATCCAGTCCCTCACATCCTGCTCGCTCCCCGAGGCGATGGTCAGGCCCACGATAGAGAAGCCGTCCCCCTGGTCCCGGTATTCCTCGTAGATGTGGTTGTAATCGGGGATCTCCCGCAGGCACGGCTGGCACCAGGTGGCCCAGAAGTCCAGCACCACCACCTGACCCTCCAGGTCGGCCAGGGTGAGGGTCTCCCCCTCCAGGGTGGTCACTTCCAGGGCGGGGGCGGGCTCTCCCGGCTGCTGGGCCGCAGCCGGCACGGCCAGGGCTGTGGTGAGCAGGGTCAGGGCGACCAGGCCGGACCGGACGGTCCGGGCATACAGGTCCTTCATGGATCTCTCCTCGCGCGTCGGTGCTTCGAAGTCCTCAGGCCATCACGGAACCCCCGGAGGGTCCGCGGTGGGTCCGCATGGTGTGTTCTTCGACGTCCGAAAGCAAGCGGGGCTTCCACCCCGCCGCTCCACCCCCCTGAAAGAGGAAGGGACGCCCGGGTCGCCCCGGACGCCCCCTTCAAGGTCCCCGTCAGGGTCCGAGACCCTTCCGGAGGACCCTGAGACCGTCTGCACCCTCAGCGGCCGCCTTCGTACTGCCAGCGCCCCTGGGCGAGCATCTTCAGCGCCTCGTCCACCGCCGTCTTCAGTTCGCGGTCGAACCCGTCCAGCTCGTCCTGCGGGCTGTTCTCCACCCATATGTCCGGAGCGACCCCGTAGTTCTCCAGGTTCACCCCGTAGTTGTTCGGTTTCGTGGGGTCGTAGGCCACCACCAGCGAACCGGGGGTGCGGATCCGGCCCCCGTTGAGCAGGCCGTAGCTCCCGGTGGCGATGACCGCCCCATAGGTGGGCGTGCCCACGATGGTGCCCAGACCCAGGTCCCGGAAGCCCTTGGGGGTGACCTCGCTGTCCGAGGCCGAGCGCCAGTTGATGAGCATCACCTTCGGTCCGGCGATGGCCTGCCGGGGACGGCGTCCCCACGAGCGGGCACCCCAGCGGTTGTTCCAGTACTCGTAGGGACGCCGCTCCAGGATGTCCAGCAGCTGCTGGTCGATGTTCCCGCCGCCGTTATAGCGGATGTCGACGATGATCCCCTTGGCGTTCCAGAACCGGTCGATCTCGTTCTCGAAGCGCTCCAGGGAGGACCGGTTCATGCTCCGGATGTGGACGTAGGCGATCTGGCCGTCCGACCACTCCTCGACCATCTTCCGACGCTGCCAGACCCACTCCTCGTACTGGATGTTGCGGAGGGAGTTCACGGTCTGGACCCGGACCTCGCGGCTGTCCCGACCGCTGGCCGAGGAGCTCACGGTGAGGGTCACGTAGTCGTTCAGGGTATGGTTGAGGAACTTCCAGTAGTTGTCGGGGGGCTCGATGGCCTGCCCGTCGATAGCCATCAGGTAGTCCCCCGCCTCGATGGCCACCCACTCCCGGTCCGCGGGACCGTCCCGGTAGACGTGACTCACCCGGTAGGCCCGCCCGTCCGGCTTCAGCTCGAACCCCGGGTAGGCGGTGCGGTAGGTGTCCGGGGTCTCGATGCCGCTGGGTCCGCTCACACCCGTGTGCGAGGCGTTCAGCTCCCCGATCATCTCGTTGGTGAGGTCGTAGAGGTCCTGGTTGACCCCGACGTAGGAGAGGAGCGGCTCGTACTTGCGCCGCATGGCCTCCCAGTCCACCCCGTGCATGTCCTCGTCGTAGAAGCGGTACTTCATGGTGCGCCAGCTCTCCTGGAAGATCTGGCGCCACTCCTTCTTCCGGTCCACGGTGACCGTGAAGTCGAAACGCACCTGTTCCTTCCCCCGACCGCTCACCGGCATGCGGTAGAGCCCATCCCGCTGGGTCCAGAAGACCATCTTCCGGTCGGCGGTGGGGATGACGCGGTAGGACCCGACCTCCGCTATTTCCTTGTCGTCCTCCCCGTCCAGGCCGATCGACTTGAGTATGGTGCCGTCTTCGGTCCGGGTCGTGTAGTAGATCGTCTTCCCGTCGGCCGAGAGGAAGAAGTCGTACACCCCCTCGCTCCCGGAGGTCAGCTGGATGGCCCTGCGGCCGATCCCCTCGGTCTCGATGGTCAGGGCCGGCGGCTGCTCTTCTTCCTGCTCCTGGTCGCCCCGGTCCCGTCCGCCCGAGGCCTCTTCCTCCTTGCGGGCCTTCACCAGGGGGTCCTCGGGGTCCTCGGTCATCCGTGTCAGGCTGACCTTGAACAGGTGGCTGGTGCCGTCGTCCCGGTTCGAGCTGAAGAGCAGCCACTTCCCGTCCGGGGTCAGTGCACCCGATCCCTCCCGCCAGGGGTTGTCCGTGACGTTGACCTCACGCCGCTCATCGATGTCGTAGAGATAGACCTCGCTGTTCAGGTCCTCGTCGCTGCGGGAATAGACCAGCCACCGGCCGTCCGGGCTGAACTCGGAGACCGAGTAGCCGCCCGCCTCGTTGTAGGCCAGTTCCCGGACCCGGCCGCTGGCCGCCTCGGCGAGGAAGAGCCGGTTGGCGGCCTCGAAGGCAAGCCGGCTGCCGTCACGGGACCAGACGGGCGAGGACTTCAGGCTGGCGTGGTCGGTGAGCTTGCTCCGCTCACCGCTCTCTAGGTCGAAGAGCCAGATCTCCTCTTCCAGCGACTCGTCGGAGATGTAGGCCAGGTACTTGCCGTCCGGGGACCACACCTGACGCCAGTCGCGCCAGGGCGAGGAGGTGACCTGCCGCTTCTCCCCCTTCTCCGGGTCCGCGGGCACGATGACGATCTCACCGTGGTAGCTCACCGCCACTTCTTCCCCATCGGGGCTGGGACTGAAATCGTCCGCCCGGTCCTCAGCGCGCAGGTACTCCACCTGGTTGACCTTCGGGTCGAAGGCCAGGTCCACGGCGATCTTCTGCGGCCGGCCGCCGGGGATGTCCAGCCGCCAGAGTTCGAACTCGTTCTCATACACGATGGTCCGGCCGTCGGGGCTGATGGAGGGGTACTGCACCCCGTCTGCCCGGTGGCGGGTGACCTGCACCGGGTCACCGCCGGTGGGCGCGATCTTCCAGATGTTGAAGATCCCGTCCTTCTCGCTCATGAAGTAGATCATCCCGTCCGCGCCCCACATGGGATGGGCGTCCTGGGTGTGCTCACGGAAGGCCTTCAGGTCCAAATCGGTGAGCTGGGTGATCTCCTTCGTCCCCAGGTCCTGCACGTAGATGTCGGTGTTGTTGTTCCCCCGGTAACCCTTCCGCCAGTAGCTGAAGCCCTTCCGGTTGAAGGCGATCATGCTCCCGTCCTGACGGATCATCCCCGACGCGCCCATGGCCATGTCCATAGGCACCGGGAGACCCCCTTCGGCGGCCACCGTGTAGAGGGGACTCATGAAGGGGTGGGCGCTGCGGCTCGAGCTGAAGAGGATCCGCTCTCCGTCCGGGGTCCAGTAGAGGACCCGGTCCCCGGTGGTATGGAAGGTCACCTGTCGGGGCACGCCTCCGGTGACAGGGACCACGTAGATGTCGTCGTTCCCCATGCGGTTGCTGTTGAAGGCGACCCAGTTCCCATCGGGCGAGAAGCGCGGGAACTCGTCCATGGCGACATGTGCGGTCAGACGATAAGGGTTCTTCCCGTCCAGGTCCGCCACCCAGATGTCGCCGTGGTAGGTGAAAGCTACCTTGCCGTGGCTGGTGTGAGGATAGCGGGCGAACTTGATGGGGTCCGCGGCAGCGGGCTGGGCCAGCGCCGTGAGCAGGAAGGCCCAGGCCGCCAGGATCGTGAGGATCCGTCCAGAGATCCGTGAGGTCCGTCTCATGGGGAACACTCCATGCAGGAGGTCAGGTGACATCCAAGCTCCGGGTACCCCGGCACCGGGCCCGGCCGGGTATCACGGAGTCCACATGAAGGTAGACACCCGGCCCTCCCGATTCCTTGAACAGGGCGGACCATCCGATGGGTGCCGGGCGCTTCCGACAGGAGCGGCGCTCGATGTTCCCCTCAGAGGGAGGGTGACGAACCCGGGCCACCTGGATGTAGAATCCTGGAGTCCCACGCACCGCAACCTACTGGACGGGAGAATCGGATGCGACGCTTAGCCCTCGTGCTGGCCG
>JAWOFN010000093.1:0-3453 GCA_046497505.1 bacterium | reverse complement strand
CTCTAAAAGAGGCTTCAGTTTTTATTAGATTTTTTTCTCTGCTTTTTTCTCTTGCTCTCTTGGCTATTTTACACAAAAGTCCTTTCACGCTATTTTTCCCCGGGCGGCCCGCCGGGGGATGACGGACGTCTTCTTCCAGGTCCGGGGCCGGGGGGACGCCTTCTACCGCTCCGAGCTGGAGCCGTGGGCCTCCGAACTCACCGGCACCCTGGGGAGGGACCCCGGCTGGGACCCCCTGCAGACGGCCATCGAGCAGGCCCGGGCCCGGGGACTGCGTCTCCATGCCTGGATCAACACCTTCCCCATGTGGAACGGACGCCGTCCCCCCCCGCCCAGCTCCCCCCAGCATATCTACAACGCCCATCCCGGATGGATCATGGCCGACCGGCAGGGCAGGACCCTCAGGTTGGGGAACCGCTTCGGTTACGTGTCCGCCAGCCCGGGCAACCCCGAGGTGCAGCAGCACATCCACGACGTGGTGATGGACATACTGTCCAGGTACCCGGTGGACGGCGTGCATTTCGACTACATCCGCCTCCCCGACCAGGACTACTCCTACGACGCGGTGAGCCGGGGACGCTTCCTCAGGGAGAGCATCCGGGGGACCTACATCCAGTGGCAGGCGGAGCAGATCACCGGGATGCTCGAGCGCATCGCGGCCGATGCCCGCCGTATCGCCCCCGGCCTGGTCCTCACCGCGGCGGTGGTGGACCGGTACGAGCGGGCAGTGGGTATCTTCGCCCAGGACCCCGCCGCCTGGACGGCCCCCGGCGTGCTCGACTACGTGATCCCGATGGCGTACACTCCCCGCCCGGCGGAGTTCGCGGACATCATGCACGGCTGGCTGGAGGTCCTCTCCCCTCTCGAGGTGGCCGCCGGGATCAGCCTGGACGAGACGGAGGGCATGCCCGGGGCGGTGGCCGCGCAGGTACACCGGAGCGTGATGGACGGGGTGCGGGGACACGTCTTCTTCAGCCTGCAGGGACTGGACCGCCTTGCCGTGCTCGCCTCCGGGCAGGCCCCCCCTCCAGGCACCGGTGACCTCTACGCTTTCCTGGAGGAGGTCCAGGGCATGCGGCTGGCTGCGGCGGAGGGGGTGGAGACGGACTTCCGGGGCGCGCTGCCGGGGACCCCGGACATGCCCCCCTACCTGTCCGATGCGGCCGAGGACCTCGCGCAGACACTTCCGGAGCGCCCGGAGGAGGAGGAAGAGGGTGCACGCCCCGCCCCCTCCGGGGGGGACCTCGAGCGGTACCTGCTCCCGGCGGTGGCGGGACTGCTCGTCGCGGCATTACTTCTGATACCATGACCGAGATCCACGATCCGTACAATTTCGAGAAGGTCTGTGTGAACACCGTCCTGGAGGCGCTTCGGGAGGCGGCGCCCCTCTACGGTCCCCGGGCCTTCCACCTCTGCGCGCGCAAGACCCGCGAGTTCCCCACCTCCTTCCGCTATCTCCTCATGGTCATCCTCTTCGAGAACCGGGAGGAGCTGCTCCCCCACCTCAAGGACCTGGCGGGCAGCCTGGACGACCATCCCGACCGGGAGACGCTGGCCTGGGCCCTCATCCAGTGCTTCATCCACAGCCTCCTCACCCCCATGACGGTCCACCGCCTGGTGGAGGACGAGCGGGCCTCCACCGAGTGGCTCACCGAGGAGATGGAGATCCTCACCCGTACGGTCTTCTCCAGCACCGGCCTCTAGTGCAGCCGCTCGAATGCAATCGTAATTGCGATCGGCTGTACGAGCGGGGGCCCCGGCTGTCTCTTGTCGGCGGCGGGGAGCGGAGGCTACACTCCTTGCCGGATCCCTGAGTGCCGTCGGCCGGAAGGCGGTACGAACCCTTCCCGGAGGTCTCCCATGCCGTACACCCGCAGGGCGTTCCTGGACCGCACCGCCATGGCCGGAGGATTCACTGCCTCCGCCTTCCTCCTCCCCGGGGGGATCGAACGGATCGCCGCCGCCGGCCGGGAGATGCGGGACACACCCCCGGATCAGGCCGCGCGGGACGAGGCGTACTGGGGGCAGATCCAGCGTGCGTTCCAGGTGGACCGCAGCTTCATCAACCTGAACAACGGCGGGGTGTGCCCGGCGCCCACCATGGTCATGGACGCGCTCAAGCGCTACCGGGACATCGAGGCCCTGGGGCCGGCGTACTGGATGTGGCGTCATCTGGAGCCGGAGGTGGAGACGGTCCGCAGGCGGCTGGCCCGCCTGGCGGACACCGACCCCGAGGAGATGGCCATCACCCGGAACGCGTCGGAGTCCCTGGAGACCGTCCAGTTCGGCCTCGACCTGGGACCGGGGGACGAGGTGCTCACCACCGACCAGGACTACCCCCGGATGATCCAGACCTGGCGGCAGCGTGAGATGCGCGACGGCATCGAGCTGGTCCAGTTCCCAGTCCCCACACCCCCCGGCGACAAGATGGAGCTCGCTCGGGCCTTCGAGCGGGCCATCACGCCCCGGACGAAGGTCATCCTGGTATGCCACGTGGTGAACATCACGGGGCAGATCTACCCGGTGAAGGAGATCAGTGAGATCGCCCACCGCCGGGGCATCCAGGTCATCTGCGACGGGGCCCACGCCTTCGCCCACTTCCCCTTCAGCGTCCATGACCTGGGATGCGACTACTACGGCACCAGCCTCCACAAGTGGCTCACCGCCCCCATCGGGACCGGTTTCCTCTACGTCCGGCGCGACCGGATCGGGGACCTGTGGCCCCTGATGGCCGCCCCCGACCCGAAGGCGGACGACATCCGCAAGTTCGAGGAGATCGGGACCCACTCGGCGGCCGTCCACAACGCCATCAGCGAGGCGATCGTCTTCCACGAGTCGATAGGGGGGGAACGGAAGGCGGCCCGTCTCCACTACCTGAAGATGCGCTGGGCCGAGCGCCTCCGTGCGTACGACCGGGTATACTTCCGGATGAACCTGGACCAGGAGGAGTCGGTGGGGCTCGGGACGGTGGGCATCGAGGGGGTGGACACCGGCGCGCTGAGGAACTGGCTCTGGAACGAGCACGGCATCTACTGTATCGCGATCGGTCACCCGGCGGTGGATGCCCTGCGCATCACGCCCAACGTCTACACCACCCTGCAGGAGATCGATATGTTCGCGGATGCCATGGAAGAGGTGCTCCGGAACGGGCTACCGGGCAGTTGACGAGCATCGGGCGCGGCCGCATATTCCCCCCTGCGGCGGTGTAGCTCAGTCGGTCAGAGCAGAGGAATCATAATCCTCGTGTCCGGGGTTCGAGTCCCTGCACCGCCACCACAAGAGACCTCACGCAGGGGGGAAGGCGCGCCGGCGCCTTCCCCTTTCGTCTGTGTGCGCCAGGCATGGCGCGCAGCGCCAGGGCTGGCGCTGTCAACCGGGGAGCGAAAGTGAACCGGGAAGTGACTTGGAGGTGAGAGTCCTCTGGGGGCCCCGAGTGCCGGGAACCCCTGGCCG
>JAWOFN010000076.1:0-8370 GCA_046497505.1 bacterium | reverse complement strand
GGCCAAGGCGGCCCGGACCCTGGACGGGCGTATCGGTACGCGTGAGGGGCAGCCGCTGCGGATCACCGGCCCCGAAGCGCTCGAATGGGTAGGCCGGCGGCGCACCGAGGTGGACGGCGTGCTGGTGGGGAGCGGGACGCTCCTCGCCGACGACCCGCACCTCACGGCCCGGCGTCCCGGCGGGGGGCTCTGGGGGCATCAGCCGTTCCGGGTCGTGGCGGACGCCAGGCTCCGGACCGGGGAGGGGGCCCGCCTGCTGACCGGGGAGGGGGGCGGTGTGGTGGTGCTCACCGCTCCCGAGCAGGTCCGGGGGCCCAGGGCCGACGGACTCAGGGAGCGGGGAGTGAGGATCGAGGCCGTGCCCGCAGCCGGGGAGGGGAGAGGACTGGAACCGGGAGCCATGCTGTCGACACTGGCCCGACTGGGCATGGCGAGCATATTGGTGGAGGGGGGCGCGCAGCTCCTGTCCAGCCTGGAGGGTGCAGACCTCGTGGACCTCTGGCAGGTCTGGGTCGCCCCCCGGGTGCTGGGCAGCGGTCGGGGGATGCTGGCGGAGCCGGCCGGCCCCAGGAGACTGGGCCCGATGCAGGCTGTCCAGGTGGGGAGCGACCTCCTCGTAACGGCCCTGCCGGAAGGCAGGCATGGGAAGGAAGCAAAGGATGTTCACAGGGATCGTTGAGACCATGGGGACCGTGCGTTCCCGCCAGGACGGGCGGGAGAAGACCCGCTTCGAAGTGCTCTCCGCGCAGGTCACCTCCGACCTGGAGATCGGGGACTCGGTGGCGGTGGAGGGGTGCTGTCTGACCGTGGTGGGGATCGAGGGGGAGGGGTTCGCGGTGGAGGCGATCCCCGAGACCCTGAGGCTCACCAGTCTGGGAGAGCTGGGAGAGGGAGACCGGGTGAACCTCGAGCAGGCCCTCCGGTTGGAGGACCGGCTGGGAGGGCACCTGGTCAGCGGCCACGTGGACGGGGTGGGGGTCCGTCTCGAAGGCTCCCCGGAGGGGTTCGAGGCCGCTCAGCGGGAGGAGGAGGAGGTCATCCACTGGTACACCTCTCCCCCCGCCGTCCGCCCCTACCTGGTCCCGAAGGGCTCCATCACCGTCCAGGGGGTGAGCCTGACCGTGGTGGAGGTCGCCCCGGAGGCGTTCAGCGTGGCCCTCATCCCCCACACCCTGGAGGTCACCACCCTGGGGACCCTGGAGAGCGGGGACCGCGTGAACCTTGAGGCGGACATGATCGCGAAGTACGTGGCGGAGCAGCTCCGTCCCTGGCTGGATCGCCTGGAAGAGGGGACGAGGGCCGGAACAGCATCGGAACGGACCTGAGATGAGCAGCGAAGAGCAGCAGAGCCGGCAGTCCGACGGCCCGGAGTACGAAGGGCCGGCCAGGGGCTTCGACGAGGTCGAGGACGCCATCCGGGACATCCGGGAAGGGCGGATGATCATCGTGGTGGACGACGAGGACCGGGAGAACGAGGGGGACCTGGTGATGGCCGCCGACCACGTCACCCCCGAAGCGGTCAACTTCATGGCCACCCACGGCAGGGGACTGATCTGCGTGCCCCTGACCACCGACCGGCTGGAGCGTCTCGACCTGGCCCCCATGGTCAGCAACAACACCGCCCGCATGTCCACCGCCTTCACGGTGAGCGTGGACGCGGTGCACGGCACGACCACCGGGATCAGCGCCTCCGACCGGGCCCGGACCGTGGAGGCCCTGGTGGACCCCGCAAGCCGCCCCTCCGATCTGGCACGTCCCGGTCACATCTTCCCCCTCCGGGCCGAACGCGGGGGTGTCCTGACCCGGGCGGGACACACCGAGGCGGCGGTGGACCTCTCGCGCCTCGCCGGGCTGACCCCGGCGGGGGTGCTATGCGAGATCATGAGCGACGACGGGACCATGGCGCGGGTGCCCGAGCTGCTGGAGATGGCCGGGGAGCACGGGCTCAGGATCGTCACGATTAAGGACCTCATCGCCTACCGACGTCAGATCGAACTGCTCGTGGGAAGGGTGACCGAGGTCGACTTCCCCACCCGGTTCGGTGCCTTCCGTCTCCACCTCTACGAGAGCCGCGTGGACGACCACCACCACCTGGCCCTCGTGAAGGGGGAGGTGGCGGGCGGTGACCCCGTCCTGGTCCGGGCCCACAGCCAGTGTCTCACCGGGGACCTCCTGCACAGCCTGCGCTGCGACTGCGGGGACCAGCTGGAGGCGGCCATGGACCGGATCGAGGCGGAGGAGCGGGGGATCCTGCTCTACATGCGCCAGGAGGGGCGGGGGATCGGGCTGAAGAACAAGCTGCGTGCCTATGCCCTCCAGGACCAGGGGCGGGACACCGTGGAGGCCAACGAGGAACTGGGCTTCGGGGCCGACCTCCGCGACTACGGGGTGGGTGCTCAGATCCTCTGGGACCTGGGTGTGAGGAAGATCCGTCTCATGACGAACAATCCCAAGAAGGTGGTGGGGCTGGAGGGTCACGGCCTGGAGGTCGTGGAACGGGTGCCGCTCCAGGTGCCTCCCAACAAGACCAACACACGATACCTGCAGACGAAGAAGGACAAGCTGGGACACCTCCTGGCCATCGACGAGGAGGAGAGGGTATGAGCCCGCGTACCGTGGAGGGTATGGGAGGGGGGAGGGGCAGGAAGGCGGTCATCGCGGCGAGCCGCTTCAACCGCGAGGTGGTCGAGGGGCTGGTGGAGGGAGCGGTGGAGGTGCTGACCGGCGCCGGCGTGGACGACGGCGACATCACACTGATCTGGACCCCGGGGGCTCTGGAACTGCCCCTGGTGCTCCGCCGGGCGGTACGGAGCCTTCGGCCCGACCTGGCCGTGGCCCTGGGCTGCGTGATCCGGGGCGAGACCGCTCACTTCGAGCATGTGGGCAGGGCGTCCATCGACGGTCTGGTGGAGGTCTCCCTGGAGGAGGACCTGCCCGTGGGCATCGGGATACTCACGGTGGACACACTCGAGCAGGCGCGGGTCCGCTCCGGCCGGGCATCGGAGACCGACCCGGCCAAGGAGGAAGAGGACCGGCACCGCGGGCGGGAGGCGGCGCGGGCCGCCCTGGAGACCGCGGGTCTGCTGGAAGGACTTAAGGGGACGGGGGACTGAGATGGGAGCACGCCGCAAAGCCAGGGAGGTGGCCCTCCAGACCCTCTACGCCCGCGAGATCACGGGGTATCCGGTCCGGGAGGTACTGGCGGACCAGCTCGTGAGGGATGAGTACGACGAGGAGGTGAGCTCCTTCGTGGAGCGGCTGGTCCTGAGGGTGGAGGAGGAACGTGAGGGACTGGACCGGATCATCGAGGAGTGGGCCACCAACTGGGACCTGGAGCGCATCGCCCTCATCGACAAGCTCATCCTCCGTATGGGTCTCACCGAACTGCTCCACTTCATCGACGTCCCGGCGAAGGTGTGCATCAACGAGTCGATCGAGATGACCAAGAAGTACTCCAGCGCGGAGGCGAAGCGGTTCGTGAACGGGATCCTGGACGCGGTCTACAAGGAACGGGAGCAGGTGAGGGAGGGGAGTACCTCGTGAAGATCGCCCTCCTCAGCGACCTCCACGGGAACGGGCAGGCCCTCGAGGCGGTGGCCGGAGCCGTGGAACGGGAAGGGGCCGCAGCCGTACTCTGTCTGGGAGACGTGGTGGGCTACGGCGCCCGCCCCTCGGAGTGCGCGGCGTGGGCACGCCGGGAGTGTGAGGACGTGGTGAGGGGGAACCACGACCACGCGGTGGCCGGCAGCGGCGACCTGGGCTGGTTCAACAGCACGGCCCGCCGCGCCCTGATATGGACCCGGGATCGGCTCACTGCGGAGGAACGCGGCTGGCTCGGGGAACTCCCCTACACGGTACAGCGGGAATGGGTCCTGCTGAGCCACGGTCACCCGCTGGAGCCCGAGGCATGGGTGTACGTCACCTCGGCGCAGGACGCCCGCCTGGCCCTCAGGGGCATCTCCTCTCCCTTCGTGGCGGTGGGGCACAGCCATAAGCCCTTCTGCTACATCGAGGGGGAGGGGTCCGCCGAACCGGTGCCGGGCGAGCCGATCCTCCTCTCGGACCGGAGGGCGGTGCTGAACCCCGGCAGCGTGGGACAGCCCCGGGACGGAGACCCGCGGGCAAGCTGGGCCGTGCTGGACGACGAGGAATGGACCTTCACCCTCCACCGGACGGAGTACGACGCGGAGGGGGCCCGCTGGGAGATCCTGGAAGCGGGGCTCCCGCGGGAGCTGGGTGACCGGCTCCTGAACGGACGATGAGGAAGCTTTGTCTCAGGCCGCCCCTTGCTTGTGGGGCGGTACCTTCAAGGAGTATCGAGGGGGAACACCAGTGATCCTGACGCAACTGCTGGAGAAGATCTTCGGCTCGAAGAACGAGCGGGAGTTGAAGAAGCTCCAGCCCACAGTGGGCCGCATCAACGAGTACGCCGAGGAGTACACCTCCCTCAGCGACGAGGGACTGCAGGGGAAGACCGAGGAGTTCCGCGGCCGGCTCGCGGCCGGTGAGACCACCGACGACATCATGCCCGAGGCCTTCGCGGTCGTGAAGGAGGCGTGCCGGCGCCGCCTGGGGGACCGCTGGATGGTCACCGGGAGCGAGGTGGAGTGGGATATGGTGCCCTACGACGTGCAGCTGCTGGGCGCCGTCGTCATGCACCAGGGGAAGATCGCCGAGATGGCCACCGGTGAGGGGAAGACGCTGGTGGCCACCATGCCCCTCTACCTGAACGCCCTCTCGGGAGAGGGCGCCCACCTGGTCACGGTCAACGACTATCTGGCACGACGGGACGCGGAGTGGATGGGTGGCATCTACGAGTGGCTCGGGCTGGAAGTGGGCATCATCCAGCAGGGTCAGGACCCGGACGTGCGCCGGGAGGCCTACCGGGCCGACATCACCTACGGTACGAACAACGAGTTCGGGTTCGACTACCTCCGGGACAACATGGCGGTCACCGCCGAGCACCAGGTCCAGCGCGGACACCACTACGCCATCGTGGACGAGGTGGACTCGGTCCTCATCGACGAGGCCCGGACCCCCCTGATCATCTCCGGCCCGGTGGACCGGGACACGAACAAGTACGAGGAGATGAAGCCGCGGGTCCAGTCCCTGGTGAGGGCACAGACCCGCCTGGTGAACCAGCTCTTCGCCGAGGCGGAGGAGCTGCTGGGGGATCTCGAAGAGGAAGGGGACCCGGACAAGGAGTACACCGCCGGGCTGAAGCTCCTGCAGGTGCAGCGGGGGGCCCCCAAGCACAACCGCCTGATGAAGCTGAAGAAGGAGACCGGCGTCATCAAGCTCATCGAGCAGGTGGAGAACGACTTCATCCGTGAGAAGCGGATGCACGAGCTGGACGAGGACCTCCTCTACGTGATCGACGAGAAGTCGAACACGGTGGACCTCCAGGAACAGGGACGTGAGCAGCTCAGCCCCTCCGACCCGGACCTCTTCGTCCTCCCCGACCTGAGCGAGAAGCTCAGCGAGCTGGAGGGGAGGGCCCAGGAGGGGGAGATCGGTCTGGAGGAGCTGGAGCACCGGCGGGAGCAGATCCACAACGAGTACTCCGACAAGAGCGAGCGGCTCCACAACATCCACCAGCTCCTGAAGGCCTACGCCCTCTTCGAGAAGGACGTGGACTACGTCGTCCAGGACGGTCAGGTCATGATCGTGGATGAGTTCACGGGCCGGCTCATGCCGGGGCGCCGTTATTCCGACGGTCTCCACCAGGCCCTCGAGGCGAAGGAGGGGGTCCGGATCGAGAAGGAGACGCAGACCCTCGCCACCGTCACGATCCAGAACTACTTCCGGCTCTACGACAAGCTGGCCGGCATGACCGGTACGGCGGAGACCGAGGCGGCGGAGTTCTGGGAGATCTACGAGCTGGACGTGATCGTGGTCCCCACCAACAAGCCGGTTGTGCGGGATGACCGGGAGGACATCATTTTCCGCACCAAGCGGGAGAAGTTCAACGCGGTGGTGGAGGACATCGAGGAGAACTACCGGCGGCAGCGGCCGGTACTGGTGGGTACCACCAGCGTCGAGGTCTCCGAGATGCTCGGCCGCCTGCTGAAGCGGGCCGGGGTGCCGCATGACGTGCTGAACGCCAAGCAGCACCAGCGCGAGGCGGAGATCGTGGCCAAGGCGGGACAGATGGGTTCCATCACCCTTGCCACGAACATGGCCGGCCGGGGTACGGACATCAAGCTGGGCCAGGGGGTCCGGGAACGGGGCGGACTCTACATCATCGGGACCGAGCGTCACGAGGCCCGGCGGATCGACCGGCAGCTCCGGGGCCGGGCAGGCCGGCAGGGGGACCCGGGAGAGAGCCTCTTCTACCTCTCCCTCGAGGACGACCTGATGCGGCTCTTCGGCTCGGACCGGATCGCCGGGGTGATGGACAAGCTGGGGCTGGAGGAGGGCGAGGTCATCATGCACCCCATGGTGACCCGGGCCATCGAGCGGGCCCAGAAGCGGGTGGAGACCCAGAACTTCTCCATCCGGAAGCGCCTGCTGGAGTACGACGACGTGATGAACTCCCAGCGTGAGGTGGTCTACAAGCGTCGGGACCGGGCCCTCCGGGAGGCCTCCCTCCAGAGCGACATCCAGGAACTGGTCCAGGACTTCGCCGCCGACCTGGTGGCGACCTACACGGACGAGAAGAGCTTCGCCGAGAGCTGGGACTGGGAGGGGATGGAGAAGGACCTCCTGGAAGTGTGCCTCACCGACCTCCCGGTGGCCGAGGAGGAGAAGGACTCCGTCGGGCAGGAGGAGCTGGAGGAGCGTCTGGCCACCGCGGTGGGGGACGCATGGGACCGGAAGCGGAAGGCCCTGGGCGAGGACTTCATGCAGCGCCTGGAGCGTTATGCGGTCCTGCGGACCATCGACCAGAAGTGGATGGACCATCTCTACGCCATGGACCAGCTCAAAGAGGGGATCAGCCTCCGGGCCTACGGCCAGAAGGATCCTCTTGTCGAGTACAAACAGGAAGCGTACTACATGTTCATGGAGCTGCTCTCCTCCCTCACGCGGGACACGCTGCAGCTCATGTTCAAGGAATCCTCGGCGCTGGAGACCAGGCTCCGGGAACAGCAGGAGCAGCTCGGGAAGAGGACCGGGAGGATCCGGACCGAGCACGAGGACGCCGTGGGTATGGCCTTCGACGGGGCTCTGGCGGAACAGCCGGAGGGCCCCATGGAGGGCGCTGTGGCCAGCGGTCCGGGGTCGGGCGAGGCCGGACAGCGGACGGTGACCCGTCCCATAACCACCGAGGACGAGCCCGGGCGGAACGATCCCTGCCCCTGCGGATCCGGGAAGAAGTACAAGCACTGTCACGGAAGGTGACCGGATGGGCGGCTTCAAGTGGTTCCTGGCCCGGCTCTTCCTCCCCCTGACCATCCTGGGGAGGGACCGCCGGGACCTGCTGAGCATGGGGGACGCCCTGGTGGGGGTGGAGCGCGTCCTGCTGGTGCTCCCCCTGGAGGAGGACACCCGGCGGGCCGTCCTGCCTCAGGTGTTCGCCTTCGACGCCGCCTTCCCCCGCTGGCAGATCGATCTGCTCTTCCTGGGCGGAGAGGTGCCGGGAGGGGAGGGGGAGGGCTTCAGGAACATGGGGGTGCAGGAGGTCTCCATGGAGGACGTAGGGACCCTGGGGGCGCCGCGGAAGGACCTGGTGGGACGCCTCAAGGAGTCGGGTTACGGCCTGGTGATCGATCTGAGTATGGATGAACACCCCTTCGTACCCTATCTGCTGAACCGCTCCGGCATCCCCCTCCGGATGGGGGTGAACGGGGCGGGACGTCTCCGATCCCGTTTCTACAACCTGATGGTCCGCCTCCAGGGCGAGGACGACGTCATGGGACGCCTGGCCTCTACACTGGGGCCCATCTGCCGTCCCGACCCGGCGTGAGCCGCCGCGTCCTCCTGATACGCTTCTCCAGCCTCGGTGACGTCATCCTGACCGAGCCCCTCGTCCGGGGGCTCCGGCACCCCGGATCCCCAGCGGGGACGGTGCTGCTGACCCGTGAGCGCTTTGCCGGGCTCTTCCGGGCCCACCCCGACCTGCATGCCGTATGGACCCTGGAGGAATCCCCCGGGGTGCGGCAGCTGAGGGCACGGGCGACGGCAGGAGGGTTCGATGAGGTGATCGACCTCCACCGCAGCCTTCGCAGCAGGGCTCTCACGGCGGCCCTGGACATCCCCGTCCGGCGCTTCAGGACTCACCGCCTCCGTCGGGCGATGCTGGCCGCCCGGCAGCCCCTCAAGCGCAGGATGCCCGTCCCGCCGGTGACGGACCGTTACATGGAGGCCGCCGGCATCGATCCTCCCGCCGGAGCGGGGAGATGGCCGGCCCTCCGACTCCCGGAGGAGGTG
>JAWOFN010000047.1:0-15780 GCA_046497505.1 bacterium | reverse complement strand
CAGGGGGCGGGGGGAGCGATCCCCGGGGTCGTAGAGGCCGAACCAGAGGATCGGAGGGCCGTCGGGGTCGGGGTCGTGGGCGGCCAGGCCGAAGGCGGCCCCCGCCTCGTAGGCGATGTAGCCGGCGGCGAAGAGGCCCCCGCCCGTGACCGCCTGGTCCACGCGCTCCAGCGCGGCGGGGATCCTCTCGGGGTCCTCGGCCGTGACGGTCTCCCGCGGGTGATCGAGGTGGAGCCACACCGGGCCCGGCGCGGCCTGGAGGATGAGGCGGGGGTCTCTGCTCAGGCCGTGGCCTCCTCCGTCTTCCCGTAGCGGGTATCCACGTAGTCGTCCAGGATCGCGATGAACTCCTCCACGATCCCCTCCCCCTTCAGGGTGGCGAAGAGGGCACCGTCCACGTAGACCGGGGCCTTCGGCTCCTCGAAGGTGCCCGGAAGGCTGATGCCGATGTCGGCGTGCTTGCTTTCGCCCGGGCCGTTCACCACGCACCCCATCACGGCCACCTCGAGGCCTTCGACCCCGGGATGGGTCTGTCGCCACACCTCCATCCGCTCGCGCAGGTAGGTCTCGATCTCTGCGGCCATCTCCTGGAAGAAGGTGCTGGTGGTGCGGCCGCACCCCGGGCAGGATGTGACCTGGGGGGTGAACTGGCGCAGCCCCATGCTCTGGAGGACCTGCTGGGCCACCCGGACCTCCCGGGCCCGGTCCCCCCGGGGTTCGGGGGTGAGGCTGATTCGGATCGTGTCCCCGATCCCCTCCTGCAGGAGCACGGCCAGCCCCGCGGTGGAGGCGATGACCCCCTTGTCCCCCATGCCGGCCTCGGTGAGTCCCAGGTGGATGGGGTAGTCGCATCTCCGGCCCAGCTCGCGGTAGACCGCGATGAGGTCCTGCACGCTGCTCACCTTGCAGGAGACGATGATGCGGTCGTGGGGCAGGCCCGCCTCCTCGGCCAGTTCGCCGCTGCGCACCGCGCTCTGGACCAGGGCCTCCCGCATGACCTCTGCCGCCTCTTTCGGCTCGTCGAGTTCTGCGTTGGCGTCCATGAGGCGGGTGAGCAGGGCCTGGTCGATCGAGCCCCAGTTCACCCCGATGCGCACCGGCTTCTCGTATTCCACCGCCTTCTTCACGATGGCGGTGAAGTTGGTGCCCCGGTGGTCGCCTCCGCCGACGTTCCCCGGGTTGATCCGGTATTTGTCGAGGGCCAGGGCGGTGTCGGGAAATTCGGACAGGAGCACGTGACCGTTGTAGTGGAAGTCCCCGATGATGGGGACCTGTACACCGGCGGCGCGGACCTTCTCGGCGATGGCGGGCACCGCTTCCGCTGCCTGGCGTGTATTCACCGTGATCCGGACCAGTTCGCTCCCGGCCCGGGCCAGCAGGATCACCTGTTCGGCGGTGGACGCCACGTCGGCGGTGTCGGTATTCGTCATCGACTGCACCCGGATGGGCGCCTCGCCGCCGACCCTCACCCCGCCCACGTCCACGGGCACACTGACCCGCCGCTCGCAGCCTGCGATCACGTCCGCTCTACGCCTCCTCGATGAGCCTGCGAAGCACGAAGTCCAGTATCCCGCCGTGGCGGTAGTACTGCACCTCGACCGGTGTGTCCAGACGCACCTTCACGGTCGTGGAACCGGTGGCGCCCTCCGGCTTCTCCCACGCCAGCACCAGCTCGCCGCCGGGCTCCAGGCCGCTCGCCAGGTCCTTGATCGAGAAGACCTCGGTGCCGTCCAGCCCCAGGATCTCCGCCGATTCACCCCTCTCGAACTGCAGGGGGAGCACCCCCATGCCCACCAGGTTGCTCCGGTGGATCCGCTCATAGGAGGTGGCCGCCACGGCCCGCACGCCCAGGAGCTTGGTGCCCTTGGCGGCCCAGTCCCGGCTGGAGCCGGTGCCGTAGTTCTCCCCCGCGAGCACCACCAGCGGGGTCCTCTCACCCATGTACTTCGCGGCCGCCTCGAAGACCGTCATCTCCGTGCCGTCCGGCATGTGCCGGGTGAAGCCTCCCTCCACACCGGGGACCATCCGGTTCTTGATCCGGTTGTTGGCGAAGGTTCCCCGGATCATCACCTCATGGTTCCCGCGGCGCGAACCGTACGAGTTGAAGTCCTTCGGCTCCACCCCCCGGGCCTGGAGCCACTTGCCCGCCGGGGTGTCGGGCGCGAAACGGCCCGCCGGGCTGATGTGGTCAGTGGTCACGTTGTCCCCCAGCACGAGCAGCGCCCGGGCCCCCTCCAGGTCGGAGGTGGTGTAGGCCGGCTCCTCGTAGGGGTCGAAGTCGCCCAGGAAGTAGGGGGGCTCCTGGATGTAGGTGCTCCCGGGGTCCCACCCGTAGGTCTGACCCGTCGGAGCATCCAGGGCGTTCCACTCGGCGGCCTGAACCTCGATGTCCGCGTACTTCTCGCGGAAGGACTCCGGTCCGATCGTCTCGGCGATGAAGTCCATGATCTGCTTCCGGGAGGGCCAGACGTCCTTCAGGTAGACCGGCTGCCCCTTCTCCCCCTCACCCAGCGGTTCGGTGGTGAGGTCCTTCAGCACCGTGCCCGCCAGGGCGAAGGCCACCACCAGGGGCGGGCTGCAGAGGTAGGAGGCCTTCACGTCCGGGTGGACCCGGGCCTCGAAGTTGCGGTTCCCGCTCAGCACGCTGGCCGTGACCAGGTCGTTCTCCACCACCTGCCGCCGGACCTCCTCGGGCAGCGGGCCTGAGTTGCCGATACATGTGGTGCAGCCGTAGCCCACCACGTCGAAGCCCAGCTGTTCCAGGTAGGGGAGCAGGCCGCTCCTCTCCAGATAGTCCGTGACCACCCGGCTCCCCGGGGCCAGGCTGGTCTTCACGTACGGTTCCACCGTCAGCCCCGCCTCCACCGCGTTCCTGGCCAGCAGGCCCGCACCCATCATCACCACGGGGTTCGAAGTGTTGGTGCAGGAGGTGATGGCGGCGATGACCACGTCCCCGTGCTTGAGGACGAAGGTCTCCCCACGATCGGCCGCCGCGACCGCGGTGTCGGCAGCGGACTCCGCCTGGGTGGCGAATGCCGCGGCGGCCGCGCCGCCCGGCTTGCCGAACCCTCCCTGCCCCTGCGGACGCTCCAGGTCGGCGGTGAACTCCTGCTTCAGGACGGCCAGTGCCTTGCGGTCCTGGGGGAGCCTGGGCCCCGCCACGCTGGCCTCTATGCTCTCCAGGTCCAGCTCCAGCACCTGCGTGTAGTCCACCTCACCCCTCTTCGGGATGCCGAACATACCTTGGGCGGTGAAGTAGTCCCTGATGAGCTGGATCTGCTCCTCACTCCGGCCGGTGAGGCGGTAGTAGTCCAGGGTCTGCTCGTCCACGGGGAAGAAGCCCATGGTGGCGCCGTACTCCGGACTCATGTTGGCGATGGTGGCCCGGTCGGGCAGCGAGAGGCTCTCCACCCCCTCGCCGAAGTACTCTACGAACTTGCCCACCACGCCGGTGCGCCGAAGGAGCTGGGTCACGGTGAGCACCAGGTCGGTGGCGGTGGTCCCCTCCCGCAGCTCGCCGCTCATGTGGACCCCCACGACCTCGGGAGTGAGGAAGGTCACCGGCTGGCCCAGCAGGGCCGCCTCCGCCTCGATGCCCCCCACCCCCCATCCCACCACACCGATGCCGTTGATCATGGTGGTGTGGCTGTCCGTACCCACCAGGGTGTCGAAGTAGCAGAGGCGCTCGCCGTCCCGCTCCTCGGTGAACACGCCCCGGGCCAGGTACTCCAGGTTCACCTGGTGGCAGATGCCGATGGCCGGCGGCACCACGCGGAAATCCTCGAAGGCCTGCTGTCCCCACTTCAGGAACTGATAGCGCTCTCTGTTCCGCTCGAATTCGTACTCTGTGTTGATTCGCAGGGCGTCGGAGGTGCCGAAGGCGTCCACCTGCACCGAGTGGTCGATGACCATCTCCACCGGGACCAGCGGGTTGATGACCGAGCCGGGCTTGCCCGCCCGGTCCACCGCCGCCCGCATGGCCGCCAGGTCCACGATGGCCGGCACGCCGGTGAAGTCCTGCATCAGCACCCGGGCCACGGTGAAGGGGATCTCCGCGCCGGCGGGGTCGGCAGCATCCCAGTTGGCCAGTGTCTTCACATCCTCCTCGGTGACCGTCTCGCCGTCGAGGTGCCGCAGCACACTCTCCAGCACGATGCGGAGGCTCACCGGGAGGCGGGAGATCGGGCCCACTCCGCCCTCTTCCAGGGCGGGCAGGCTCCAGCAGGTGCACTCCGGACCCCCGGCGGGGGGGAAAGTGCGACGCACGTCGAAGGGGTCGTTGGCAGGCGTGGTCATGTTCCGGTCCAGGCTGGGGTCCTATGCGCGCTCACTGAAGGGCCGCGGATGTTCCGGATGCGATTGTCACGCGGCCGTTGTAGGATACGAAGCCAGGTGCGGGGATGCGAGGGGAAGATGGCATCTGGAACCCTCTTACAGGAGCGCGCTCATGCAGATCTCCATGCTCGGTAGGATCTTCACCTGGATCGGTGTCTTCAGCCTCTTCTACGCCTGCCTGATGGCCCTGGGGATCGTACCCTACGGTTTCCTCTTCAACATCGTGGCCGACGGGGCCCTGGACGGCGCCTTTGCCTTCTTCCTGGGGGCCATCGCCTTCTTCCTCTACCCGAAGGCTCCGGCGGGTGGCGGTACGACCGTCTGATCCCGGCATGACAGGCGGCACACCGCGTCCCCCGGTGGGCCCGGTGCAGAGGCTGCGCTGCGAGTAGGCGGTCCCGGTCACCTCAGGGGCGGAGCATACGTTCGGTGAAGTCCCGTATCAGCCCGAGCGTGGGGTCCCCTTCGGTGCCCAGGCCGGTGATGATGCTGTAGTGGTCGTGCTCCAGCTCCCGGAACATGAAAGGCACCCGGGCGATCTCCAGCGCGTCGGCGAAGACCTCAGCCTGTCCCGGTGCCCACCAGTCGTCCCCGGACGCCTCGAGGACCAGGAAGGGAGGCGCGTCGGGGCGGATGAGGGAGAGAGGGCTGAAGCGCGACCAGGCGCTGGAGTCCTCCCCGAAGGTCCCCTGGCGGCCGGGGCCGATGATCTGGAACTGGCCGCAGATGGGGATCACCCCCCTCAGGGCGTCCGCCTCGGTGCCGTGATCGGCCAGCAGGTCGCGGTCCAGAGCCACCGCCGCGGCCAGGAGCCCCCCGGCGGAATGCCCCGAGAGGAACACCTTCGAAGGGTCCCCCCCGTATCCGGCGATGTGCCGGAAGGTCCACGCCACCGCTCCCGCCACATCCTCAGCATGCCCCGGGTAGTATGTCTCGGGGGTGAGCCGATAGTTGGGCAGCACGGCCACGAAGCCTGCCCGTGCCAGCCGCTCGCCGGTCTCGGGGTAGTAGCGCCCGTCTGCCTTGTCGCTCATGTGGAAGGCGCCGCCGTGGACGAAGACCATCACCGGGGCCCCCTCCACGCCCTCGGGCGCGAAGACATCCAGCACCTGGCGCACGCTGTCTGCGGCGGTCTCCAGGTAGGGGATGTCCTTCCGGCTCTTCACCTCCATGCCCTCACCTCCCTGTCCCTGGGCGGTCCCCGGTGCGGCGAGGATCGCCGCCGCCGCCAGCGTCATGGCGCCCCTGCCCGCCGGGCATGCTTTCCGAACCCCGATACGCTTCATTTGCGTATTCCACCCCCGTAGGGCACATTCAAAGTCTACAGACCGACCGCGTACCAATCCTTTGTCAGGAGGCTGCCTGTATGGAGCACCTCAGACCCCTCCGTATCCTCTCCCTCGTCCTCGTCCTCCTGCTGGCCGGCGCGCTGAGGGCCGACGCCCAGCAGCAGGAGACCCGCCTGCTGCGCTTCCCCCATATCCACGGCGAGAAGGTGGTCTTCACCTACGCCGGGGACCTCTACACGGCGCCGCTCGCCGGGGGGCAGGCCACCCGCCTGACCAGCCACGAGGGGATGGAGATATTCGCACGGTTCAGCCCCGACGGCAACTGGATCGCCTTCAGCGGCGAGTACGCCGGCAGCCGTCAGGTCTACGTCATCCCCGCATCGGGCGGCGAACCGAGGCAGCTCACCTTCTACCCCGACGTGGGGGCCATGCCCCCCAGGGGCGGCTACGACCACCTCCCCCTCGACTGGACACCCGACGGGGAGTACATCCTGGTGCGGGCCAACCGGACCCCCTTCGGCCAGCGAGTGGGGCGCTACTACCTGGTGGACCCGGACGGCGGGCTGGAGGTCCCGCTGGAGATCCCCGAGGGTGCCACGGGCGCGACCTACGATGCGTCCGGCGAGAAACTGGTCTACAACATCAAGAGCCGTGAGTGGCGGCACTGGAAGCGCTACCGCGCCGGCCGGCAGCAGGACCTCTGGATCTACGACCTGGCCGGCAGCACCAGCCGGCGCCTCACCGACTTCGAGGGCACCGACAACCTGCCCCTCTGGGTGGGTGACACCGTCTACTTCACCTCCGACCGGGGCGGGGCCCAGAAGCTGAACCTCTGGGCGTACGACCTGCAGAGCGACCAGGTCCGCCAAGTCACCCGCTTCACCGAGTACGACGTGCTCTGGCCCACCCGGGGTGAGGGTGGCATCGTCTTCCAGAACGGCGGCTACATCCACCACCTGGACCCCGCTGCCGGACGGACCCGGAAGATCGATATCACGGTCCCCGGCGATCGCCCCTACACCAACCCCTACTACAAGGACGTCTCCGAGCAGATCGAGAGCTTCGACGTCTCCCCCAGCGCCGGCCGCGTGCTCTTCACCGCCCGGGGCGAGCTGTGGACCGCGCCGAAGGAGCACGGCAACATCCGGAACGTCTCGGAGACTTCGGGGGTGCGGGAGCGGGAGGGGACCTGGTCCCCCGACGGGAAGTGGTTCGCCTATCTCAGCGACGCCGCCGGCGACTACGAGCTCTACGTGCGCGCCGCCGACGGCTCGGGAGAGCCCCGTCAGCTCACCCGGGCCGACGAGGCGTGGATCTACGGCATGGAATGGTCCCCCGACTCGGAGTGGATCGCCTTCTCCGACAACCTGCTCCGCCTGCGGGCGGTCGAGGTGGAGAGCGGACGGATCACCGAGGTGGCCCGCTCGACGAAGACCCAGCTCACCGACTACGCCTGGTCCCCCGACTCGGAGTGGATCGCCTACACCGACGTGAACGAGGCGTTCATGTCCTCGATCCACCTCTACTCCTTCACGTCGGGCCGCTCCACCCGGGTCACCGGGGACATGACGGACGAGACGAACCCCGCCTTCGACCGGAAGGGGCGCTACCTCTACTTCACCAGCGCCCGCGATTTCGACTACGGACAGAGCGGCTTCCGGAGCCGGATCTACCTGGCCGCCCTCCAGGCGGACGCGGGGAACCCCTTCCCGCCCCGCAGCGACGAGGAGCCGGCGGCCGGCGGTGAGGAGACGGTTTCCGAGGAAGGGTCCGGCGAGCAGGCCGCCTCCGGGGGCCCGATGCGCGTCGACCTGGAAGGCATCGCCGAGCGGGTCACGGTCCTCCCCGGTCTGGACCCCGACAGCTACCGGGGTCTTGTGGGGCTGGAGGACGGCCTCCTTTACTTCTCCGGCGGCGGCGTGCAGAAATACAGCCTGGAGAGCCGGGACCCCCAGACGATCATCTCCGGCATCCAGGCCTACGCCCTTACCCCGGACGCGAAGCAGATGGCCTACCGGGCCCGGGGGGACTACGGGATCGTCCCCCTCCGGCCGGGACAGGACAACGAGTCGGGCCGCCTCGACCTGGGCGGCATGGAGATGCGCATCGACCCGAAGGTGGAGTGGATGCAGATCTACCATGACGCCTGGCTCATCATGCGCGACTGGTTCTACGACCCGGGCATGCACGGGGTGGACTGGGACGCCATGTACGAGCGGTACGAGCCGATGGCCCGCGCGGTGGTCTACCGCCCCGACCTCGACCACGTCATCGCTGAGCTCATCGCGGAGGTGAACGTAGGGCACGCCTACGTGAACGCCAGCCCCGAGGCCCCCTCGGTCGAACGGGTGGGGTCGGGGCTGCTGGGTGCCGAGTTCGAAGCGGACGGCGACCACTACCGCATCAGCCGCATCTTCCCCGGTGAGAACTGGCACGAGGAGTTCCGCAGCCCCCTCACCGAGCCGGGCATCGACATCGCCGAGGGGGACTACCTCATCGCCATCGACGGCGAGGAGGTCACCACCGATACCAACCCCTACGCCTTCCTGGTGAACAAGGCGGACCGCATCGTCCGGGTGACGGTGAACGACCGTCCCCGGATGCAGGGCGCCCGGACCTACGAGGTGGAGCCGGTGGAGAGCGAGCAGGGGCTCCGCTACCAGGCGTGGGTGAAGGAGAACGAGCGGATCGTCGATGAGCTCTCCGACGGCCGCATCGGCTACATCCACCTCCCCAACACCTCGATCCCCGGCCACCGGGAGCTGTACGAGGGCTTCCAGCCCCTCCACATGAAGGACGCCCTGATCCTCGACGACCGCTACAACGGCGGCGGGTTCATCCCCGAGGAGATGGCCTTCATGGTGGGCAACCGGCTGCTCAACTACTGGGCGCGCCGGCACATGGATCTCTACAGCCAGCCCTTCGTGGTGCACCTGGGCCCGAAGGCGGTCCTCATCAACGGGCAGTCCTCCTCCGGCGGGGACGCCTTCCCCTACTACTTCAAGAAGCTGGGCCAGGGCCCCCTCATCGGGGAACGGACCTGGGGCGGTCTGGTGGGCATCTCGGGCAACCCCGGCTTCGTGGACGGCTCCAGCATCGCGGTCCCGCAGTTCGCGTTCGTGGATGTCGAGGGGGAGTGGGCCGTGGAGGGGACGGGCGTCTCACCCGACATCGAGGTCCTGGACCGGCCCGAGGAGATCGCCGCCGGGGGCGAGCCCATGATCGAGCGGGCGGTGGAGTACCTCCTCGAGGAGCTGAAGAAGCCCCAGTACCAGCGCCCCGAGATCCCGCCGGGGCCGGTGCGCATCCCGCCCCGCTGATCACGGGCGGGTCCTGACGTACGAAGCCCCCCGGGCCGGCCGCGGTCTCCAGTTCCGCGATGGGCACGAACTCGTCCGGGGCGTGGGCCCTCCGCACGTTCCCCGGACCGTAGAGCACGGTGGGGATGCCTGCGACATTGGCCAGCAGGCGCATGTCGGAACCGTACGGCATGCCCCGGCGTTCCGGTTCCTCTACCGAGACCTCCATGTGGGCCCGGGAGACGCCCTGCACCAGGGGGCTCCGGGGATCGGTGGAGGCGGGCTCGAACTGGGCCCCCCACCAGGTGACGGTCGGAAGGGGCTCGGCCAGCCACCGGTCGCGGCGGGCCGCTGCGGCGATGGTCGCCTCGAAGTCGGCGCGGACCTCCGCGGAGTCCTCGCCCGACCCGAAGCCCAGCCATCCCTCGCAGACCAGCTCCCCGGGGACACTGGAGGCCCAGACCCCGCTGCGGACGACCCCCACGCTCAGCGGATAGGGGATGGGGTAGGCTGCGAAATAGGGGTCGTCATCGGACGCGTTCCGCCGGGTCTCGAAGTCCCGCATCGCCTCGTAGAGGGGCGGGAACTTCTCGATGGGATCCACGCCCTCGTAGCGCAGGGCACTGTGGGTGCCCACCACCCCCACCGCCTCTTCCCGGTCGATCTCGGCCGTGTAGGCGTGATGGGCCTTCACCGTGGCCATGTCGATGTCCCAGCGGTCCACCTCCAGGCCGGCCTCCCCCATGAGATCGGCCATGTGCTCCTGGATCGGGGTCTCCTCGCCGCCCAGGCTGCGGAAGGACACCAGGTGCGCCAGGTCGGTGACCAGGCGCCGTGTGTCCAGGGCTCCGAGGGCCCGCTGTTCGGTGGGGTTCATGGGATCGGGATACCTCCCAGGTCTCCGCCGGGACGCAGCGCTCCGACACGGATGTCAGCTGGACGAGCCCGCCGGGCAGCCGGCGCTCGTCCCGAAGTTCGAGTATAGGCCTCCGCCAGGTCCGTGCGCAGGGGGGATACCCCGGTTCGGCGCGGCCCGGGTCCGTCGACTCAGCCCGCGGCGAGGAACCGATCCACCGCCTCCCCCAGCTCCTCGGGGGCCTCCTCCTGGACGTAGTGCCCCACCCTGGTGAGGCGGACGACCTCCGCCGCGGGGAGGGCGCCGGTCCAGACGCCCAGTTCCTTCTCGCGGAAGCCGATGTCCTTCATCCCCCAGACGATGAGGGCGGGTCTCTCCCGGAGCACCTCCCGCCGGTTCCAAAGACTGCGGAGCCAGCCGGTGGAGGCGATGATCTCCCGGGGGAGGGTCAGGCACTGCAGGCGCTCCTCCGCGGAGCCCAGGGGCCGGAGGTAGTGGCGGTGGATCTCGGGGGTCAGGCGTTTGCGGTCCCCGTAGGCCATGGGCATGACGACCCGGGCGAAGAAGTTCAGCCGCCGGATCAGGAACGCGCCAACCGGCCCCCCCATGAACCCGCTGAAAGCCCGGTAGTACCAGTCGTCGTCCACCGGCCAGAGCCAGGTGTTGAGGATCACCAGGCGGGCCACCCGCTCCGGGCGCTCGATGGCGAAGGAGAGTCCGATGGGTCCGCCCCAGTCCTGCACCACCAGGGTGATCCCCTCCAGGCCCAGCGAGTCGATGAGGGTCCCCAGGTTCTGCGCGTGCTCCTGGGGTCGGATGGATCGGCCGGAGGGCTTCTCGGACAGACCGAACCCCAGGTGGTCGGGGGCGATGCAGCGGTACCGGGGGGCCAGGCGCTGGATGAGATGGCGGTAGAGGAACGACCAGGTGGGGTTGCCGTGCACCATCACCACCGGGGGGCCCTCCCCCTCGTCCACGTAGTGCATCCGCCCCCCGGGCAGGTCCAGGTGATGGGCCTCGAAGGGGTAGGCCCGCGGGTCGAGCCAGTCGGGGCGGGTGGTCATGGCCATCCTCTCAATGCAGGGCCGGCCACTTCAGCTTCGCGGGTGGCAGGGCCCGAAGGAGGTGGAGGACCGGGCAAGGATCCGACCGTTCGAGAAACGAGGATACACCTAGCCCTGGACCTGTGATCTTTCGTAGATGAGACGCCGGGTAGCCAGGATATCGGACTTCCAGTAGGGATTCCTGATTGAATCCTCCATGACGAGGTCGGTGGGGAGAGGAAGGAGTTCCCGCAGACCTTCCACAAGGCCGAAATAGGCATCCACACGCTCGTAGGGGTCCATCGGTTGGAGCCTGACGAGTAGGTCGATGTCGTCTGGCGGTTCTGTGCGTCCCGGTTCCAGTACCGAGCCGAAGACCCACATCCTCTCCACCCCATGCTGCTCGCATATGCCGGTCACGCCGAACACATCACCCAGGGCGGTTGCGACCAGCTCCGGATCACCCTCCTCGATAGCCGCCTGCAGGTAGACGGCACACTCTTCGGGTGATCCGAGGTGATCGGTCACGCGCCAGCGCCGGGTCAGCTGCTCCTTCACCTCCTCCCAGGGTATGGCACTCCCGGGATCCTTCAGGTGCTCTTCGAGTCGCCTCGTGAGTTCCTGGCGCTGTTCAGGAGTCAGATCCCATTCGCTGGAAGGCGTGGCTCGATCTTCGCTCCGGACGTCGGTCAGGGCTTCCTCGACATCCTCTCGCGTCAGGCCTGTTTCGGCTGCGCCCTGCCTGGCCTTTTCCAGAAGCTGCTGGAAGTCACGGAGAGACTCCTCCGACCCGCTCCAGGTCCCAGCGGTGCAGGCAAGCGCTGCTGCGATGTGCTTTTCGGTCAGCGAGGGGTACTGAGCGAGGATCTCATCGGGGGTCAGCCCATCCTTTAGGTTGTCGAGGACCACCGTGACCGGGATCCTGGTACCGTGGAAGTGCGGCTCGCCATGCATCACGGCCGGATCGGTGGATATGAGTTCCTTCGGGTCCTCCACTATCTACCTCCCTTCTTGTCCTCCTGGTGAGGTCTCCGAACCATGTGCTCTCATCGCCCGGGCTCGTCGGCACGTGGCCGGCGCGCTACGAAGAACTCATAGGCATAGGAGTCGGAATGGCGCCGATGCATATCGGGCTCCTCGGCGAGCTGGTCGAGTATGGCAGAGGCTTCGTCATCGCCGGAGTGGGTTCTTCGCAACTCGGCGATGTGTCGCTCCATGGGTGCGTAGAAATCATCCCACCACGCCTCGTCGGGCAGGGTGAAGTGCCCGATGATCGAGAACCCCCCTTCACGTATCGCCGCCAGGTCATCCTCCACCCGTCCCATGGTCGGATAGTCCGCATCGAAGACGGCTCGTATCTCCGCGGGAGGATCCTCACTGCGCCAGACCGCATCGGTGAAGGCCAGATAGCCACCCGGGCGGAGAAGGTCACGACTCACCTGCAGTGCCCTTGCGAGCCCGATGTTGTAGAGGGCTCCTTCCGACCAGATGAGGTCCACGCTTCCCGGCGGCTTCGGTGGGTGGGCCATGTCTCCTACGATGGCATGGACCCGGTGCGCGAGCCCCCGTTCGGCTGCGTCCTCCCTCAACTTCTCGATGCTGGCCGCATGGTTGTCGATGGCCAGGATGGTCCCCGAACCGACCATCTCGGCCAGATCGAGGGTCTGTGCTCCGACTCCGCACCCCAGGTCGAGGACGGTCGGGGAATCATGCATGTCAGTGCAGAGTCCGAGGGCCCTGGCGGTGGATGAGCGGCTGCCCGGTCCCTGCCGGGGCAGGCTCTCGTAGAGCTCGAAGAAGATCTCCCAGAAACGGGGGGAGGGCTCGTTCATGCACGTCTCCAGTCGCGGACGGGACAAAACCAGGCGCTGTCAGGCGGGATGGGACGCTAGATGTCCTGGCTCCCCGTGTCCCTCGCCGTGTACTGCCTGATACGCTTCAGCTCCTGGGCTGCCGCACGCCTGGCATGGTGGAGATCCCAACGGAGCTGGAGGTTCATCCAGTACCCGGCGGACATCCCGAAGAACGCTGCGAGACGCAGCGCCGTGCTCGGCGTGAGGTCCCGACGCCCGTTCACCAGCTCGTTCACGCGCTGATAGGGGATGTGGATCCGATCGGCCAGCTCACGCTGGGTGATGCTTCTCGGACTCAGGAACTCCTCGAGCAGCATCTCGCCCGGATGCGTGGGGTCACGCTCTGACGGGACTCGAACCATGGTTATCCCCCGGTCTTCCCCAATCGACGCCGAACCTCTTCGTGACTCATCATGCTGCCGGAGTCTGCCTGCTCGATACCACGCTCGATCTTGGCGAGTAGATAGAGCCTCTCCATCGCATCTTCGACGCTCGCATCCGGAGGGAGCTTCGCTATGACTTCACGCAGCAGTTCTCTCGTGGTGCGGGTGGGCATGGGGCCTCCTCTATGTGCTGCGAATAAACGGCCTGGCCTTTCAAAGGGAGACCGCCTCGGAGAGGACCTGCTCACGCAGCATGTCGTGAAGTCCTGATTCGGTGACCACCTGCACCCTGCGATCAAGCAGGTCTTCCAGGTCGGCCACCAGACCTCCGGGGAACCAGGGACTTGTCTGGCCGCTGACCGTGACGAGGAAGTCCACCTCGCTATCCGGCCCCGCCTCGCCTCTAGCCACTGCCCCGAACACACGAATCCGCTCCACCCCGTGCCGCCGGGCGATATCCAGGATCTCGTCGCGATGTTCCTCGACAAGTTCTATTCCCATGGGCTCTGGACCTCCCTGAAATGGACGGTCTCAGTATAGCAGGCATATACGAATGCGGTCCTGTACGGATAACGCTCCGGCTCAGCAGCGGCGCGTGAGCGCCGCCCGCTGCAATCGGTTGTTTGGCAGCTATTCCTTGAACTTGTCGGCTGCTTCACTGAAAGCAGACCTCATTGAATCCCACGCGGACTCCACCCCGTCTTTGATCGACTCCCACGCGTCTTCACTTGCCTCCGCGACTTCGGCAAGCTTAGCCTTGCCTTCCTCGATCTTGCCTTCGAGTTCTTCGATCTGCTTGTTCAATTCCATCTGCGCGTCAGCACTGGCCCCTGAGGCCTTCGCCTTAAGCTTGTCTACTTCTGCTTCCCATTCGTCCAACTGGGCCTGCTTCTTCTGTTGATACAGTTCTTTCTCGTTCATGTCTTTTTCCTGTCTACCGTTGTGGTGTTGCGCCATGCTTCACCAGAAGCGCGACAGTTATCCCTGCGATGAACCCTGCCGCTGCGGTGAGGAACAGCAGGATGATGCCTGGCACTTCTCCGTTTAGCCAGAGAAAACGGACTTGCCAGGGCGCTTGGTTCTGGAGCACAACTGCCGCCAAAGTGACAACCAGCACTAGAAGCAGCACGAGCCTGATCTGTTTCATGTCACCTCCTTTCGCTTGAACTTCGGTCGAATGCCCATGCTGCCTAACGTCCTGCGTCTGACCTGCGAGCGGAGCGAGTCAGGTCCAGACGCCTGTTAGGCATTGTCGTTCATTGGGTTGGCGCCTACGCAACTCCTTGAGGAATCGCTCGGACAGGAGTTGTCCGCTTCACCGTCGAACAAATCTGCCGATGCTCGTTTCCCGAAGACTCGACCAACCAACCCAGAAGACCGGCTCATCTCCCTGCATTTGCACTGCGAATGCTCGCACACCGAGGTAGTCTGCTGGGACCCGCCAGATTCGTTGGACTCGACCCTGAAGGTCCAGTTCGAGGATCGGCGTCTCCTTCTGGTGCGTGCCGTATACCACCGATACAAACAGGCGATCACTAACCGGGAAGATGTCTCCGATGAGTATGAGGGGAGTAGGGCCATCATCGGGATCAGGCCAGTCTTCCGCCTTTCTCGTGTTCTCGGCGTCCTGCTCAACGATGGTCGGGTAGTCGCAGTGGACAACACGCTGTGAGTTGTCGTCGAGCACGATGATGTCGTTGAACATGCTGTATGCGTAGAAGAAGCGCAGGCTACCGGGCTCCTGCGCAACGCCTGCGAGATCACCCATCTTGTAGAGTGCCTGGCCGTATCGTCCGACCTGTCGCTGGATGTGGCTGCCCAGCGTACCAAGCTGTTCTCCCTCGGATGAGTATCGGTAGACCAGAGGTTCGACATGAGCTGAGGTACCGCTGATGTACAGGTCGCCATTGAGAGCGACGACATCACGGGGGCGTACCTCCGCAGGGCGAAGCGAATGAGAGAACGAGAAGCCATCGCGGTGGAACGCCTGTAGCCGACCGGCATCCATCACCCAGAGAAGGCGATTCGCGTCATCATACTCGACCTCCCAAGGCCACGAGAACTCCCCAGGTCCTTGCCCTTTCTGCCCTACTGTGGAGACCAACTCCCCTTGCTGGTCTACCACGAATAGGGAGTTCTGACGCTGGTCCAGTACAGCGATTAGACCGTCGTTCAGCAGTTCGATATCGGTGATATGTGCAAAGTAGTAGTCAGGTGCGAGCGAGTCTGGCGGGGGAAACTTGTATTCGAGACGAAGCTGAACTTCGGCAGGCTGAGCATTCGCGGATTGGCATATGGTAAGCAGGACGAGAACTCCGAGCAGTGCCAGCTTCCTCATGTGTCTCCTATCTCCCGCCAGACATATGCCTAACGTCCTGCGTCTGACCTGCGAGCGAAGCGAGTCAGGTCCAGACGCCTGTTATTCAGTCTGCCAAGATTCCGGGACCCGCTTCCACTCCCCGGCGGTGGCGGATGGCACCGGACTCAGCCACCCATCACTAGCTGAACCGCCCCACGCCGGTATCCGTTTATCCACGGCACCGGGTCGCTTCACGATGGTAGCCGTGAATCGAGGGTACTGGAAGCTCAGGCGGGGCAGTGGAAGTCGGCCTCACCCCGAACTCAAACTCGATCCATCCCGAACTGGACTTCGGTCGGAGCCAGGACGGAGGCTCTGGGGTACGTGGCGCTGGCTGTAGGAATAACGACCCGCGTCTGACCT
>JAWOFN010000033.1:0-3638 GCA_046497505.1 bacterium | reverse complement strand
GAACGAGACACGCTACGAGGAACTCCACACGGACGACGCCGAGATGGTGGTGGTGGGGTACGGGATCGTGAGCAGGCTCCTGCGCTCGGCGGTGAGCAGGGTGCGGGCCGAGGGTCTCAAGGTGGGGCTTCTGCGGCCCATCACCCTCTGGCCCTTCCCCCACGAGCGCCTGGCGGAACTGAGTGACGAGGTGAAGGGCTTCCTGGTGGCGGAACTCTCCACCGGCCAGATGGTCGAGGACGTCCGGCTCGCGGTGGAGGGGAAGGTCCCGGTGGCCCTCCACGGACGGTGGGGCGGGGCGGTACCGAGTGTGGAGGAGCTGGCACGGGCCATTCAGGCGGCCTATCCGACGGAAGGGAGGGCGTCATGAGTGAGGCTGCCGAACAGAAGGTCCTGCAGTGGCCCGAGAGCATCTACCACACCTTCGACCGGAAGCCGGGGTCCGAGAAGAAGTCCACCCATTACTGTCCGGGATGCGGGCACGGGGTGCTGCACAAGCTCATCGCCGAGGCGATGGACGACTTCGGTGTCCGGGAGAACACGGTCTTCGTGAGTCCGGTGGGCTGCTCGGTCTTCGGGTACTACTACTTCAACTGCGGCAACGTGCAGGCGGCCCACGGACGGGCCCCCGCGGTGGCCACGGGCATCAAGCGGTCCCGACCGGAGTCGGTGGTCATCTCCTACCAGGGCGACGGCGACCTGGCGGCCATCGGGACCAACAACATCCTCCACGCCGCCAACCGGGGCGAGCCGATCACGGTATTCTTCGTGAATAACGCCATCTACGGGATGACCGGCGGTCAGATGGCCCCCACGACCCTGGAGGGACAGGACACCACCACCAGCCCCGGCGGCCGGGACATCCAGGACACCGGGGCGCCGCTCCACATGAGCGAGCTGCTCAGCACCCTGGACGCGCCGGTCTACATCGAACGGGTGGCCCTCACCGACGCCAGGAACATCCTGGGGGCCCGGAAGGCGGTCCGCAAGGCGCTGAAGGCGCAGATCGACGGGAAGGGCTTCAGCATGGTGGAGATCCTCTCTCCCTGCCCGGTAGGCTGGAAGATGGACCCGGTGGACGCCAAGCAGTGGATCACCGACAACATGCTGGAGAATTTCCCCCTGGGGACCTACCGAGACCGGGTGGACGAGACGGAACCGAGGAGCCTGAAGGTCCACGGTCTGAACCCGGAGAAGGTGCAGGAGATCTTCGCCCGCGACCCGCAGTACGAGCGGCAGGGGGTGCCCAGCTGGGAGGGCGTCCCGGAGCGCTACCGGGAGCCGGAGGTGAAGGTGGCGGGCTTCGGCGGACAGGGTGTCCTCTTCCTGGGGGCCCTGCTGGCCAACGTGGCCCTGCGGAAGGACTTCCACGTGACCTGGCTGCCGGCCTACGGACCGGAGAGCCGGGGGGGCACCGCGAACTGCAACGTCGTGGTGAGCACCGACCCGGTGGCCTCGCCCCTGGTGACCGAACCCACCGTGGCGATGGCCTTCAACGGCCCGAGCCTGGACAAGTTCGCTCCCCGGGTGGTGCCCGGCGGACTCATCATCTATAACAGCAGTCTCATCTCCGAGGGACCGGACCGGACCGACGTCGAGGTGCTGCCGGTACCGGCCACGGGACTGGCGGACGAGCTGGGTGACACCAAGGTGGCCAACTTGGTCCTCCTGGGTGCCTATCTGGGGTACACCGGGCTCTTCACCGAGGAGGACGTGAACGAGGCGCTGGACGCCGTGATCAAGCACAAGGAGATGCTGGAGATGGACCGCCACGCGGTGGCCCGGGGCTACGAGTACGCCGCGGAGCAGCTGCGTGAGGGCCAGCCCGGCTGACGGACCCTTCAGTCGTCCGTGACGACCCGACGCGGACGGATCTCTTCCAGGGCACGGGCGCCGACCGGACCGTTATCCCGTCCGGCCGGCGCCCTCTTCTATGGTAGGATGGGACCAGGGCCGAACGCCCCGGCATGCTGAGCAGGATCTTCGCCGTACCCCGGGAGCCGGGTCCGGGATCCCTCCCGGGCAGGGGGGTCCTCCTGCTCCTCCTCTTCTTCATGAGCCTGCCCCTGCTCTCCGGTGATCCCTCCTCCGAGGCCGTCATGTCCCACTTCCTCCACAACGTGAGCCACCCCATCCACGAGGCGGGGCATGTGGTCTTCGTCCTCTACCTGCTCCTGCTCCAGCGCTCAGCGGATCACTAGTCCCGCTGGCTCAGGACCAGGCCGAACGCGAAGACCACCAGGCCGGCGAAGAGGAGGACCATCCAGACGGGGGAATCGAAGTCCTTCATCATGACCGCCCCCATCACGGCGGTGGCCACACCGAGCAGGACGGCCCAGAAGCCGGGCCGTCTCAGAGGGGCCAGACGACCGCGGTCGGCGCCGACCTCATCCTCGGGGGGGTGAGGAATGTCCGGTGGGTCTGCCTCGCTCATATCCTGTGCTCGCAGAGATAAGGGGCCGGGGGAGGGCACCCCCTTCGATCGACCGGGGATACATGGAGAACGCTAGGGCAGTGCGTGCCCCGGACTCAAGGGGAATCGTGCGGCCGGAGGAGCGTCTCGCAGCCTTCCCGCCAGGTGGGATAGCCGGGGACGTCGGAGAGGTGCTTGAAGGGGAGGGCCCCCGGGGAGTAGAAAGCAGGGGCAGGACAACCCGAACCGCTCCGGAGGAAGACCGTGCGCCGAACCGACCAGCAGAGGCCCGAAGACCGCGATCCCGCCGACGAGTCCTCCCTCACCGCCGGGGGGATGGGACGAAGGGGGTTCCTGGGGATGCTCCCCGCCGTGGGTGCAGGAGCGGCCGCCCCCTGGTGGATGTTCCAGGAACAGGAGGGTCCGGTGACCCTCTCCGACCTGGACGCTGCCCAGCGGATGATCGGAGTGGAGTTCCCCCAGGAGGAGGACGAGATGATGCTCCGGGGGGTGAACCGCAACCTGCGGACCTATGAGACCCTCCGGGAGATGGACATCCCCCCGGACACCGAGCCCGCCCTCATCTTCGACCCCCGACCCGCCGGCTTCCGGGTCCCCGAGGGACCCAGCAGGGTGGAGATGCGCCGGGACCCCCGTCTGGTGCGCCCCTCCGCCGTGGAGGATCTGGCCTTCACCTCCGCCTCGGGCCTGGCCCGGCTCATCCAGCGCAAGGAGGTGAGCCCGGTCGAACTCACCGAACTCTACCTGGAGCGCCTCAGGACCTATGACCCGACCCTGCACTGCGTGATCAGCTACACCGAGGAGCGGGCCATGGGCCGGGCCCGGCGGGCGGAGAAGGAACTCATGGCGGGGATGGTGCGGGGTCCCCTCCACGGCATCCCCTGGGGAGCGAAGGACCTCCTGGCCACCCGGGGTTACCGCACCACCTGGGGGGCAAAGCCGTACGAGGAGCAGGTCATCGACTACGACGCCACGGTGGTGGAGCGGCTGGATGAGGCGGGGGCGGTGCTGGTGGCCAAGCTGACCCTGGGGGCCCTGGCCATGGGGGACCGGTGGTACGGCGGGCGGACCCGGAACCCGTGGGACCCGGAGCAGGGCTCCAGCGGGTCGAGTGCCGGCCCCGCTGCCGCCACCGCGGCAGGTCTGGTGGGCTTCTCGATCGGATCGGAGACCCTGGGAAGCATCATGAGCCCCTCGGCCCGCT
>JAWOFN010000011.1:0-8051 GCA_046497505.1 bacterium | reverse complement strand
CCCGCCCGATCCCCGCCCATGGGACCGGCCCCCGCGCCCGCTGCCGATGTGTCTTCCGACATGGGGTAGAGCCACACCCAGGCACCTCCGACCGGCTCCCCCTCCCGGAACACCCGTCCCGATATGGCTCCCTGGTCCAGGGTGGGACCGGTGGAGAAGGCCAGGGTCACGCTCCGCCCCATCCGGTTCCGCCGGAGGTCGGAGGCCTCCGCCCCCAGGGTGATCACGATGGTGGTGTTCTCCCGCAGCGGGACACGGGGGCGCAGGTGCAGTTCCCTGCCGTGCCAGGAGGGCCACAGGGTGAGACCGATGTCGGGGGTGAAGAAGAGGGCGTTCTCCACCGAGCGCCGGTCCATGGCCTCGGAGAAACCGAGGACGATGGTCTGCCCGCGGTCCACATCCACCGAACCGGGCCGGGGGAAGGTGTAGACCACCTCGGGGAGCTCGGTGTCCTCCGGTCCGCCGGGGGGGAACCCCTCCTTGGCGCACCCCCCCGCCAGCAGGAGGACGAGGGAGAGAGCGAGGACGGGGTACACAGAAGAACGGGCCTCGGGGGGCCTGGGGCCCCCCGGGCCCGTCGAACGACCGTCCGGTCGGGTTACCGGCGCCACCTGAGATCCGGCGATTTCGCCGCCCGGGCCTCGTCCGGCCGGCGCACCGGGGCGGCGTGGGGAGCCGACTTCACGCGGTCCGGGTCGGAGACCGCCTCCTCCGCGATCTGGAGCATCGCCGCGGCATAGACGTCCAGGGTCTCCCTCGTCTCCGTCTCGGTGGGCTCGATCATGATGGCCTCGTGGACGATGAGGGGGAAATAGACCGTGGGGGCGTAGAAGCCGAAGTCCAGGAGCCGCTTCGCCATGTCCAGCGTGGTGACACCGCTCTCATCCTTCTGCCGGTCGCCGCTGAGCACGAACTCGTGCATGCACGGTTCCCTGTGGGGCAGATCGAAAGCATCACTCAGCTGGTGCATGAGGTAGTTGGCGTTCAGGACCGCGTTCCGGCTGGCGTCGGCCAGACCGTCGCTCCCGAGGGCGGTGATGTAGGTGAAGGCCCGGACCAGCACGCCGAAGTTGCCGTAGCTGGCGTGGACCTTCCCCACGCTCTGGGGCCGGTCCCACTCGGTGCGGTACCGGTACCCGTCGGCACGCTCCGGATCCTCCTCCCGCTCGATGCGGGGCACCGGGAGGAAGGGGACCAGCTCCTCGACCACCCCGATGGGGCCCGCGCCCGGGCCGCCGCCGCCGTGGGGGGTGGAGAAGGTCTTGTGCAGGTTGAAGTGCATGACGTCCACGCCCACTTCGGCGGGGCGTACGATGCCCATGAGGGCGTTCAGGTTGGCCCCGTCCATGTAGACGAGCCCGCCCGCCTCGTGGAGCATGGCGCAGATCCTGTCGATGTTGGTCTCGAACAGGCCGAGGGTGTTGGGGTTGGTGATCATGAGGCCGGCCACGTCATCCTCCAGGGCGGCCTCCAGCTTCTTCAGGTCCACCCGGCCTCGCTCGTTGCTCTCCAGCTCCTCGCTCACGAAGCCGTTGAAGGTCACGCTGGCGGGGTTGGTGCCGTGGGCCGAGTCGGGGAGAAGGATCCGCTTCCTCTTCTCCCCCTCCCCGTTGGCCGCGTGGTAGGCCCGCATGACCATCAGGCCGGTGAGTTCCCCCTGGGCGCCGGCGGCGGGCTGCAGGGAGACCCCGTCGAAGCCGGTCACCGCCATGAGCTGGCGCTCCAGCCCGTACATCAGGGCGAGCGCCCCCTGGATCGTCGAATCGTGCTGCAGCGGGTGCAGGTCGACCAGGCCCGGCATCCTCGCCGCAGCCTCGTTGATCTTGGGGTTGTACTTCATCGTGCACGAGCCGAGCGGGTAGAGGTTCTTGTCCACGTGGTGGTTCTTCGCGGACATGCGGATGAAGTGCCGTACCGCCTCGTTCTCGCTCATCTCCGGCCACACCGGCTCGGAGGCGCGGAGCAGGTCCTGGGGGATCCCCAGGTCGTCCTCCGGCACATCGCTCTCGGGGAGCGTGAAGCCCCGTCGGCCGGACATGCTCAGCTCGATGGCGAGGGGCTCGGGGGCGCTGGACCAGCCGGCCTCCGAGAGCTTCCGCGCCCGTTCGGAGGCGGCCTGGTACCGGCCCTCCTCCTCGCGGGAGGACGCCGCGGCAGGGTGTGTCGTCGTTGCGTCGGGCATATCGGGACTCCTCATGAGACCGCGTCGGCCAGGGCCTGGGTGAATCCGTCCATCTCCTCACGGGTCCGGCGTTCGGTGACCGCGACCAGCAGGTGACCGGGCAGCCCCTCGCCGAACCGGGTGATGTCCACACCGCCCAGGTAGCCCTCTCCGGTGAGACGTTCCAGCACCGGTCCGGGTCCGCCGGGGAGTGTGAGGGTGAACTCGTTGAAGAAGGGGGTGTCGGGATAGGTGAGGTCGACCCCCTCGATACCGGTCAGCCGACCGGCGAGGTAGCGTGCGTTCCGCGCGCTTCGGAGGGCGATCTCCTTCAGCCCCTTCGGCCCGACCAGGGTCATGTACACGGTGGCCCAGGTGGCGAAGAGCCCCTGGTTGGTGCAGATGTTGCTGGTGGCCTTCTCCCGGCGGATGTGCTGCTCGCGGGTGGCCAGGGTCATCACGAACGACGAGCGCCCGTCCTGGTCGACGGTCCGGCCGATGAGACGACCCGGCATCCGCCGCAGGAACTCCTCCTTCGCCGCGAAGAGCCCCAGGTAGGGACCGCCGAGGCTCAGGGGGATGCCCAGGCTCTGCCCCTCCCCTGCGGCCACGTCGGCACCCCAGGCGCCCGGGGGCTCGATGAGTCCCAGGCTGGTGGGATAGACCGAGGCGATGACCAGGGGGGCCTTCTTCTGGTCGGCACCGTGCACCATCCCGGCCAGGGCCCCGGCGTCCTCCAGGCATCCGAAGACGTTGGGCTGGGAGAGGATGAAGGCCGCCGCGGGTTCCGAGAGGGCCTCTTCGAGGGCGGCCGCGTCGGTGCGCCCGTCCCCTCCCGCCGGCACCGTCACGACCTCGATCTCCATCCCCGCGGCATAGGTGTCCAGGACCCTGCGGTAGTGGGGGTTGAGGGCGGCGGTGACCAGGACCCGGTCGATCCGGCGCAGACCGTGGGCCATGAGCATCCCCTCCGCCAGGGCGTGGGCCCCGTCGTAGAGGGAGGCGTTGGCCACGTCCATCCCGGTGAGTTCGGCGACCAGGGACTGGAACTCGTAGATGACCTGGAGGGTCCCCTGGCTCACCTCGCTCTGGTAAGGGGTGTAGGCGGTGGTGTACTCGCTCCGCGAGACCACCGCATCGATGGCTGAGGGTACGAAGTGGTCGTACGCGCCGCAGCCGGCGAAGCAGACGTGCTCCGCCCCGCTGAGGTTGCGGCATGCCAGCTCCTCGAGCCGGGCGCGTACCTCCATCTCCGATACCCCGTCGGGCAGGGGGATCGTCCCGGACATCCTGAGATGCTCGGGGACCCCTTCGAGCAGGTCCTCGAAGCGCTCGACGCCTATGGCCTCGAGCATGGCCTGCTGTTCATCAGGGGTGGATGGCGCGTACCGCACGGTATTACTCTCCCTCGCCCACCAGGGCCTCGTAGGCGCCGGCGTCCAGGAGGTTCTCTACCTCGGACCCGTCGCTCATCTTGATCTTGATCATCCACCCCTCACCGTAGGGGTCCTCGTTCACCTTCTCCGGCTCGTCCACCACGTCCTCGTTGACCTCGGTGATCTCGCCGCTGAGGGGGGCGTAGAGCTCGGCCACGGCCTTCACGGCCTCGATCGTCCCGAACTCCTCGTCCTGGACGGTCTCGGTACCCACATCGGGCAGTTCCAGGAAGACCACGTCGCCCAGTTCGCTCTGGGCGAAGTCGGTGATCCCGACCACGGCCACATCACCTTCGATACGGCACCACTCGTGGTCCTTGGTGTACTTGAGATCGCTGGGGAAGTCCATTGGGGCGCTCCTTATTGTCGGCCGGGTGGCCGCTGGCGGCATGGCGGGCCGCACAGGACGGCCGGCGGCCGCGGTGGAGACCGCCGCCGGGCCGGCCGAGAAGCGCCGATGGCCCCTCGAGCACGCGGCTCAGGCGGGCGCGGTCCTTGAAAGCAGACGCTGGATGTAGGACGTATCCACGTCCCGGCCTTCGGCGAAGACCGGGTCGTCCATGATACGCCTGTGGAGGGGGATCGTCGTGCGGACCCCTTCCACCACGAATTCGTCGAGGGCCCTCCGCATACGGGCGATGGCCTCTTCACGGGTGGCCCCGCGGCAGATCAGCTTGCCCAGCATGGAGTCGTAGTAGGGGGGCACCTGGTAGCCGGCGTAGACGTGGGTGTCGACGCGGACCCCTGGACCTCCCGGCAGATGAAGCGACTCGATGCGCCCGGGCGAGGGGGCGAAGTTGTCGTCGGGATCCTCCGCGTTGATCCGGCACTCTATGCTGTGCCCCTCGATCCGGATCTGGTCCTGGGTGACGGAAAGCTTCTCGCCCGCGGCCACCAGAATCTGTTCCTTCACCAGGTCCACCCCGGTCACCTCTTCGGTCACGGGGTGCTCGACCTGGATCCGGGTGTTCATCTCCATGAAATAGAACTGGCCCTCCCTATCAAGCAGAAACTCGATGGTCCCGGCCCCCCGGTAGTCCACCCGCTGGGCCCCCTCCACGGCCGCGGTCCCGATCTCCTCACGCATCTCCGGGGTGACCGCCGGAGAGGGGCTCTCCTCCAGCAGCTTCTGGTGCCTGCGCTGCACCGAACAGTCCCGCTCCCCCAGGTGGATCACGCTGCCGTGGACATCCCCCACCAGCTGGATCTCCACGTGCCGGGGTTCGAGGATGGCCTTCTCGATGTAGCAGTCCGGGTTGTCGAAGGCCGCTTTCGCCTCCGACCGGGCCACCGTCCAGCGCAGCTCCAGCTCCTCCGCGTCCATGGCCAGCTTCATGCCCTTGCCGCCCCCGCCGGCGGTGGCTTTGATCATCACCGGGTAGCCGATCGACTCCGCCGCATCCCTCGCCTCCTCCAGGTCCGCGACGACCCCCTCCGAACCGGGGGTGATGGGCACCCCGGCAGCGTTCATGATCTCCTTGGCGCGTGCCTTGTCCCCCATCATGCGGATCTGCTCGGCGGTGGGACCGATGAAGGTGATGCCCACCTCCTCGCACACCTCGGCGAAGTGGGCGTTCTCGGCCAGGAAGCCGTAGCCGGGATGGATGGCCTCCGCCCCGGTGATCTCGGCCGCGGCGATGATGTGGGGGATGTTCAGGTACGACTCCGAACTGGGAGGGGGACCGATGCAGACCTCCTCGTCCGCGAACCGCACGTGCAGGGCGTCGGCATCCGCCTCGCTGAAGACCGCCACCGTGCGGATATCGAGTTCCCTGCACGCGCGGATGACCCGGAGGGCGATCTCGCCGCGGTTGGCAACCAGCACCTTACGGAACACGGGCGGACTCCTCGCGGACGGCGGGTGAGGACTGCGCTCGGACACGGAGCCGGGTCGTTCCCGGACAGAGGATGGAGGCGGTCATCGCGGGGTGACTCAGCCGCCCACGTCGGGCTCCGAGGGGGAGCCCTGCTCCGCCGCCCCGCCGGTGATGCCCTGTACGGCCAGGTCGAACTCCGAGGGGTTGCTGCTGTTGAACTTGGCCACCTCGTACTCGATGAGCCCCTCCTGGTAGAGGTCCAGGATGCACTGGTCGAAGGTCTGCATGCCGTACTGGCTCCGGCCGTCGGAGATCACCTTGGTGAGTTCGTCCAGGCGGCCCTCCTCGGCGATGATGTCCGAGATCAGGGCCGTGTTGCGCATCAGTTCCACCGCCGGGACCCGGCCGCCCCCCTTCTTCGGGAGCAGGCGCATGCTGCAGGTCGCCACGAGGTTCCCCGAGAGGATCTGCCTCACCGACGGGTGGTCGTGGGGCGGATAGAAGGAGAGCACCCGGCTGATGGTGTGGCGGGCATCGGCGGTGTGGAGGGTGCTGAGCACCAGGTGCCCCGTCTCCGCCCCGGCCAGGGCCTCGTTCATGACCTCCTGGTCCCGGATCTCCCCCAGAAGGATCACGTCGGGGTTCTGGCGGAAGACCTGCTTCAGCCCCACGCGGTAGCTGGCCGTGTCGATCCCCACCTCACGCTGGCTGATGCTCGCATGCTTCTCCCTGTGGAGGAACTCCACCGGGTCCTCCAGGGTGATGACCTTCACCCGGCGGTTCTCGTTGATGTGCTGGATCATGGCGGCCAGGGTGGTGGATTTCCCGCTCCCGGTCACACCGGTGACCAGGATCAGCCCCCGGGCCGAGAGGGCGATCTCGGGGATCTTCGCCGGCAGGTCGAGGGTCTCCAGCCTCGGGATCTCCAGGGGGATGTAACGGATGGCGATGTTGAGGCGGTTCAGGGCCTGGTAGGCGTTGACCCGGAAACGACCCACCCCCTCCAGCATGTAGGAACCGTCCCCCTCGCTGCTCTCCTCGAACCGCTGGACCTGCTTCTCATAGAGGAGCTTCCGGATGGCCCGGTCCACGTCCTCCCGGCTCAGCGGCTCGGTATCCAGGCGCCGCAGACTGCCGTCCAGCCGCAGGGAGGGCTTGCGGTCCTCCTGCACGTGGAGGTCGGAGGCCCCGAACTTGACCATCTGTTCCAGCAGTCGATCGATCTCCACCTCAGCCCTCCGGGTCGATGACGATGAGCTTCTGGCTGTATTCGACCGGCTGGGCGTTCTCGGTGAGGACCTTCACCACCCTGCCGCCCTGCTCGGCCTGGATCTCGTTCATCAGCTTCATCGCCTCCACGATGCACACCACCTGTCCCGCCTTGATCGTATCCCCCTCCTCCACATAGGGGGGCGCGTCCGGGGCGGGTGCGCGGTAGAAGGTGCCCACGATGGGGGAGCGGATGATGTGGTAGCGGGCCTCCGGGTAGGTCTCCTCGACACGCTCGGCGGCGGTCTCCGCCGGGGGACCCTCCCCTCCGCCGGCGGCCTCCGCCGGCCGGCCCCGGTCTGCCGGGGAGGGCTGTTCCGGGGGGACGGGGATCGTCGGAGCGCTCTGGGGCCCGCCGGCGGCACGCTTGGAGATCCGGAGCCGGTAACCCCACCAGCGGCGGACCTCCAGCTCCTCGATCTCGCTCTCCTCGACGATCTTGATCAGCTTGCGTATCTCCCGCTCGTTCATTCCCTGCCTCGCTCGCCCTGGTGTGCCGTGCGGCCGGTCCCCCCCTCGTCCCCGGGGAGCGGATGCCCTGCGGCCCCCGGAACCTAGACACGCTCCATGTATTCGCCCGATTCCGTATCTACCTTTACCACATCCCCCTCCTCGATGAACAGGGGCACCTGGATCTCGATCCCCGTCTCCAGGGTGGCGGGCTTGGTGGCTCCGGTGGCGGTATCCCCCTTCACACCGGGCATCGACCGGGTGACCTCGAGCTCCACGTACTTGGGGACCTCCACCGAGAGCGGCTTGTCCTCATGCCACAGCACCTTGGCCATGGCGTTCTCCTTCAGGTAGGGGATGACCTCCTCCACCAGCTCCCGGCTGATGGGATGCTGCTCGTAGGTCTCCTGGTCCATGAAGTAGTAGAGGTCGTTGTTCTCGTAGAGGAACTGCATCTGGCGGGCCACCAGGCGCACCTCCTCCACCTTCTCTCCCGACCGGAAGGTGCGGTCGATCACCGCACCGTCGGAGAGACGCCGGAGCTTGGTGCGCACGAAGGCGCCCCCCTTGCCCGGCTTCACGTGCAGGAACTCGAGGATCTTCCAGAGCTCACCTTCCATCTCGAAGGTGAATCCGTTGCGGAAATCGGCGGTACTTGCCATCGGTTCTCCGTATGTGCTGCCCCGGCCGGGGCCGACCCGGACTTCAGCAGCCCGGGCAGCCGCCGGTCGGCGGGTGCGATCGATTGTCGGTTCCCTCGCCCTGCGGACCGGCCGGCCCTCACCCACCCCCCCCGCAGGCACGACTTGAGCGGGTGAGCAGGACCGGGCCCTCCCCGGTGAGGAGCACGTCCTCCTCCAGCTGCATGCCGCCCCGCAGGGGGACGTAGATACCGGGCTCGATGGTGAAGGTCATCCC
>JAWOFN010000010.1:0-60345 GCA_046497505.1 bacterium | reverse complement strand
GGGCCCCAGACCGCCGACCCGCGCCTCCAGGCGGTCGCCCCTCAGAGCACCCCCCAGGTGGACCCATCGCCCCCCCGGTCCGCTCCGGGTGTAGAGCGCCGTCTGCTCCGCCTCCACCCCCTCGGGGAGGGGCCGGGTCCGCAGGGTCAGTATCGATCGGCCACGGAAAGGAAGGTCCTCGGGACCCATGGCGTAGACCGGGCTGAGCGGGACCAGACCCTGATCACCTCCTCCTCCGGCGGCGGTGGGGGGCGCCATCTCCTGGATGAAGGCCCGGCTGTAGAGCGCACCCTCCGGGACCGAGAGGGTCAATCCCCCGTCGGCGGAGATGAAGCGCGCCCCAGAATCATGCCCGATCGCGCGGATCCTCAGGTGCTTCTCGGCCGTCCCCGAAGGGCCGGCCAGCGGCTCGAACCGGGCCTGCACCCGCACCTCGACACCCGGAGCCTGCCGCAGGGCATATACCCCCTCGAACCCTCCCTGCCCCTTCCTCCCGGGGGTGACGGTCTCCAACAGGCCCTCCTGGCGCACGAAGAAGCGCAGGCGACCGGGGAGGTCGGGTGCGGTCCGTGCGAAGAGGCGGAGGAAGCCCTCGTATCGTTCCACCTCCAGGTGGACGTCCGGGGGCAGATACCCTCCCCTCCCCGAGACACCCGGGAGGGGACAGGGCTCCCCCACGGTGGTGCGTCCCCACCGGTCCCGGGCGGTGATCCTCACTGCCAGGGCGCTCCCAGCCGCCTGATCGGACTCCCCCGGTCCCACCCTGTAGAGACCGTCTTCCTCTTCCTGGAGCCACCCCCCGGGGGCGTCCGTCCAGATCGTCTCCCGGAGTCCGATCGGGTTCCTCGGCCCGGCCGGACCGCCCCCCTCCACACCGTCGGCCGCGGCACGAAGGACCTGGGCGGCGACCTCCATCGCGTCTCCGTCGGGATCGGTGACCCGGAATCTGAGCTGGTCCGGCCTCGGATCGGTCCCCGCAGTGTTCACCTCCGTCAGCACCGGGGCCCGGTTGACCAGCACCTCTCCTTCCAGGCGGCTCTCGTTCCCGGAGGCGTCGGCGGCCACCACCGTGATCCGGTGGATGCCCGGTGAGAGGTCCTTCAGGTAGCCTGCACCTTCGGGCACATCCCCGTAGAAGGGCAGGTCGTTCCCCTCCTGCCGGTAGAGAGTATGTGCCTGCACCCCTTCCCGGACCCGGTAGCGGTAGTCCCGGTCCAGGTCGATGAGCCCGCTCCCCTCGTAACTGAACCGGTCGTAGCGGACCTCGAAACGCTGCTCCCCGTCCACCAGGAGAGTGAGTCGGTAGGGGCTGAAGCGGTTCCACACCCCATCCATACGGTCATAGGCAGCGAGGGCCAGGGCCGCCTCCCCTTCGATCTCGGGACGCCCCTGGAGGAGGTAGGCATCTCCCCGGACCCGGCGGCCGAACCGGCGTACCCGGATATCACCCTCCACCCGGCTGCCGGCCCCTACGGGGCGGACAACGAGGTAGGTGATGACCGGCGGCAGCGTGTCCTCCACACGAAGGCCGTTCCGGAGCGGGTTCAGGGGGGCGTTCCTGTCATCGCGCAGCTCGAAATGCAAGTGGGGCGCGGAGGTCCCGGTCTGTCCGCTGAAGGCCACGACGTCGCCGGATGAGACGGGGAAGACCCCCTCTTCGAACCATACGTCGACGCTGTAGCGTCCCGCTCTGACCTGCTGCGCCCATACCCGCTCCTCCAGCCCATCGGTGAAGCGGTCGAGATGGGCGTACACCGCCGTCCGGCCATCCAGCAGCTGCAGGTAGAGGGCCTTCCCGTACCCCCAGGGTGAGGTCCGGACCCTCCGGATCCACCCGTCGCTCACCGCCAGCATGGGCACACCGATGCGTCCCCACGTCTTCACGTCGAGGCCGGCGTGGATGTGTCCCGGCCGGAACTCGCCGAAGGAAGAGGTCATGGCCGGTTCCGCCCGGGCGGGCCAATGCAGGGTCGGGGGGGCCTGGTGGATCGGCGATGGTCGGGGGGAACCCCCGGGTCCACCCCCCGGCATCGGGCGATCATCGGAGACGGCCGCCGATGTCAGGAGACCGAGGGAGGCGATGCTGGCCAGGGCCAGGATTGTGCCCGCGCGTGCGGTACGGGCATCTGCTCGCGCGCGTAAGAGTCTGTTCAACGTAAGAGCTTTCGATGCACTGCGGGAGGGGGACGTTCGCTTCCAGTCTCGCGGCATGATAGGGACGGGCCGGAATGAGGGTCAAGCCCTTTGTAATCAAGGCCTTATGGAGCGCAGGCCCGAGCAGAAAGGACTTGCTCCGAGGACCTTTCCCGGGACATCTTGCCGCGTCTGGACCGCGCCGCTGTCGGCGGCCGTGCACCGGACCGGGAACGACACCTGCCGCCTCGTATCGAGGTCCCCCGAAAAGCGGAGACGCCGGAGTTACCGAACATGCCGATGCTGAGCAAGCTGAGAGAGCAGACCAAGTTCTGGATGTGGATCGTGGGTGGGGCCTTTCTCCTCACCATCGTCTTCGCATGGGGGATGGACTTCTCCGGGGGCGGGGTGACCCAGGTCCTGGGCAAGGTGAACGGGGAGAAGATCATGGTCCAGGAGTACCAGCGGGCGCTCCAGAGCAACTATCAGTACCAGCAGCAGCAGATGGGCGGGCGTGAGATCGATTCCTCCATGATGGAATACCTGGAGGAACAGACGTGGCAGCAGATCGTCAACCAGACCCTCATCAGGCAGGAGATCGAACGTCTGGGACTCCACGCCACCGAAGAGGAGGTCCGCGAGACGCTTCTCACCAATCCGCCGGCCATCGTCCGGGATATCCCGGATTTCCAGACCGACGGCAGCTTCGACCGACAGAAGTACCTGGCTGCCACCCGCAACCAGAACTTCGCGGGTATGTGGGTAGAACTGGAACAGATCGCCGCCCAGGCGATACCCGAGAAGAAGCTCGAGCACATGATCCTGGGAACGGTCACCGTCACCGACGACGAAGCGCGGGAATCGTACCGCTACCGCAACGAGCGGGTGGACACCCGGTACACCGTCCTCCGCCCGGAACTCGTCCCCGATTCGACCCTCACCGTCTCCGACGAGGAGGTCCGGTCGTACTACGATGACCACCGGAGTGAGTTCGAGGAACCGGAGAAGGTCGACTTCAACTACGTGCTCCTCTACAAGGACCCCAGTCCCCGGGACCGCACCGAACGGCGGGAGACCATCCAGGAGCTGCGGGAACGGCTGCAGGAGGGTGAGGATTTCGCCCGCCTTGCCCGTCAGTATTCCGATGACACCACCGCCCAGGAAGGCGGGAGCCTCGGGTGGATTAACCGGGGGGACATGGTCGCACCCTTCGAGGAGGCAGCCTTCAGCCTGCCAGCTGGGCGGGTCAGTGAACCGGTGACCACCCAGTTCGGCACACACCTCGTGAAAGTGGACTCGGTCCGGGCCCGGGAGGGTTCCGAGCAGCGGAAGGTTCGTCACATCCTCCTGGAGGACGCCCCCTCCTCCGCGACCCTCGACAGCCTGGGCCAGACGCTGGACGACCTCCGCCGGCAGGCTGCTATGGAGGACTTCACCACCGCCGCCACCCGCCTGGGTCTCACGGTGGACCAGACCGGCCCCGTGGCCCGGGATGGATTCCTCCCGGGCATCGGCTACGAACCCGATGTCACCACCTGGGGTTTCGAGAACGAGGTCGGAGACGTCAGTGAGGTCCTCGAACACACCAGCGCCTACTTCGTCGTCCAGGTACGGGACAAGATCGAGGCCGGGGTCCCTTCCCTCGAGGAGGTCCGCGAGCAGATCGTCACAGAACTCAAGACACGTGAGGCCATGCAACGTCTGGGGGAACGGGCCCGGCAGCTGGCCGACCGCATGAAGCAGCGTCCGGACCGCTTCCGGCAGATCGCCGAGGAAGAGGGTCTGGAGGTCCAGGAGACCGGGACCTTCACCCGCAACGATTTCGTGAACGGTATCGGACGGGACCCCCGCTATATCGCCGCCGCGTTCGACACCCCCGTGAGCGGTGTAGCCGGTCCCATCGAGAGCGACGACGCCTGGTATATCCTCAAGGTGATCGACCACACCGAACCGGCCAGCGACCAGCTCAGGAGTGTGATCGAGAGCGAGAAGCAGCGCCTCCTCCAGAGTCGACGCCAGAACGCCTTCAACCAGTGGCTCATGGAACTTCGGGACCGGGCCGATATCGTCGACAACCGCTCCAAGGTTCTTCGCTAGACCCGCTGGTCCCCCTTTCCCCGCTCATGCGGGCAGGGACCGCCGCGGCTTGCCCGCGATCACCCTCACACCGTTCATGGGGGGTACAGCATGGTCAGTCTCTACCGCAGGCGGACAAAGAAGGTCGGACTGCCCCCGGGCACCCTGGTCCATGTGGGCGAGCGGAAAGCCGATGAGGTCCGGATCGAACTCATCGACTTCGGTCCCGACCACTGGGAAGAGCGGCTCCTCGACTCGGTGGAGGAGTGCGAGCAGTACTTCGGACGCGATTCCGTTACCTGGATCAACATCGACGGCCTGCATGAGGTGGAAACCATCCAGCAGCTCGGAGAACATCTCCAGATCCATCCTCTGGTGCAGGAAGACATCGTCCACACCGAACAGCGGCCCAAGATGGAGGAGTACGACGGCTACCTGTTCCTCGTGGCCCGCATGCTGTCCCTGGCCGAGATCTCCGATCCCATCGTGTCCGAGCAGGTCAGTTTCATCCTCGGGGAGGACTTCCTCATCACCTTCCAGGAGCGTCACGGGGACTCGTTCGAACCGGTTCGGGATCGGCTCCGGGCCGGAAAGGGACGGATCCGGAGGTCGGGGCCCGGCTACCTCTGCTATGCCCTGCTGGACGCTGTGGTGGACCATTACTTCACCCTCCTCGAGGACATCGGGGAACACCTCGAGCAGCTCGAGGATGAACTGATGAGCGACCCCGACCAGGAGACGGTCCGGGAGATCCATCGTCTGAAACGAGAGATACTCGGGCTCCGCCGGGCCGTCTGGCCCCTCCGGGAGGTCATGGCCGGGCTGGAGCGAAGCGAGACCGATCTGATCGCGGACACCACCCGCACCTTCCTGCGGGATGTCTACGACCACACGATCCAGGTCATCGACACCGTGGAGACCTTCCGGGACATGCTGGGCGGGATGCTGGACCTCTACCTTTCCAGTGTGAGCAACAGGATGAACGAGGTGATGAAGGTCCTCACCATCATCGCCACCATCTTCATCCCCCTGACTTTCCTGGCGGGGATCTACGGGATGAACTTCGAGTACATGCCCGAACTGGGCTGGAGACCGGCCTACTTCGTACTGTTGGGGATCATGGCTGTGCTGGGCCTGGTGATGGTGGCCTTCTTCCGCCGGAAGAGGTGGCTCTGACCCTTGCGGAGGGAGAGCGGGCGGACCGGTCGACTCAGTCGAGTCCCTCCAGGTACCGCAGCAGCAGGTCGAGGGCCATACCGTAACCGCCGGGGCCCTGCCCCGCCACCTGGCCGATGCAGACGTCCTCGACCACCGAGACCTTCCGCCACGGCTCCCTCTCGCTGATATCCGAGATGTGGACCTCCACCGCAGGCAGGTCCACGGCCTCCAGGGCGTCCCGGACCGCATACGCGTAGTGGGTCCAGGCGGCAGGGTTGATGATGATCCCGCTGGCCCAGGAGCGGGCGTCGTGGATCGCCTCGATGAGGTCCCCCTCGTGGTTGGTCTGCAGGTGGTCCACCTGACACCCCCGGTCGGAGGCCAGACGCTTCAGCTCGCCCACGATCTCAGACAGCGTGACCTCTCCGTAATGCTCCGGGTCCCGTACACCCAGCAGGTTCAGGTTCGGTCCGTTCAGGATGAGGATACGGTGCATCTCTCTTCTCCTCAGGAGAGTGCGCGCACATAGTCGAGGGCCCGGCGGACCGAGTCGTCGGAGATGCCGGACACCAGGCGCACCTCACCGATCCGTTCCGGCAGCACGTAGCGGACCTTGCCGTTCCGAACCTTCTTGTCGGTCCGGGTACGGGCGATGATGGCGTCGTCCTCCAGACCGCTCAAGTCGGTGGAGAAGCCCGCCTGCAGGATCAGGCGGGTGAACCGGTCCCGCTCCTCTTCCGGGAACCCGGTGTGTTCCCGTGCCAGTTCCCCCGCCGCGAGCATCCCGATGGCCACCGCTTCCCCGTGCCGAAACCTCCCATACCCGCTCAGCGACTCCACGGCGTGTCCGAGGGTATGGCCGTAGTTGAGGATGGCCCGGAGTCCTGTGATCTCCCGCTCGTCTTCCTGGACGATCTCCGCCTTGATCCGGCAGCAGTCTGCTACGGCACGGGTGAGTGCGTCCTCATCACCCGCAATCAGCTCGTCCAGGTGTTCCTCGATGAACGCGAAGAGGTCCCGGTCCCGGATGATCCCGTACTTGATGACCTCGGCCAGCCCCGAGCGGACCTCCCGCTCCGGGAGGGTCTGGAGGGTGCTGATGTCGGCAAGGACGAAGCGGGGCTGGTAGATGGCACCCACCAGGTTCTTCCCCAGGGGGTGGTTCACACCGACCTTCCCCCCGATGGCCGCATCCACCTGTGCCAGGATGGTCGTCGGCACCTGGACGAAGTTGATCCCGCGGAAGAGGGTGGCAGCGGCGAAACCCGCCGTGTCTCCCACCATGCCTCCCCCCAGAGCCACGATGGTGCTGGACCGCTCGAACTCGCGCTTCAGGAACTGGTCGTAGAGGAGGGCCACGGTCTCGAGGGTCTTGGCCTCCTCCCCATCGGCGATGGAGAGGATGTGGACATCCGACTCCCAGTCCTCGAGGGCTTCCTCGATCTGCGCCCCGTAGAGGTCCAGTACCGGCGGCGTGCTCACCACCGCGATCTTGCCGAGTACATGGCGCCTCCGGAGCAGGGTCCCCAGTTCGGTGAGGATCCTGCTCCCGATGAGCACGGGATAGCCCCGATCACCCAGGTCCACAGGGATCTGCAGATAATCTGCTGTCGATCGCATATCTGAGGTCCTTCATGATGGATTCAGGTGTCCTGCCCGAACCGGACTCCACGACCAGGTCTGCCGACTCATAATGGACGATCCGCTTCTCCAGCAGTTCGTCGATCCGTTCTCTCAGTCCTTCCTCCTGCCGGCCCCGGACCAGCGGCCGGCCCGAACTTCCTGTGCTGAGCCTCCGTGCCAACTCCTCGGTCCCCACCCGCAGGTAGACAAGAATCCCGCTCTCCCGGATGAACCGCCGGGTTCCCTCATCCTGCAGGGCCCCGCCTCCCAGGGCGATGACACGTTCTTCTTCCGCGGCGGCCTCCCGTACCGCTTCCCGCTCCAGACCGCGGAAGGCCTCCTCCCCCTGCTCGAACAGCTCCGGGATGCTCCTCCCCGCCTTCGCCTCGACCAGGTCGTCGGTGTCCACGAACTCCCATCCGAGGGAATCGGCCAGGAGCCGGCCCACCGTGCTCTTCCCCGCCGCCATGAACCCCGCCAGCCAGACACGCCGGGGCACCGGGGCCCCGTCTCGGAGTGTCGGGCTCATCGATCCACACGGTACCGTGGGACGGACCGGGCGCGATACCGTTCATAGGATGCCCGTACCTCCTCCAGGGAGTCCCCTCCGAACTTCTCCAGGAACGCGTCCGCGAGAGTGAGCGCCGTCACCGCTTCGGCCACGACCCCCGCGGCGGGTACCGCACAGACATCACTCCGCTCCACGTGGGCCGACTGTTCCTCCGCAGACTCCACGTCCACCGAACCCATGGCCCGTCTCAGCGTGGAGAGGGGCTTCATGGCTGCCCGGATGATGAGCAGTTCGCCGTTGCTCACGCCCCCTTCGAGTCCGCCGGCACGGTTGGTGCGTCTCTCGATCCTCTGTCCCTCAGCGTCCCCGTTCCCCAGCACGAACTCATCGTGTACCTCACTGCCCGGGAGACCGGCCGTTTCGAATCCGGGACCGACCTCCACACCCTTTATCGCCGGGATGCTCATGACCGCCTGGGCCAGTTTCCCGTCCAGCCTGCGGTCCCAGTGGACGTGGGAGCCCAGACCGATGGGAACTCCTTCGGCCCAGACCGCGATGACCCCACCCAGGGTATCCCCCCGATGGTTCGCGCTGTCGATGACATCCACCATGCAGCGCCCCGCCTCCATGTCATGACAGCGCACGGGCGAGCGGTCCACGGCCGCCAGGTCCGGGGCTTCCCTGGTTTCGGAACCGAAAGCGGAGGGCGCCTTCACTTCTCCTATCTGCTCCACCGTACTCCCGATGGTCACACCGAACTCTTCCAGGAGCCGACGCACGATGGACCCGAGCGCCACCCGCATCGCCGTCTCCCGGGCACTGGCCCGCTCCAGCACGTTCCGCATGTCATCGAGGTGGCCGTACTTGACGGCCCCGGCATAATCGGCATGCCCCGGACGGGGGAGTGTGACCCGGTGGCTGTCGTCCGGAGGACCCCCCAGAGCCATCTTCCGCTCCCAGTTCGACCAATCGAGATTCGGGATCCGCACAGCCAGCGGGCCCCCGAGTGTGAACCCGAACCTCATGCCGGAGACGAACTGGACCTCGTCCCGTTCGATCTTCATCCGGCCGCCCCGACCGTACCCCATCTGACGCCGGGCCAGGTGGGTGTTCACATAGTCGGGCTCGATGTGGAGGCCGGCGGGCATGCCTTCGAGGATGCCCGTGAGGGCCGGTCCATGGCTCTCGCCCGCGGTCATGAATCGCAGCATCTCTGGCTATCTCCCCTGGGATCGTGCGGCGGATTCCAGCGCATCCCGCATCACCTCGAGCGGAGCGCTTTGTCCGGTCCACAGTTCGAACGACCTGGCACCCTGGTGGAGGAGCATCTTCTTCCCGTCCGCCGCGGACAGACCCGCGGCCCGGGCCAACCGGACCAGCGGTGTGGGCCGCACCCCGTATACCAGGTCGAACACGAATGTCTCCTCCGGGAAACCCTCCACACCCTCCAGGGGGGTCTGGTCCGCGAGGGCCCCCTGACCCAGCGGCGTGGCGTTCACGACCAGCCCCGTTCCCGCCTTGAGGTCCGCTGTGAGCTCGGAGGACTCCCGGAAGAGGTCGAAACGCGTCCGCCCCCCTCCTTTCCTCGCCTCTCCCTCCCTCAGCGTGTTGATGAGCACCTGTCCCTTCTCGAGGGTCCGGTTCACCACTGCGATGTGCTCGGTCCATCCGTCCCGGACCAGGGCCCAGGCCGCGGCACGAGCTGCACCACCCGCTCCCAGTATCACGACCGCCGGGCGCTTCAGCCCGCCGGGGACTTCCTCCCCCAGAGCCGCCAAGAAACCGTCCACGTCGGTGTTGCTGCCCCTCAGTCCGTCCTTTGTGATACAGACCGTGTTGACCGCCCCCACGATGCTGGCCTCCCGATCCAGGGAATCCATGGAGCCGAGCGCCCCCTCCTTGTGGGGTACCGTGATGTTCGCACCCCCCAGACCCAGCAGGGCCAGGGCGTCCAGCACGTCATCGAGGCGCTCGCCATCCACCCGCTGGGCCCGGTACGACCAGGGTATCCCCGCAGCCTGGAAAGCGGCATTCTGAAAAGCGGGGGAGAGGGAGTGCCCCACCGGGTCTCCCAGCAGGAACACCAGGTTCGGCGCCGCCACAGACGGCGGGGTCGAGACAGTCCTGGATCGTCCGAACAACATGGTCGGCCCGCCTCAGACGGCCAGGGCCTCGAGCACATCGGGGAAGTCGGGCCAGCTCACTTCCACGGCCTCGTATCCCCTGATGATGCTCTCACCGTGGCACGCCAGCGCCGCCACGTGGAAGGCCATCGCGATGCGGTGGTCCCCGAAGCTCTCGAACTCGGCCGCGTCGTGGCTCTGCTTGCCTCGGAGCACGAACCCGTCGGGGAACTCCCCGACCTCCAGGTCCAGCAGCCTCAAGTTGTGCACCAGGGCGTGGATCCTGTCGCTCTCCTTGTTGCGCAGTTCCTCGGCGCCCTTCACATAGCTCTCTCCTTCTGCGAAAGCCGCTGCCACGGCCAGAGCGGGGATCTCGTCGATGAGCCAGGGCACACTGCTGCCGCTTATGCCCGTGCCGGTGAGCTTGCTGTAGCTCACATGGAGATCGCCCCGGGATTCTCCCCCGGAGGTCCTCCGGTCCTTTATCTCGATGTCCGCTCCCATGCGGTCCAGGACCCGGAGCGCCTCACGCCGCCCCGGGTTCAATCCCACGCCCTTCATGATCAGCTCCGACCGCGGCACAAGCAGGGCCGCCACGGCCAGGAAGATGGCACTGGAGATGTCCCCGGGGACCGCGATCTCCTGCCCCTTGAGAGGGCTGCCCGGATCAAGACGGACCCGATACTCCCCTCTGCCTCCCCCAGAGGCATGGGTGTCGATATCGGCACCGAACTGTTTGAGGAGCCGTTCGGTATGGTCCCTGGACCGGACAGGCTCGATGTGCTCGGTCACACCGGACGCCCCCAGGCCGGCGAAGAGCACGGCCGACTTCACCTGTGCGCTGGCTACCGGACTGCTGTAGGTGATCCCTGTGAGCCCGCCCCCCCTGACCTCCATAGGGAGCGTCCCCTCTGCCGAGAGCTCCACCTCCGCCCCCATCCTCCTCAGGGGGATGGCGATACGCTCCATGGGACGGGTGCTCAGGCTCTCGTCCCCGGCGAGGACAGCATCGACACCCTGTCCGGCCAGCACACCGGCGAGCATCCGGGCTGTAGTGCCGGAGTTCCCGCAGTCCAGAGGACCATCCGGGACCTTCCACCCGGCTCCTCCCGAGGGTGCTCCCACTCCTTCGATCGTGACCTCAACGGGGGCGGGACCGTACTCGATCCCCACCCCGAGGGCATGGAGGCATGAAAGGGTCTTCCCCACATCTCTGCCGGGGGCGAGTCTCTCGATACGGGTCGTCCCTTCAGCCAACGCTCCGAGGATGGCAGCCCTGTGACTGATGGACTTGTCCCCGGGCACCTCCACGACCCCCTTGATCCCCTTGGCTCGACGGACCACCCGGGCCGTCCCGGTCTCCACTACTCCCTCACCCAAGCTCTGAACCCTTCTTCCTTCAGGTGACGCACCGCGTCTCTCGCGGTCTGCTCGCCATCGAAGGCCAGGCGCATGGTCCCGCCCTCGCCCTCTCTGACCTTGAGCACCTCGATATCGCGGATGTTGATGTCGTGCGGAACGAGTGAACCGGCGATACGCGATAAGACCCCCGGCTCGTCCCGTACCACTACCATGATATCGCAGAGCGGTCGGACAAACCCCTTCGTATCTCTCGGCACCGACAGCCTCAGCGCGTTCGCTCGTTGGAACTCCTCTTCGAGCATCTCATCACCCTCGGACGCGACGGCCTCCCGAATCCTCGTTAATCCTCCCATGAAGGCGTCCAGCGCGTCCAGGATGGCTGAGCGGTTGGTGGAATAGACATCCGCCCACATCCCCCACGGACTCGACGCGATGCGGGTCAGGTCCCTGAAACCTCCCGCCGCGAGACGCAGCGTGAGATCATCTTCCTCGTTCCAATCGCCCGCGCTATTCATCAGGACCACCGCCAGGGTCTGGGGGAGATGACTGATCCGGGAGGCGATCCGGTCATGGGAGACCGGGTCGGTCACGACCACCTTGGCCCCGACCCGCTCGGCCAGGGCGGACAGACTCTCGACGGCCTCCGACTCCTCCTGCCCCTTCTCAGGTGTCAGGACCCACACCGCGTTCTCGTAAAGCAGGGCGTCGGCCGCGCCGATCCCCTTCGATTCCGATCCCGCCATCGGATGGCTCCCGACGAAGAGGACCCCTTCGGGCAGCGTCCCTCGGGCGTGGCTGCATATCGCACTCTTCGTGGAACCCACATCGGTGACCACCGTACCCCGCGGGAGTACCGGCGCCAGAGCGTTCAGGTTCTGTATGATGGAATCGATGGGCGAGGCGAGGACCACCAGGTCCGCACCCTCTACCCCGCGGGTGAACTCGGCGTGCGGGTATCCTTCGTCGATCAGATCCGCCCTCACAGCCCGGGACACCGAATCCTGGCTGGAGATCCCCACCACAACCCCCTCGAAATCCCGGGACCGAAGGGCCGCGGCGAGCGATCCTCCCATCAGACCCAGTCCCCAGATGGCGATTCGCTGGAACGGCATCTCAGAGTTCCCGATCCACGAGAGGCGCGATCTGGGCGATCTCCTTCATGAGGGTCTCGAACTGGGCCGGGAAGAGGGACTGGGCCCCGTCCGACTTAGCCTGGTCCGGCTCGTTGTGCACTTCGATCATCAGACCGTCCGCCCCAGCCGCCAGTGCGGCCCGGGCCATGGGCGCCACCTTGTCCCTTCGACCGGTCCCATGGCTGGGATCGGCGATGATCGGCAGGTGGCTCAGCTTGTGCACCACGGGGATGGCACTGATGTCCATGGTGTTGCGGGTGTAGTCTTCGAAGGTCCGGATCCCCCGCTCGCAGAGCATGACCCTCCGGTTCCCTCCTGCTAGGATGTACTCTGCTGCCTGCAGCCACTCGCGGATCGTCGCCGACATCCCCCGCTTGAGGAACACCGGTTGGTCCGATCTCCCCAGCTCTTTCAGGAACGCGAAGTTGTGCATGTTCCGGGCACCGACCTGGAGGATGTCGGCATACCTGCTGACCCGTTCGATCTGGCTGGCGTCCATCACCTCGGTGATGGTGATCAGTCCGTGGGAGTCTGCTGCCTCCCGGAGCATCCGGAGACCGTCCTCCCCCAGGCCCTGGAAGGAATAGGGGCTGGTACGGGGCTTGAACGCTCCACCCCGAAGGACACGGGCACCCGATTCGGAGACGATCCCGGCAATGGCGTGGATCTGATCTTCGCCCTCTATCGAGCAGGGCCCTGCCATCACAGCGAAATGCCCGCCGCCTATCTTCACCCCCTTGATGTCCAGGGCCGTCGGTTCGGGCTGCCAGGTACGGCTGGCCAGCTTGTAGGGCTCGGTGACGCGGATGACCTCCGAGACCCCCTCTTGGAGTTCCAGGTTCCGGGGATCTATGTCGATGCGGGTCCCTATGACCCCTAAAATGGTCCGGCTCTTGCCGGTGGAGCGGTGGACGTCCAGGTCCTGCTCGCTGAGTTTCTCGATGACAGATTGGATCTGTTCTTCGGACGCGTGCGGGGACATCACGATGACCATGGTAAGACCTCGTACTTCCGATATGTGTTGGTGCTTGATCGCCGCTCCGGGCGGCAGGGTTCAGCGTGTCAGCGCGGGTTTCGGGCTAGCAGCCGTATGCAGACAGACGCCATCGACGCCCGACCCGCGGGATATATCGGTGGGAACCGCGATATGCGAAGATGCAGTGCATCATAGGCTTGACAGGTTAATCGATCATCCTCGCTTTGTCCCGCCCTTTCTTCATCCCTCCCCGACCATCAATCCTCCTGCTCCGGATCCTGTTCCTGTTCCTGGTGTGGCTCCGGCTCCCCGCCCCCTGCGTCCTCCTCGTCCCCCAACGTCCGCTCCAGTCTCCGGGATTCATCGATGATGCGCTCGAACACCCTTTTTACTGCGGTATCCGATAGCGGGCCCCCGTTGGCATCCTGCACCAGCCTGAGGATCTCATCTTCCCGCTGGGGGAAGTAAACAGGCAGTCCCAGCTCCCCCTTGATCTCAACGATCTTCAGGACCTTCCTCGCCCGCTCGTTGAGCAGGTGCAGGATCTCCTCGTCGATCCTGTCGATCTCCTCACGTATGGGATCGAGGCGCTCCATCGAACCTGCCGTCATTCTGTCTTCAATGGCATGTCGAGTGCGAATTCCGCCCCGCCATCCGGGTGGTTCCTGGCAGAGAGTCTCCCCCCATGGGCCAGAGCCACCTGGTTCACGATGAAGAGACCTATCCCGGACCCCGACTGCTTGGTGGAATAGAGTGCGTCGAAGAGGTCCGGTCCCATCGGCGCGGAGAAACCGTGACCCCGATCGCGGACAGTGAAACGGCAGACATCCCCCTGCTCACGGTCCCTGCTCACGTTGATACCGAGACTCAAGCCCTTCCCCCTCTTCTTCTGGCTCTCCCAACCGTTCCTCAGCAGGTTGAGCAGCGCCGTGACGACCAGGTCGGCATCCCAATGTCCCTCGGCAGCAAGGCCATGGGCATCCGCCTCGAGTTCCACGGGGATCGTCTCCTCATCCAGCCCCTTCCGCAACTTCTCCAGGAGGCACTCGATCCGAACCGGGGAAGGTGAGGGCCCCATCTTCAAGGCCTCGAACAACTTGTCCGACAGCGATGCTGCCTCCTTCGCCTCCCCCAATATCTTCTCCAATGCTTCGGACTCCGGATACCCCCCCGTTAACGCATAATCAGACGTCATCACGATCCGACTGATCGGTTTCGACAGCTCATGGAGTACAGCAGCGGATGCTTTGCCCATTTCAGTAAGCTTTTTGTCCCGCTCAGCTTGTTGACGAATTCGGTCACGGTCAACCCAGAGACCAGTCAAGAAGCTAGTAACAAGGATAGGGAGTAGGAGAAGCACCACGGGAAGTGCCCCGTAGGTCGAATACAAAAGCGCCATGATTAGCGCCAGGGGAACAGAGAAAAGTGAGACCAGCGTTTCCCTACCGTAATTGTGGATCCAAATTGGGGCTATGGGTCGTTTCTCATCCAAAGAGATTGCTGAGGAAACTAAAATCGTGCTGACGGTGGAAAACGCCAACCAAGCCGCAAAAAAGGCCCCCAGAGTGATGGGAGAAAAATCCAGATGTCCTTCTGGAATCAGCCATTTGAGAACGAAGTACCCAGTGATTGTTGCAGCATTCCACTGGCTGAGATTAAAGATGTTTCTAAGGAGAGATGTCGGGCGGTTAATAGCGTTTCGTCCGAGAACACCCGCAACATTTGCAACCAGTACCGGCAACAACCCTGCAGTTGCCAATGCAGCAAGATCTACAATCTCTCCCATACTGGTGGTTGCCCCGCCTTCTGGAAGGCGAACGAGCAACAAACTGGCAATAATTGAAAGGAGAGCCCAGAAGGTGAAGGGGCCAATCCCTGGCCAGTTCACAAAGCCCTGCGTTAGAACGACCCCAAGAAACAGCGTTGCAACAACGCTCACACCAATCGTGAAGAATTGAACGCTGTTACGTCTGGGCGGTTGAACAAAGGGCATTAGGACGCTTGCATAGTGAACTAAGCGAGTCCCTCCAGAACAACTGGCCCTTCTTTGGCTTTTTCAGATGTAGTGACCAGAGTCCCAATCCTAAAGGCGTCGTTCGCATATTGGGTAAGGATTGAACCCGCTCCCAATTCTGGGCAAACTGCAATGAGTCCAACACCCATGTTGAACACATCGAACATCTCTTCCAAGCTTACTTGCCCATAATCCATAAGAACCTGAAACACTGGTTGAGTCTGGATACTTGAAACATCCACTAGGGCCTTGAGTCCTTCCGGTAAAACTCGGCCAAGATTCCCCGGAATCCCTCCTCCGGTAATGTGCGCAAAAGCATTAACTAAATCTTGGCTTATAAGCGCCTGGATTATTTCGAAGTAGGAACGGTGAATCCTGAGCAATTCATCTGCCCAGTTGGCGCCCAATTCTTCTGAGTAATCATTTACATCTAAGTCAGCCCGAGAAAAGAGGATATCCCTGGCAAGAGTGTACCCGTTTGTGTGTAGCCCATTTGACTTAAATGCAACCAGTACGTCACCCGAAGATATTTGGTCTAATTTTGGAAGAGTATCTTCTTCATTCACAATTCCGAAGATCGCTCCGGCAAGATCGTATTCTCCGTCCTCATAGAATTCTGGCATTTGAGCAGTCTCTCCTCCGAGAACAGCTATGTCATGATTCCGACAGGCTTTTGTTATGCCGGAAACAACATCGAGTGTGACAGACTCTGGAAGACGTCCGGAGGCAAAGTAATCTAGAAAGAAAAGTGGAGTGGCACCCATAACGGCTATGTCATTTACACAATGATTCACCAAGTCTTGGCCCACCGTATCGTGACGCCCGGCCATCATCGCTACTTTTAACTTCGTACCGACACCATCAACACTTGCAACCACGGTCTGACCAGAGTTTGGCAACCGATAGAGGCCTCCAAACTCGCCGCCTTTTGAGACAACATTCTTGCTGTAGGTTGATGCAACTAAGTCGCCGATTCGCTTCTTCAGAGAACCAGAGGCCTCTAAGTCGACCCCTGCCTTTGCGTACTGTGACACGTTGGTCCCGCTACTTTCCTCTTGAAGATTGAAGTGCATCCAGAAGTTCGTGGCCGGTGAAGAGAATCTCTCCGTCATCATCAGTGTACGAAACTGCTCTCTGGAAGATCAACTCACCACGTTTAGCAAGCCTGTCCACAGCATCCACAACTTCCGGGTCAAACTGCTTTCCTGAATTTGTGCGAAGAATCTCAATGGCCTCCTCAGCAGACATTGCTGGACGGTAGGAACGATTAGAGGTGAGTGCGTCGAGGGCATCGACAACATTTACAATCCTTGCTCCAATCGGGATTGCATCCCCAGGCAGTCCGGCTGGGTAACCCCGGCCATCCATTCGTTCGTGGTGGTGTAGGATTATCTCTCTGGCATCCTGCAAGAATGCAAGATCTTTGATGATTCTGGAGCCGAGTACCGGGTGTTGTTTCATCTGAGCCCACTCCAGACTGTTCAATGGACCCTCTTTATCAAGGATGCTCTTATCTAATCCAATCTTGCCGATGTCGTGAAGTATCGCACCCCTCTCAATGTTTTCGATTTCATCTTCCGATAATCGTATTGAACGGGCAACTCGAACGGCATTTGTCGACACCCGGCGGGAGTGACCTTGTGTATAATGATGACTTGCATCTAAGGCACTGATTAGCGCTCTAATTGCACTGAAATACGTTTCATTGACGCTAGTAAACCATTTATAGCTATTTTTTATCACGATAACCGGGAGAATGAAAATCATCAACCCGAGAATGGCAATCACAGGACTATCAGAAAGAACGTGATATACTGCTGCCAGAATAAAGCCGATAGGAGCAATCGCAAGAGTACTCACAATTGTCCACATATAGTTTGTCCGCCACACACTCAGGACATCGGAGCCTGTACTGAGCGAAATGGCAATGCTCGTTAACCCAGTATTAACCAAGAAATACACGATAGCTGCAAAGAAATAACTCAAAAACATTCTTGAAAGGGGCCAGTCCACGAGCTGGGCTGGGTTCAAAACCCCAATCTTTCCGCCAAGAACTCGAACAACTTCCGAAGCAGCCATTATCGTTAGGGCATTCATGCCCATATTGAATATGACTCTCCGGGATTCTACTCGTCGGACAACGGAACTTATGAAACCAGATGCAATGCCTGTTAGTGCTGCTACAAATGTCGGGAAAAGTAGGATGATTCCGAAATCAATTGCGCCACCGACACTTAAAACGGCTTCACCACGAGGCAATACAATCGGGGTTAAGTCTGCAATTACTACCAGTGAAACCCAAACGATAAATGCTGCTATACTTATCTGAGTGAGATAGCTTTGGTTCCAACTAAGGAAGATACCCGCGACAGCAGCCAGTACTACAAGACCTACATATATATCAAGGCCAATTGACTTGAGTTTTTGAGAAGGAATTTGGACTGTTGCCTCATCCGGCATCGATGGTGCCCCAGGCTAACGTGGGGAAAAACAAAGACCGACACCAAACTCTTACCAATTGGTCTTGGTTTGAAGCGCAACCAGCAAAGCTAGCATGAGCTTGAAAAACATGCGAGACCCCCCTTTCTGAGTTGGGATCTCTGCCCGTCCGCTGGTGGACAGAGTCACCGCTCCTCTGGGGTATCCGCTCCGCTCGCTGTTTGGCCGAGTCGATGTCGGTCTTTAGCTCGTTGTCAAAGTCTTCCTATCCTATGCAGCGCTCCTCCGGTTCGAGGGCTTTGTGTGGTCCCCGACTCACTCTTTCGATGAGGGCTTGATCGCCCGATTCACTGCATCGAGTGTAGCCTGAACCACCGCTTTAGGTAAGTCGTCCTGAAGCAGGCTGCTTCCGACCAGCACCTTCTCATTCCGGTTCGTCAGCAGGGAAAGTACACAGACGACGGCCTTGTGACGATTCCCTACGTCGGTCTGGATGACCTCCTCGACGGCTACTGCCTGGTTATCGTCGAGGAAGTTGTTCAAGGCTTCTGCTGTGGCCTCCGCCACCAGACGAGCCTTGTTCTGGCGGCTTCCTGCTCCGTTGGCTGTGGCTGCAGCCGGGATCCCAGCCCGTTCCAGCTCGACCGACACTTCCCATCTCAGACCGTAGGTATTGGACTTAGCCGAAACGAATCGGATCCGCTCGACCGCCCGCCTGCTCGGACCCGGCTCAACGGCTGACTCCTTACCCTCCACGTCCTTCAGTTGCGCGATACTGACCTTCTTATGATCGACGCGCAGGTTATGGTTGTTGAGCAGGATGGATTCTACGTCTCGAACAAGATGCTTCGGCGATTTGTCGTGTGATGCAACGACGTGGATCTCGTCAATCTCCATGCCGTCAGGGCTGAGCACCACATGGGCTGATCTGACACCGCTGAGGGTGCAGATGTCAGACTCGATCTCTGCAACTACATTTCGCATCTTTTGCCCCTCAATGCACCCATATGGTCGTAGCTGGGCTCGAAGCGGCCCGGTGACATTACTCCTGAAGATGAAAAGTGTCAATTGAGATTTACAGGTCTCACACCATTCATCCCATTTAACCCCACCTGACGGCAGCAGGCCAGCGAAAGGCTCCGGAGGATGCAAAAAAAAAAAAACGCCGCTGCCCCTGCTGATGAGGAACGGCGGCGAAGGGTGCGGAGTTTATCGGAGCCGGCTGACCGTGACCCGTGACATCGGGGGGGCCGCGGCGGAGGGGCCGACCGGCTTAGACCGTCATGATCTCCTCTTCCTTGTGCTCGAGGAGTTCGTCGATCTTCTTGATCTCGTTGTCCGTGAGTTCCTGGACCTTGTCGAGGGCGCGGTGCATCTCGTCCTCGCTCAGGTCCCCTTCCTTCTCGGCCTTCTTCAAATGGTCGTTGGCATCCCGGCGGATGTTCCGGATCGCCACCCTGCCCTCTTCAGCATACTTGTGGGCGATCTTGACCATCTCTTTGCGCCGTTCCTCGCTGAGGTGCGGTACCGGCACGCGGATGATCTGGCCGTCGTTGGAAGGGTTCAAACCCAGGTCCGCGTCCATGATGGCCTTCTCGATAGGACCGATCAGAGACTTGTCATAGGGATTCACGACAAGGAGCTGGGGATCGGGGGTGCTGATGTTGGCGATCTGGTTCAGGGGGGTGGCAGAACCGTAGGCATCGGCCTTCACATGCTCGAGGATACCGGGGTTCGCCTTGCCCGTTCTGAGCTTGGAGAACTCCTCCCTGGTGACACTGATCGCCTTGTCCATGCGGTCTTTGGCATCCTTGATGATCAGATCAACCATTGGACCTATCCTCCACCAGGGTTCCCACTTTCTCGCCCTGCATGATGCGTTTGAGGGCTCCGGACTCAGAGAGGTTGTATACCAGAATCGGGAGCTGGTTGTCCATACAGAGCGAGACCGCAGTCGCATCCATCACCTTGATGCCTTTCTTCAGCACATCCAGGTAGGAGAGCGAATCGAAACGCTCAGCGTCGGGATTCTCCATCGGGTCCTCGGAGTAGACCCCGTCCACCTTCGTTCCCTTGATGATCACATCCGCTTCGATCTCGATGGCCCTCAGAGAGGCGGCGGTATCGGTGGTGAAATATGGATTGCCCGTACCGGCTGCGAAGATGACGACACGGCCTTTCTCCAGGTGCCGGATGGCCCGGCGCCTGATGAAGGGTTCCGCGACTTCCTGCATATCGATGGCGGTCTGAACGCGGGTGTGGACGTCATACTTCTCAAGCGCGTCCTGCACGGCGAGGGAGTTGATGACGGTGGCCAGCATGCCCATGTAGTCGGCGCTGACCCGGTCCATCCCATCCGCAGCGGCGGTCAGCCCCCGGAAGATGTTGCCTCCGCCGATCACGATCCCGACCTCGACACCCATGAGGTAGATTTCTTTGATCTCCTCGGCCAGGTAGTTGACTGTGGCGGCGTCGATACCGAAGCCCTGCTCTCCGCAGAGTGCCTCGCCGCTTAGCTTCAGGAGTACCCTCTTGTATTTCAGCGGCATTCAGATGCTCACTCGTTCGGGGATTCTCCGAGTTCGTAGCGGGTGAATCGCGCAATCTGTATGTTCTCGCCCAGGTTCGCGATGGTTTCCTTGAGGAGTTCTTCTACCGTCTTGTCTGTGTCGCGGATGTACGGCTGTTCCAGCAGACAGACCTGTTCATAGTACTTGTCGATCTTGCCTTCCACAATCCGCTCGATGACGTTGTCCGGTTTGCCCTCGTTCTTCGCCGCCTCAGCGTAGATCTCCCGCTCTTTCTCGACGAGTTCGTCGTCGACTTCGTCACGACCGACGAAGAGGGGATTCGCGGCAGCCACCTGCATGGCGATCTCGTTGCAGAACTCCTGGAAATCGTCGGTACGGGCCACGAAGTCGGTCTCGCAGTTCACTTCAACCAGGACGCCGAGCCGGCCCCCTCCGTGGATGTAGGAGTACACGAGCCCTTCGTTGGCGGAACGCCCGACCTTCTTGGCGGCCTTTGAGATCCCCTGTTTACGCAGGAACTCCTCAGCGGCCTGAAGGTCCCCGCCCGTCTCCTGAAGGGCCTTCTTGCAGTCCATCATACCCGCACCGGTCTTGTCCCGGAGTTCTTTGACCTGTGATGCCGAAATCTGTACGTCTGCCATGTTCCTACCTTGCGGTCTTGTCCTTCGAATCACTCACCGGCCTGGAGCGCCGGTCCCGATCACGACTCTTTCTTCGCTGTCTTCTTCGAAGAGCGCTTCGTGCTCTTCGCCTTACCCTTGGACTTCGACTTGGTGCCCTCATCCTCCTCGTCCACGATCTCCTCGACCCGGATCTTGGCCGGGATGTCCATGTCCATCTCTTCTTCTTCGAGTTCCTGGAGCGCCTCCGGCTTGACCTTCATCAGCCCCTCGATGGCCGCATCGGCCAGGGCCTTCGTGATGACACGGATCGACCGCAGCGCATCATCGTTCCCCGGGATGGGGTAATCGATGGGGTCGGGATCCACATTCGTGTCCACGATGGCGATCACCGGGATATCCAGCTTGTTGGCCTCGTTGACCGCGATGTACTCGGCATTGGTGTCGACGATGAAGACCACCCCGGGCAGTCCGCCCATCTCGCGGATACCGCCGAGGGCCCGGTTGAGCTTCTCCCGCTCACGGAATCGGTTCAGGATCTCCTTCTTCGTGAACCCGTGCTCGGCATCCTCCATGGAGGAATCGGGATCGAGACCTTCCAGCAGCTCATCCAACTCGTTGAGCTTGCGCAGGGAACGACGGATGGTCTGGTAGTTCGTGAGCATCCCGCCCAACCAGCGCTCGGTGACATAGGGCATCCGACAGCGCTTAGCCTCTTCCTCGATGATCCCCTTGGCCTGCTTCTTCGTGCCGACGAAAAGGATCTTCTTGTTGTTCTCGACCGTGCGCTTGACCAGCGCCACGGCCTCGTCCAGGTTCTTTTTGGTCTTCTTGAGATCGAGGATGTAGATGCCGTTCCGCTCGGTGAAGATGAATTTCTTCATCTTCGGGTTCCATCGGTGGGTCTGGTGACCGAAATGGACCCCTGCCTTGAGCAGGTCCTTGATCGTTACCTCTGCCATGAAAGTGCCTCCAACGAGGTATGCTGGTTTTTCCGTCCGGTCCCGTCGTCTCCCTGCGGCCCCGGGCGGCGAAGTCGCGTCTGCGCCGGGGACCCCGCGGTGGGATCAGGAAACCGTGTGAGCTCGTGCGACCGGGCAGAAGACCCGGCCGACGGTCCGACTGGATCTAGCGCTTGCTGAACTGGAAGCGCTTCCGGGCGCCGGCGAGCCCGTACTTCTTGCGCTCTTTCTCCCGGGGATCCCGGGTGAGCATGTCGTTCTCCTTGAGTACATCCCGAAGGCCCTCGTTGTAGATCAAAAGGGCCCGGGCGATCCCAAGCTTGATGGCATCCGACTGACCTGTCAGACCGCCTCCGCCCACGTTGCACTCGATATCGAACGTGTCGCGGTGGTCCACCAGTTCCAGCGGCTTGACCACGGACATCCGGTGGGTGGGACGAGGCAGGTAATCTTCGAAGGACCTGCCGTTGATGGTGACCTTGCCCGAGCCGTTCGGATGCAGATACACCCGGGCACTGGCCTCCTTGCGGCGTCCGATCGCGTGGTAGAAGTCTTCCGGCATGCTGCTCTTACTCCTCGATTTCCATCGGCTTGGGCTGCTGGGCCTGGTGCGGGTGGTCCGGACCGGCATATACGTTCAGCTTGCGGAGCACCTGGCGTCCGAGAGGGCCGCGGGGGAGCATCCCCTTGATGGCACCGCGAAGGACCTTCTCGGGCTCCTTGGCGAGACGCTCCCTGAGGGTCGCAGTACGCACACCGCCGGGCCAGCCCGTGTACCGCTGATAGACCTTGTCGTCCATCTTGTTCCCGGTCACGGCGATCTTCTCAGCGTTGATAATGACCACGTGGTCACCCGTGTCCAGGTGGGGAGCGTAGTACGGCTTGTGCTTCCCCCGCAGGACAGAGACTACCCGGCTGGCCAGGCGCCCCAGGATCTGACCCTCGGCGTCCACGAGGTGCCATTCGCGATCGATGTCCTTCGGCGTCGTGCTGAACGTCTTCATCTTCCCATATTCCGTTTCGCTTCGGGAGGGATACAGAAGTGTGTGTGCAGCAGGGTCCAGACACACATTCCCCCTGATTTTCCAGACTGGGAAAGGTATGGAGGCCCCCGGGGGGTGTCAAGCGGAGAGGGATCGGTCAGAGGTACGCATTCTCCCTCGAGGAGAACGGCCAGGGCACACACCCGCAAGAAGGTGGATCCGAAACCGTCACTCAAGGCTTGGACCATGGTACATCCGGCACCCACCGTTTGTTGCCCATCGAGGCACTGTAGACCTCGGTGAGGAACTCTCTGTCCTTCAATGCATCAGGCTTGTGCTTCAGAGCCTGTTCGAACGATATCCGCGCCCCATCGAAATTATTGGTGAGGTTCGCGATCACACCCAGGTTGCACCAGAACTCAGCATTTCGTTCTTCCAGTCTTACCATCTTTCGCCATGTGTCCATGGCTTCCTGGTAGATCCCCATCATCTCTTCGTAAGTGAGCCCCAGTTCATCGAGCAGGGCATACTGGATCCTCGTGAGCCGGGAGTCGGAACCGAAGAACCACATACTGCCCAGCATCTCGAAGTCCATGATGAGCACCATGTCGACGTTCCCGAGGCCGATGTTGGCTTCCCGGTGTTCGGGGTCCTGCTCGAGGATCACTCTGTAGATCTCGCATGCTTCCATATATTCGGAGAGCCCCTCATGGGACCTTGCTTTCTTCAACCTCGCCTGTTCGTGGTCCGGCTCGAGTTCGAGGACTCGCCGGAATTCCTTCTTGGCGAGCTTGTATTCCTCTACGGCCAACGCAGCCGATCCGAGTTCATAGTGTGCCTCCGCACTCTCGGGGTTCTGTTTCACCATCTCCCGGTAGGGTGCCAGCGTGGCTGCATTCGGGCCGGCACAGCCCGCCAAGCCGATCAGTACCAGGAGTGCGACGTCGGTGACGGGGTGAGAACGCACGGCATGACCTCCTGCTGATGGTGTGAAGCGGCCGTTCAGGCCGGGTGATCCTCGACTTTCCGGTCGGAGGAACGACCGGCGACTGGAGACTGTTTATCCTGATCGTATAAACTCGAAGTCGAGCTCGGTCGTTCTCATGTTCGAAAGCTGCCCCCGCATACATCATTCAGGAGATCGTCATGCACCCTCCTGTTCCCCGAACCATCATCCGTACCCTCGTGATGTCGGCGACCATGGTGCTCCTCTCCCTGGTGATCTCACCTTCGGCGCCGGCTCAATCTGACGACGGACCCACCTCCCGCGTCCTCTCGTTCAGCGAGGTAGAGACCATGGGAGATGCTGCCTACTGGGCCTATATATTCCGGGGTTTCGCCGAGGTGGTGGAGGGTCACGCCTGGGGTGAGCGGCTCCGCGACTTTCTCAGCATGAACGCCAGCCTGGCCCCGATAGAGCAGATCGAGTCCACCAACGCCCGTTCCAGAGGGAACGCCTTCTGGGTCACCATCCACCCTCCCTCAACCAGTGGTCTGGAGTATTACTTCCGCGATGATCTGAAGACGATCTTCATCCCGAAGATCCCCATCGACCCTCATTTCGCCGGTGCCATCTTCGCCCACGAACTCCAGCATGCCTACGATCGGTTGATGTCTCCCGAGACCGAAGTGATCAACCGTGTGAACAACACTTTCGTGGAGATGGCGGCCTACGTCCTCTCCCGAGACCTTCTTGACAACTTCACGGGGGGGGCTCTCAGAGAGACCTTCCAACAGATACTCGAAGAGAAGGAATACGATCTGCGCAGCGACATCATCTACGAACCAGACAAGAAGGGAAGGGAACGTCTGGAACGCCTCTTCGGCCCGCCCTCACCCTGGGAGACCAAGCTGAGGGACATCCTGTACATCACCGGTCTTTCTTACGAAGCGGCAGACAACCCTGTCGAGCGATCCTATGCGACGACACTCCTCAAGGGATTCCAGTGGCTTGAGGGGGCACCTTCCACCGAGCACGCAGGACGGGATGTCCTCGCAGATATGGGAGAGGACGTGCTGTCACCGATCCAGGGGCAGGTCCTATCCCACGTAGTGCCTGTCCATCTCGATTCGGAGTGGACCGGCATCGTCGTAGAAGGTACCGGTGCAGATTCGAATCGGGTCGTACGTCTGCTGGGTCTGATGCCCACGGTCCCGGTGGGAGCCAAGGTAGGAGAAGGAGAGATCCTCGGACAGGTCAGGAAGGTGGACCGCTCGCTCAAGGGTGTCGATCCCTATCTGCATGTGGAACTCTACGTGGATGGTGAGCGGGAAGACCCCGATCGATTCCTCCGCGATCGGTGGCCGGACTCGAGGGAGGCACATCCTACCTACGATGCCTCGGGTAACGACCGCCTCAGAAAGACCCTCCAGAAGGCGTTCAAAGCAGAACGGGGACGAGATTATAAAAAGGCCGCAAAACTGTTCCGGGAGGCGCTCCCCGAGACCTGGTTCGAGGTGACGAACACCGATATCCTGCACTACCTGGCTCGCAGTGTGGCGAACCTGGGTGACTACGACCTGGCTGCTGAGTATCAAGAGACGATGGTCGGGTTGCTGGAGAAGGAACTGGAATACGCTGAGGGGCATCTTCCCGATCCGGAACTGGGGAGTATCGCCCGCTTCATGAAGGCCTACCCCCTTCGGATCTACCTGACGCACATGCGGGCGAATCTGGAGGCTTACAGGCGGGACCAGCAGACGATCTACGTCTATTGATGACCACAGAACTCACCACGCTGCCGAACTTCCTGCTGCCCGGTGCCATGAAGTGCGGTACGACCTCCCTTGCGAACCAACTGGCGAGCCACCCGGATGTCTTCATGCCGGGACTCAAGGAACTGCACTTCTTCTCCTCCGATGAGAAGTGGGTGAAGGGGGTGGGTTGGTATCAGGAGTTCTTCAGGGGTGCGGAGGAAGCCGAGGCGGTAGGCGAGGCCTCCACCACCTACACCATGTATCCGGTCGTCGACCAAGCTGCGGATCGTATCCACAGGACACTGGGAGATGTCCGGTATGTGTACGTCGTGCGCAACCCCCTGGACCGGCTGGTCTCCCACTGTATGCACCTGTGGTACCGGGGCACCCCGCGGCGGCCCCTGGAAGAGATGATCGAGCGGAGGCCTGATCTGATCGACTACGGCCGATACTATCTGCAGATCGAACAGTACCTGCCTTTCAGTTCACCTGAACGCTGGCATATCGTCCTCTTCGAGGACTTCGTCCGGGACCCTGAGTCGGTCGTGCCCGAGGTCTTCGCGTTCCTGGGAGTCGACCCCTCCTTCGTCCCCCCCGATCGCTCGCCCCGCAACGTGACGGCTGACAAGGAGATCCCGCCGCACTGGGCTCGGAGGGTCGCAAAGATCCCGTTCCTGAAGGGACTGGGCAGACGACTGCTGCCGGGACGCATCCTGAAGGGGCTGAAAACCATGGGACGGGACCCCGAACCCCCCGAGATCACGTCCGATCTGCGAAGAGAGCTGGTCGCGAGATATCGGGAGGATGTGGTGGCGCTGAGCGATCTGGTGGGTCGCGACCTGTTCTCCTTCTGGCAGATGGACTGACCGCTGCCCGGGACGGTGCGGTCAGTTCAGCCGGACGATCGCCGCGTTGAGGAAGCCCGCGAAGGTGACCCACAGCAGGTAGGGGACCAGCAGGGCCCCTGCCGCCGCACTGTGCCGGAAGAAGAGCACGGTGGCGACCAGGATCGCCGCCCACAGTACCACGAGTTCGATCATCGCCCATCCTGGACTCTGCAGCCCGAAGAAGAGTCCCGACCAGGCGAGGTTCAGCAGCAGCTGGACGAAGAACAGGCTCAGGGCTGCCGCCGCTCCGCTGAATCCCGCCTCCTTCCAGACCAGCCAGGCTGCCAGGGCCATCATCACGTAGAGGGTCGTCCAGACCGGAGCGAAGACCCAGGAGGGTGGGTTCCAGGAGGGCTTCTGGAGGGAAGCATACCATTCCGGCATGCCCATGGAGGTGAACCACCCGCCGAGCCCTGCCACCAGGAAGCAGGCGGCCAGGAACGCTACCAGTGCCAGCCATCTCATGTTCGATCACTCCTTCGCGTCATCGTACTCATCACAGACCCTCTCAGGCACTGCCGCGATCATAGGGCTCCTGGATGCGCTCCACCGTCGGGTAGTGCCGCCAGTTGAACGTCTGCAGTACGGCCTCCCTGGATATCGCGGAGGCTGCGATGACCGCATCGGCCAGGCTCATACTCGAGGCAGCGCCATGGGCCTGCCGGATCCGTCCGGACCGGGAGGCGATGGACCGGTCCAGAGGCACGACCTCGAAGAGGTCCAGGAACTCCTCCAGAGCCTGGTCTTCTTCCTCTCCACGGATACCCACGGCGAGCTCCGAGACGGTGATGACTGAAACCAGAAGGTCCTCTGTCCGCGCTTCCAGCCACTCCACAGCAGCCTCTCGACCCCGGAGGTAGTCGATCAGTACATCGGTGTCCAGGAGTAGTCGCTCCTTCATCCTTCACCCTCCCTGTGATCAAGCGGGAGCCGGTCGAACTCCGCACGCAGCCGTTCGAAGTCGGGCAAGTCGTCCCGGTCGCGCCAGATCCCCCGAGCATTGCGGAGAGCCTCCTCCCGGGTGGACGCGGACCTGCGAGCGATGTATCGATCCACCGCCTCCCTGATGAGTTCACTCATGGGACGGCCTTCCCGCTCCGAAAGCAGCCGCAAGGCTTCTCGCTCCTCCTCTGTGAGATATATCTGCGTTCTGCGCACAGGCTGCCTCCCGAAGAGTCAACGTGTTGATGTATACATCATACATTGATGTATGTTGGGCGTGCCAGGCTGACCTGACAGGCAGCAGGGAGGGTCACTCTGAAGATTGGTAGCGGGGGCAGGATTCGAACCTGCGACCATGGGGAGTAAGGATCCGCGGCGCCGGGTCATCTCGCCACACGCTGCCAGAACCACGGTGCGGGGGACAGCCGCGTTAGCCCAGCACCTCGATGCCGAGGGAGCCAGCCACCCGTCGCAGCCTCTCGTCGAGCGAGGCCAGCGGCAGATTCCGTCGCAGTGCCAAGTCCAGATACGCCGCGTCATAGCTCGTCAGGGCGTGCTTTCTGCAGAGCTCAAGGAGCCGGTCGAATGCGGAACCGGGGAATATCTCCTCCACCTCGATCCGCAGTGTCCTGAGCAGTTCGATGAACGTTGCGGTCTGAGCCGGTTCGATCCGGTCGGCACGCTCTGCCAGTGCCAGTACGTTGACGACTTCCAGGGACCAGAGCCCGGGAACGACGGCCGCCTCGACCACCATTCGATCGAGGATACGGCGGGTCTCCTCGGTAGCCTCATCCTGAAAGCACCAGGATAGGGTCACGGAGGCATCCAGGACGAAGGAGACGCTCACGACCGGCCCTTCTGGATGAGTTCCTTCAGGTCGAGGTTCCCGAGCGAGATATCCTCCGAGACGTTCCTCCATGCTTCGATGGCCCGCTCCCGGACTTCCCGGGTCGGCTCCGTATCCACGGGCACCAATCGGGCGACAGGGGTGCCGTGCCGCGTGATGGTGATCTCCCCGCCCGCCTCGACCTCTTCGATCAGTTCCGAGAAGTGGGTCCTGGCCTCATACGAGCCGACCGTCCTGCCTTCCCTCGCCACCATGCCCCTCCTTTCGTACTAGTCTGCGACTAGTCTATCTTCGACGCTCGCAGCAGGTCAAGACCGAGACCGTCCTTTGTTCCATAACTCTCTGAATTTTGGAATTAGGTCAAAGGGGCTCGCCTCCCGGCGGGGTCGCAGAGGCAGACAGGGGTACGAAACCAACCTCTGAAGGGAGAACGAGATGTCTGTCCGAACGAACAGGACCCTCCGCACGATGCTCATCGTGCTCGTTCCCGCGATCCTCCTGGGTGCGTGTTCCAGCGACCGATCCCCGACCGGGATGGAGGATACCGCTGCCCTGCTCTCCGTGAGTCCCCAGGACGGTATCGAAGCCGTCAGCCCGACCGATCCGATCGTGCTGACCTTCGACCGGCGCATGGACCCGGCGAGCTGTGAGCCCCAGGTGACCCTCCACGAGGGGGACCTGGAGGGCCCGGTGGTCGAGATGACCTACGCCTGGAGCGAGGACGGCACGGTGCTCACCGTGACACCGGTGGAAGCACTGAGGTCCGCCACCACCTACACGCTCAATGTCGGGGGCGGGCTGCGGGACGGCTCCGGCCGTCCGGTGGACATGACCCCCGCCCAGCAGCACAGCGGCGGCCAGTGGAACGGTACCATGGCAGGTCAGGGACCTGGCTCCGGGATGCATGGCGGCCACGGCGGCCAGGGCGGTCCGATGGGGCAGGCGGGACGGAACGGAGCCCGCAACCGAGGTGTCGGCCTGGTCTACACCTTCACCACCCTCGGACGCGCCGATGGAGCGGGGGAAGGGCCCGCTCCTAGATCTTGAACCGCCGCCCCTTCACGAACAGGCCGGTGACCCGGCCCTTCAGCCCCCGCCCCTTCCAGGGGGTGTTGCGGCTCTTGGAGCGAAAGGCCTCCGGGTCCACGGTCCACTCCGCCTTCGGGTCGAAGATCGTGATGTTCGCCTCCGAGCCCGGGTGGAGCGTGCCGGCGTCGATGCCGAAGGTCTCGGCCGCCCGGGTGCTCATCAGGTCGATGGCCGTGGGCAGGTCGATGACCCCCGGTTCCACCAGGTCGGTGAGGACCACCGAGAGCGCGGTCTCCAGGCCCACGATGCCGAAGGCGGCATCTTCGAAGGTGGTGTCCTTGTCGTCCAGGTGATGGGGGGCGTGGTCGGTGGCGATGAAGTCCACCGTGCCATCCGTCAGCCCCTTCCGGAGGGCCTTCACGTCCTCGGCCGACCGCAGCGGTGGCGACATCTTGAAGTGGGTGTCCAGGCCGGACTCCCGAACGTCATCGTCTGTGAGGGTGAGGTGGTGGGGGGTGACCTCGCAGCTCACCCGCACACCTCGCTTCTTGGCGGCCCGGACCAGCTCGAGGCTGGCCGCGGTGGAGAGGTGGGCGATGTGCACGTGCCCGCCGGTGTACTCGGCCAGGATGATGTCCCTGGCAACCACCACGTCCTCGGCGATGCCCGGCATGCCCCGCACGCCCAGGATGGCCGAGGCCTTCCCCTCGTGCATGTTGCCCAGCACGGTGAGGTGGGTGTCCTCGGCGTGCTCGATGATCGGCACGCCCAGCATCTTCGAGTACTCCAGGGCGGTGCGCATGAGGTGGGCGTCCCAGACCGGCGAGCCGTCGTCGCTGAAGCCCACCGCGCCCAGGTCTACCAGCTCGGCCATCTCGGTGAGGGCCTTCCCCTCCCGCTCCATGCTCACGGCGGGGATGGGCCAGACGTTGAAGCGCTCCTCCTCGCCCCGCTCCACCAGCCGGCGGACACGGCCGGGATCGTCCAGGGGGGGCCTGGTGTTCGGCATGCACGCCACGGCGGTGAACCCGCCGGCGGCGGCGGACGCCACCCCGCTGGTGATGTCCTCCTTGTGCTCCTCGCCCGGCTCCCGGAAGTGCACGTGGAGGTCGATGAGTCCGGGGCAGACCACCTGGCCCGAGGCATCGATGACGGTCTTGTAGTTCGCCTGGGCATCCTTGCCCACCTTCGAGAGGTCCTCGATGCGGCCGCCCTCCACCACCACGTCGGTGACCTTGTCGATGTCCTGGGACGGATCGATGACCCGTCCGCCCTTGATGAGGATCCCTGCCACGGTTCTATCCGTCCTGCTTAGGGGTCTTCTGGGGAGCCAGGAGCACCAGGGCGGCCATCCGGACCGCCACGCCGTTGGTGACCTGCCTGAGGATGACCGACTGTTCGCCGTCGGCCACCTCGGTATCGATCTCCACGCCCCGGTTCATGGGACCGGGATGCATGACCACCAGGTCCTTCTTCGCCCGGCGCAGCCGCTCCTTCGTGAGGCCGAAGAGACGGTTGTACTCCCTGAGGGAGGGGAAGAGCCCTCCCTCCTGCCGCTCGAGCTGGATCCGCATGACGTTCACCACGTCCGCCCCTTCCAGGGCCTCATCGAAGTCGTGATAGACGTCCACGTCGAAGGCATCCACACCGTGGGGGAGCAGGGTCGGCGGACCGCAGAGGGCCACCGAGGCCCCCAGGGTCTTCAGGCCCCAGATGTTGCTCCGGATCACCCGGCTGTGGCGGACATCGCCGACCAGCAGGACGCGCAGGTCCTTGAAGGGCTTCTTCGCGGCCTGGCGGATGGTGAGCATGTCGAGCAGTCCCTGGGTGGGGTGCTCGTGGGCCCCGTCCCCGGCGTTGAGGATCACCGCGTCGGTGACCCGGGCCAGGTAGTCCGGCACCCCGGTGTGCTTGTGCCGGACCACGACCATGTCGATCTTCATGGCTTCGATGTTCCGGATCGTGTCCTTGAGGGTCTCCCCCTTCGATACGCTGGAGGTGGAAGTGGCGAAGCTGACGACCTCGGCCGACAGCCGCTTCTCGGCCAGCTCGAAGGACATCTTCGTCCGGGTGGAGGGTTCGTAGAAGAAGTTGAGGACCGTCACGCCGGTGAGGGTCGGGACCTTCTTGACCGGGCGTTCGAGTACCTCGCGGAAGGACTCGGCAGTGTCCAGCAGCAGCTCGATGTCGGCTGCCGGGACCCCTTCAAGCCCTGCGAGGTGCTCGATGGTAAGCTGCTTCGCACTCACGTGATCTCTCCGTCGGATGGCGTGCCGGCGGTCGGGGACGCCGCGGGGGGCGGCCCGGACCCGCCGCGCTGTATGGCTATTCGGGCGCTTCCACGAGGTAGACGGCGTCCTCATCGTCGTGCTCGAGGACCCGGACCAGGATCTCCTCGCCCTCGGCGGTCTTGACCTCCTGCCCCGTGAAGTCGGGACGGATGGGCAGTTCGCGATGTCCGCGGTCGATGAGTACGGCCAGGCGGATCGCCCTCGGGCGTCCGTAATCCATCAGGCAGTCCAGAGCCGCGCGGACCGTGCGGCCGGTGAAGAGGACATCGTCTACCAGGATGAGGATCTTCCCGTCCACTTCGTAGGGGATATCGGAGGGCCGCACCTCGGGGGTCTTCCCCCGGTTGCGGAAGTCGTCCCGGTAGAGGGTCACGTCCAGCACGCCCACCGGGATCTCACGGTCGGCGCTCGCCTTGATGAGGCGGGCCAGGCGAAGGGCCAGGTCCACACCCCGGGTCTGCATCCCTACCAGGGCGAGGTCCTTCGCGCCCTCGGTGGCCTCGATGATCTGGTGGGCCATGCGGGCAAGGGCCCGCTCCAGCTGCCCTGAATCCATGATGGTGGAGCGCTTGCGGGAACTGCGTTTCGCGGTCATCGCTGCTCGTCGGCTCGGGTCGGCAGCCTCGGGCGGGGGCCGGTCCAGATAAAAAAGGACCTCCGCGCCACGGTGGGCGGGAGGTCGGTGTCGCGGCCTTATGTCGGGCCTCGGTGTCGCATCGTTTCCCACTCTATGAACTCACCTCCGCCCGGTCAAGCCAAGTCGCCCCCGGCGCGCCCGGCAGGGAACAGTCGCGCCCCACCCTCCGCCACCAGCATGCCCAGGAAGATGAGTGCGCCGCCGGCGTAGGCGGCCGGGACAAGGATCTCACCGAGCAGCATGAAGGCGAACAGCGCTGCGAGTGGAGGCTCCAGCGTGAAGATGATGGCGGCCCGGGTGGCGGTGATGAAACGCTGCCAGTGGAGCTGCAGGGCCAGGGTCACCGCCGCCATGGTCCCCAGTACGATCCAGCGCCAGGTGAAGGCCCAGGTGAAGTGGACTCGGGGTACCTCGAGGAGGGGGAGCGCGGGGAGCGTGACGAGGAAGACACCGAAGACCTGGATGAGGGCGAGGGCCCTGCTGTCGTAGCCTTCTTCGCCGGTGAATATCTCGACCAGCACGATATAGAGGGCGAAGAGGAAGGCACACCCGATGGTCAGCACATCACCCGTGTTCAGCCCCGCCCCCTCCGGGGCCGTCATCACCCATAGACCCACGGTGCAGAGAGCCACCCCCAGCATGGCGGTCCACCGGGGCAGGCGCCGCTCGAGGAGGACCACCAGCAGGGGGACGATGATCACGTTCAGACCGGTGATGAAACCGGACATGCTGGCGGTGGTCAGTTCCAGCCCCGCGGTCTGCATGATGAACCCGCCCCCCAGGACCGCTCCCAGCACCAGGCCCCGCCACCAGGTCCCGGGCCGGACCTCCCGCAGCCGGCGGTGATACAGGACCCCCCAGACCCCTCCCGCGATCAGGAATCGGAGGAGGACGAAGAGTGCAGGAGTGACGTAATCAAGCGCCCCCTTCACCAGGGCGAAGGAAGTCCCCCAGAGGCTTACGACGAGGACCAGGACGAGGTCCGCCTTGGTACTCTTCTTCACCCGCTGGCTTCCTATCTCTTCGGGTCGGGGCGGTTCCCGGGCCGGGCCAGGAAGGACTCACGGTCGGATGCGGTGGCCTCGTACCAGCCCCGCATGAGGGCCTCGTAGGCACCGTTCATCTCCACGTCTCGACGGGCCATGACGATGCCGGCGGTCTCCACCGCCCGGTCCAGGAGGTGGAGTGTGTAGCGGCCCGGCTGTCCCCAGATGAAGTCGGGGACCCAGGCGGGGGGGAAGCCGGATCCGTAGAGGTTGCATGCGATACCCGTGACGGTACCGGTGTTGAGCATGCTGTTTATGCCCGTCTTGGTATGATCTCCCAGGCAGCAGCCCAGGTGGATCATGCCCGTATCCTCGCCCCGACCATCCACGGTGGTACTCACGGGACCGTAGGTGTTCTTCAAGTCGCTGTTGCTGGTGCCGGCGCCCAGGTTCACCCACTCCCCGACCACGGCGTTCCCCAGATATCCGCCGTGCTGCTTGTTGGCGAAGCCCTGCATGAGGACCGCTTCCAGCTCTCCGCCCACCTTGCACCGCCGTCCCAGACTGCACCCCTCGTAGAGGACCGATCCCACCCGGACCAGGGAATCCCTTCCCACATAACAGGGACCCTGGAGGAAGGCGTTCGCCATCACTTCGGCTCCCTCGTCCAGGAAGATGGGGCCCTCCCGGGTATCCAGGACACTCCCAGGCATGATGACCGCACCCTCCCCCATCCAGAGACCGTACTCCCCGACCCGATGTACACCCGCCGGTACCTCAGGGACCGTCTTGAGACCCAGCAGGACCGCATCGTCGATGATGGCGGCCGGGTTGTGGGCCAGCAGGTCGTACCAGGTGCCCAGTACGGGCCAGTCCGCTTCGCCCATGGTCTCGGTCGCCTCTTCGATGCGCCGCCCGAGGTCCGGTGTATCGGCCTCGAGCTCAGCCACCGCGGCCAGCGGTTCACCCCGGGGACCCGTGAGGGACCGTCCTGGCTCAAGGTGCCGGGCCTGGTCCAGACGTTCGGAGGTCCAGATGACCCGGGCGTTCAGCCAGAGGGTCGGTTCGGTGCCGCCGGGGTTGAGGGGCCTGGAGGGGAGGTCGATGAGCCAGGCCGCTGCGGCCTCATGACGGCAGGCCAGCCCGTCCAGGCCCCCCTCCAGGGCCCGGTCTGCCCGTTCCCACAGGGGGAGGATGCCGCAGCGAAGGGCCAGGGTGCTCTTCAGCGCGGTGAGGGGGAGCAGCCGGCGCCATTGGGCGTCTTCGAAGAGGATGGTGCGCATGGCCTATATGTAGCGGCTGAGAGCGGCGGAGGAAAGGGACACCCGGATCCGGGAAGGAAAAAGGAGCAGACCCGATGTGCCTGCTCCTTCCCCGTGGATCACTGCCTCGATGGGGGACACCAAGCCGTCCCCTGAGGGCACGACATCTGGTGCGTCCTCAGGATGAGGACGTCCGGAAGACCCGCTCTCGGACGGGAGCTAGTTGACCGAGTCCTTCAGCGTCTTGCCGGCCTTGAACTTCGGCACCGTGCTGGCCGGGATCTGGATCTCCTCGCCGGTGCGGGGGTTGCGCCCGGTCCGGGCCTTCCGCTCGCTGGTCGAGAAGGTGCCGAATCCCACGAAGGTGACCTTCTTGCCCTTCTTCAGCGCTTTGGTGATCTCTTCCAGCGTGGCGTTGATGACCGATTCGGCCTTGGTCTTGGAGACACCGGCCGAGTCGGCTGCCTTTGCCACGATCTCCTTCTTGGTCATGCTGGACCTCCTGAGGATCGGTTGAGGTTCGGGTGCGTTCCTGAAAGGCGGGCCCATCATAGGAGCACGCCGGAATCGATGTCAAGAGACGGGCTGGCCGTGAGCCCTTGCTGGTGCTGGCTTCGCGGCGATCAGGGGTAGATGGTCCGCCGCTGCTCGTACTTGATCTCGGGGATGTCCTTGATGTTGATCACGAACCAGAATCCCCGTCCCGGTCCGGTGGCCACCACCTGCAGACGTGCCTCCCAGCAGTGGAGGTCCCGGTGGATGTCGAAGGTCTGTCGGACCATCTCGTTTCGGGCCACGTCATACCGGGCGGTCCATGAGAGGCTCCACTTGGGCAGGTTGAAGGAGAGCGAACCGTCCAGACTGTGCCGGTTCGTCTCCACCGCCCGCTGCCAGCCGAAATCATGGTTCAGCCGCAGGTTCCAGAGCGCCGCCCCCCTCGCACGGCGACGGGCGGGCTGCCGACCGAACTCCCCCTGCTGGCCCGACTCCGAAGCGAAGGGGATGTCCTCCTCCTGCTCGCCCTGCTGCTCCGCGGAAGGGGTCTCTCCCGGTTCCTCCTCCTCGTCCGCGGCGTCGGAAGCAGCGCCCCGCAGACCCAGCCAGCTCATGAGGTCCTGACTGCTGAACCGCACCGAACTTCGGTAGGTGACGTTCTGGGTCACCGGGGTCCACTGGAACCTGGGCTCGACCCCTTGCTGGTTCACGGTCCCCGGGGTGTAGAAGTCGTGCACCACGTTCAGCTGCAGACTCAGCGCCCGTGCGGGGTTCATGTTAACGGAAGTACTTATCTCCGACAGTTTCTTGCCGCCGCGGGACCTGCTGTTGTAGCTCCCGCTGGTGCTCACCCGGGCCAGGTCGGTCTTCCGTTCCTGCTCTCCCGCCTGCCGTTTCATCTGGAAGACCTGTCCCAGGCTGAAGCGGATGGCCTGCTGGGGACCCCCCGCCCCGCCGAAGGTGCCGGGCACCTCGGGGAGGTCGGTGAAGTCGGGACTGTATACATAGGAGATGCTGGGCTCCACCACGTGCCGGAAGGAAGCGTCTATGCCCAGGGGCCGCTCCGTCATCCCATAGATCTTCGTGCTTGCCCGCAGACTCGAGTCCCACAGCAGGCGGCGCTGGAAGCCGTCCTCGGCCTCGTTCCCGAAGTACCAGGCCTCCCGGGCCGAGAAGTTGGGCTGTATGTTGAGGACCCCCGCCCTCCCCGAATAGGTGAGGTTGGCCCGCTGCTGCAGGCCGGAATGGTCGGTGGTCACCCGGGAGGTGTCCGAACCGCTCACCTCCAGGGTCGACCGGATCCGGCTGAGCGTCGCCAGGTTGTAGTCCACATAGAGGTTCTCATACCAGGGCGGGACCGCAGTCTCTTCTTCCTGTGCCCCTCCTCCGAACCCGAAGCCCGCCAGTCCTCCGGGGCTCCCTCCCCGCTCCCGGCCGCTGTCCTCGGATCCGAACAGGGGCTGGCGCGGGACCCGGAAGGTGAGGTTGGGCAGCGTGGTCTCCACGGTCTCGGGAAAGTCCAGGTAGCGTTCCTGGCTCACCGTGGCCGAGAGACTGGCCCCGCTCTCGAACCGCTTGCTGGCGTTGAGGTGACTCCTGAGTACCCTGCGGAGCCGTCGCTCGAAGTTGTCCTCGAACTCCCGGATATTCCGGGAGGACTCGAAGTTGCCCTGGGCCACGAGCCGAAGACTGGGGGTGACCTCGTGGGAGTGGTTGAACCGGGTCCACCACCGCTCGACCCCCCGGGCCCTGTCCCGGTTGTAGGTGCCCTCCACGTTCCCCTGAAGCTTGTAGCGCAGGGCGTAGCGCGTGCGGCTGCGTACCACGATACCCTGCTTCTCGGTGAGGTCCAGGGCCAGCCGGGTGTCGAAATAGTCGCTGGGGGCCCAGTAGTAACCCAGGTCCTTGAGGGTGATCCCGGTGAGCGAGTTGCTCGAGTACTTGGGCATGAGAAGCCCCGACTGCCGCCCGGTCCGGATCGAACGGACCAGGAAGGGGACGTAGAAGAGCGGCATGTCGAAGTCCATGAACGGGATGCGCTGGTAGAAGACGATGTGGCGACCGATCACCTTGTCCTCGGGGATGATCTTCATCTTCTTCGCGGCGAAGTGGTAGTGCGGGTCGTCGATGTCGCATGTGGTATACGAGGCATCCCGCACCAGGAGGTAGTCCGGCTCCCCGGTGATGGCACTGATCCGCCGTCCGTGGTAGTAGCCCGCTTCGTACGCGGTGTCCGCCCCGAATACGACACCCTTCTCGGCCCGGAGGTCGTAGTTCATCCGGTCCCCCACCACCCGCTGGTCACCCTGGCTGAACACCGGGCGGTGGATCTCCTCCCCTCCGCCCCCCTCGGTGGTGTCCGCCATGGGGAGGGCGGTGAGGATCTCCTTCTCGGTATCGTAGACGATGGTCCCGGCGGTGAGCTCCATGTTCATGTAGGAGACCCGAGCCGGCTCCTGGACCGAACCCCTGAAGGTGGCCTCGCTGCCGTCGGTGGTGATGACCGCTCCCCATCCCCACACGCTGTCCCGCACCGAGGAGGAGCGTTCCGGGAGGGGTTCCTGCGTGACCGCTCCCGTGTCCTGGAGAGCGGATGCGGGTCCCAGGATGCCGAGACTGTCGGGAGGGGCGACGGACCGCGAGGAGAGGGGAGGCGGGACCTGGGGGAGGACTCCTGCCCAGGCGCACGGATGGGCACCGGCCAGCGTCCCCGCCAGGAGGAGCAAAGGGAGGAAGAGGTGGAGGAGACGGCCGGTACAGCTCTTCCTCATCCCATCCCCTCTCCGCGCAGCACCCTGCCCTCCCCGTGTGTCGCCTCGGTGATCATGTCGTCCAGTCGCTCCAGGTCTCGCAGCGGCACCACCACATCCTGAAGGACCTCCCCGCCCCCGACACGCTGCTCCCCGTATTCGGCTCCCAGGACCGAGAGGACCCGGTGGAGATCGCCGACCCGTCCCATCGGGGCGGCCGCGGTCACCCGCACCCGGGGAAGGGCCTCGACCACCTGGGCCGCCTCTACCGCGTCGGCCAGTACGCCCCGATAGGCGCGTATCAGTCCGCCCCTGCCCAGGTTCGTCCCACCGTACCAGCGCACCACGATCCCCAGCACATCCCACACCCGGGCGGAACGGAGGGTCCCCAGCATGGGTACGCCGGCGGTGCCGGCCGGTTCGCCGGCATCGGAAGAAGCCTCTCCCGGATCCGGTTCCGTCCGCAGCCGCCAGGCCCAGCATACGTGGGTAGCGTCCGTGTGACGGTCTCTGCAGTCGTGGATACGTGCTTCGGCCCTCGGGAGATCCGGACAGGGTTCGATGAAGGCGAGGAAACGGCTTCCCTTCTCCTTCCATTCGGCCCGGCCCGGTTCCCGGACGGTCCGATAGGGGGCGCCATCCCCGAGGTTCATCCCGAAAGGATCCTCTGATAATAGGCCTCGTACTGATCCACGATCCGGTCGCGGCTGAAGCTGTTCACCGCCCGTTCCCTCCCCCGGGCACCAAAGGCCCGCAAGAGCCGTTCGTCACCGAGGAGTTCCAGGGCCCTTGCCGCCATGGCATCCACGTCACCCGCCTCCTCCAGGTAGCCGTCCTCCCCGTGGGAGACCACCTCGGGGAGCCCCCCCACCCTGCTGGCCACAACCGGTGTGGCGGTGGAGAGGGCCTCCAGGGCCACCAGCCCGAAGGACTCGGACCGGGAGGGGAGCAACAGGAGGTCGGACATGGCGAGGAAACAGGCGGGACTCTCGACACGGCCCATGGCGTGTACCCGGTCCTCCAGACCGTGGGTGCGGCCGAAGCGGAGGGCCCGGGCCAGTTCGGGGCCCTCACCCACCAGCAGGAGCCGGCTATCCATCCGCCGGCTCACCCGCAGGAAGATCTCCATGAGATCGGGGATCCGCTTCACCTCACGGAAGTTGCTGACGTGGAGCATGAGCTTCTCGTCCCCGAACCCCATCTTCTCCCTGCAGGGACTCTCAGGGGGGTCGGGCACGTACTCCTCGGTGTCCACGAAATTGTGGATGCGCTCGATCTCCGCGTCCAGGTTGAAGATCCGTCGGGTCTCGCCGGTGAGGTAGTCAGAGACCGCGGTGATACCGTCCGAGACCTCCAGACTGAACCGCGTGATGTCGTAGTAGGAGGGGTCCTGACCCACCAGGGTGATGTCCGTGCCGTGGAGGGTGGTGAGGATCTTCAGGTGCCGGACGAGGCCCCGACGGTCGAGCATCTGCTGTGCCAGCCAGGCGCTGGTCGCGTGGGGGATGGCGTAGTGCACGTGCAGCAGATCGAGATCGAACCCTCGGGCCACCTCGGCCTGTTTGACGGCCAGGGCCAGGGCGAAGGGGGTGTGCTCGAAGAGGGGGTACCGCATGGGTTCCACCTCGTGGACGAAGACCCGCTCCCGGTAGTCGGCGATCCTGCGGGGTGTCCGGCTGGAGATGAAGTGGACCTCCCACCCCCGACGGGCCAGTTCCAGCCCCAGTTCGGTGGCGAGGATCCCGCTCCCTCCGAAGGTGGGATAGCAGGTGATGCCGATGCGGCCTTTCGGCGCGTCCATGCGGAACTCCCGGGCGTGGTCGTCGGACCGGGGGTCTGAAGCCCCCATTACAGGATATCAGGCTAGTAGTATCGGCGCGGCCGGGAAAGGGCCACCGGATCGATGGCCTCCGGCGGATGCTTCATGAAGAAGGGCTCGCCGTATCGGGCACGGATCAGCCTCCCGTAGTGACGGTCCATGGTCCAGATCTCGTCCAGGAACTCCGGTTTCGAGATCCAGGTCTCGTCCTCGGGGTCCCTGGGGGCGTCCGGATCGTAGAACTGGCTGCGGTAGGCCATCACCGCCTCTCGCTTCCGATCGAAGTGATCGGAGATGTCCACGATGACCGAGGGTTCGAAGCGGTAACGCATCATGAAGTACCAAACGTCGTGGGGACGGTACGGAGCCCCCTCGGCCTCGAACTTCTTCATGCCGGCGAAGAAGGCGGCATCGGTGACCAGCTCGCTGGCCTCCCGGTGGTCCGGGTGCCGGGTGACCCAGTAGGGAGCGATGACCAGAATGGGCCTGTGGCGCCGGATGACCTCCACGACCGCCCGCAGTGCCCCCCGGTCCCGAGCGTCCAGGGCGCCGTCGGACAGGCCCAGGCACTCCCTGTGCGCGAGCCCCATGACCTGTGCGGCCTCCGCGGCCTCCTCCTCACGGGTCGGCGCGTCCCCGCTGGTCCCCGCCTCCCCTGCCGTGAGGTCCAAGGCACCCACCTCGTAGCCCTCCTCGGCCAGGCGGATCAGGGTGCCCCCGGCACGCAGTTCGATGTCGTCACGGTGGGCGGCGATGGCCAGTACGTCCAGACTCACGGAACACGGCTCCTCGGTCGATGGTCTCGGAAGGTCTGTGCGGGACAATGAACCGGCAGCGGGGGGCCTGCGCAAGGCCGCCGGTGTCGGATGATGTCCGCCCCAACAACATTTAGGAGTCCTAAGTCCAGGGCGGTCTCGAACCGGGCCTATTGGGTCGGAATTTTTCTCGGGAAGGGTCCCGGGGAGGTCTCCTCACCGGGGGCGAGAGCGCGCTGGGCGGGGTGCGGAGGGATGTCGGGGTGCGGAGGCTCCGGCGATCAGGGGGGAGGTGTCTCCATGAGGGCGGCCGCCCGGTCCACCGCGCTGCGGAGATCTTCCATCCCCACAGTCTGCCCGGCGGAGGTGCCTGCCGCCCGATGCAGGCGGTCCCGGAGGTCCAGGAGGTCCTGCGGTCCGTCGACCTCGGACCGGACGGGCAGGTAACTGGAACGAAGCCCGGCCGCTCGGACCCGGCGGACCGTCTGCTGGAGGACCCGGTCGCTGCTCCACTCCACCCCCCGGAAGAGACCCGGGACAGGGCGACTGAGACCGAAAAGATAGTACCCGCCGTCCCGGCCGGGTCCCAGGACCACGTCCTCCCGGTCCAGGCGTCGGGCGGCCCCCAGGAGGTGTCCCAGGGGAAGGTCGGGGGCGTCGGTACCGATGACCAGGACCTTCTCCGCCCCGCCCGAGAAGGCCCGGGCGGAGGCTCGGGCCATCCGCTGCCCCAGGTCCCCCTCCCCCTGGGGCCAGAGGGGGAGACGGGGCCCTGCGATCTCGCGGAGGATGGTGAGTGCATCGTCGGGGGTGCCCACCCCCACCGGGGTCAGGACCGGCCGGGTCCGCAGCGCCGTGCGGACCGTACTCTCCAGGAAGGCCCGGTAGAGTCGGACCGCCGCTTCCTCACCGATGCGGGCGGCCAGGGGGCTCTTCAGCGATCCCGGTCCCGGCTGCTCCATGAAGCAGAGGAGGGCCACACAGCCCTTCAGCGCCGGCCCCTCCCCTCCCTGGATGATATCGCTCACCTGCGCTCCGTCCTACTCGAGGGTATGGCTTTCCCCCACCTCCAGGACGACGGCGTTGATACCCAGCTTCTCCACACCTTCGGCAAAGGCCCTGGGATCGGTGGCGATAAGGTCCCAGGTACCGTAGTGCATGGGGATCACTGTCTTCGGCTTAAGGTACTCGGCGGCGGTGACCGCCTCCTCCACCCCCATGGTGAAGTTGTCCCCGGTGGGCAGGAAGGCCAGGTCGATACGGTTCCGGTCCCCGATGAGCTTCATATCCAGGAAGAGGCCGGTGTCCCCGGCGAAGTAGATGGTCTTCTCCTGGGCACGGACGAGGAAGCCCGCCGGGTCCCCCAGGTAGATGGGCCGCCCATCCTCGTCGATGAGCCCGGATGAGTGGTGGGCGATGGTCATCTCCACCCTCCCGAAGGGGAAGTCATGACCCCCGCCGATGTTCATGGGGTGGGTCTTCAGTCCCTTCGACTCGCAGTAGCTGGCCAGCTCGAAGGTCGCCACCACCGTGGCGTCCGTGCGCTGCCCGATGGCCACCGTGTCACCGAAGTGGTCCCCGTGCCCGTGGGTGAGCAGGATGAAGTCGGCCTCCACGTCCTCGGGGCCCACATCCGCCGAGGGGGATTCGGAGAGGAAGGGGTCGATGAGGACCTCCGTGCCGCCGAAGTCGAAGGACCAGCATCCGTGTCCGTGCCAGGTCGCGGTGATCATGTCCGGGTCTCCTTCCGGGGTTACGCGCTTCCGTTACTTCTCCCCGCTGCAGAAGGCTTCGTAATCCTCCACGTCCTTCGGGCTCCCCAGGATCAGGGGCACCCGCTGGTGGAGCTGCTTCGGGTCGATGTCCATGATATCTTCGAACCCGGTGGTGGCCTTCCCTCCCGCCGCCTCCGCGATCATCGCCAGGGGCGCCGCCTCGTAGAGGAGGCGGAGCTTGCCGCTGGGACGTTTCGGGTCCTTCGTGTCCTCCGGATAGAGGAAGATACCGCCGTAGAGGAGGTTGCGGTGGAAGTCCGCCACCAGGCTTCCGATGTACCGGCTCGAATAGGGGCGGCCGTCCCCCCCGCACTTCACGTGTTCGATGTACCGGGTCGTGTGATCCTTCCAGTAGAGGGCGTTCCCCTCGTTGATGCTGTAGATCTTCCCCCGCTCGGGGATCTTGATACCGGGGTGGCTGAGGAGGAACTCGCCCAGGCTGGGGTCGAGGGTGAAGCCGTACACGCCATCCCCCGCGGTATAGACCAGCATGGTCGAGGAACCGTACACCACGTAGCCCGCACCGATCTGGGAGCGGCCCTCCTGCAGCACGTCGCTCTCTGTGGCCTCGGGCCCATCGCTCATCTTGCGGTGGATACTGAAGATGGTGCCGATGCTCACATTGGCCGCGATGTTCGAGGAGCCGTCCAGCGGGTCGAAACTCACGATGTAGTCCCCCCTCCGCTGGTCGGAGGGGATGTAGGTGATGTCCGCGCTCTCCTCACTGGTCATGGCGGAGGCGTGACCGCCCCGGGTGAGGATCTCCACCAGCACGTCCTGACCGAAGAGGTCCAGCTTCCGGACCCGCTCTCCCTGGACGTTCATCCCCCCCGCCATACCCAGGATGTCCACCAGCCCCGCCTTGTTCACCTCCCGGGCGATGATCTTGGCCGCCAGCCCGATGTCGGAGAGCAGGCCTGAGAACTCCCCGGAGGCCTCGGGGAACATCCGCTGCTGCTGCTCGTAGATGTGGGTGTCGATGGTGACGATGCGGTCGACCATGTTCGGCTCCTCGGCGGACGGTACGACTGCTCAGTAGTCTATATCGTGGTGCTTCATCCGAGAGTAAAGACGCCTGCGGGTGATGTGCAACAGACGGGCCGCCTCGCTCTTGTTCCCGTCCGCTTTCCGGAGGGCCTCCAGGATGTGGCGCTTCTCCACCTCCTCCAGGTCCACTCCCTCCTCGGGGATATGGACGGGAGGGCCCTCTTCCTCCTGCCCCGGCATGGGCCGCATCCCCCTCCCCTCCAAGGTCGAGAGGTGTTCGGGAAGGACCTCGTTCCCCGGACCGGCCAGGATCAGGGCCCGTTCGATGATGTTCTCCAGTTCCCGGACGTTCCCCGGCCACGGGTAGGCCACCAGCATCCGCATGACCTCGTCGGTGAAGGTGTTCTCCCTGCCGTGCTCCTCCAGGAAGTGACGGGCCAGCAGCGGGATGTCCTCTCGGCGCGACCTCAGGGGCGGGATGTGGATGGGGAAGACGTTCAGCCGATAGAAGAGGTCCTCCCGGAACTCCTCGCGTGAGACCAGGTCGTGGAGGTCGCGGTTGGTGGCCGCCAGCACCCTGACGTCCACCGGGACGGGACGGGTCCCGCCCAGGCGCTCCACATACCGTTCCTGGAGCACCCGGAGGAGCTTGACCTGGGCCTGGGGAGCCAGTTCCCCCACCTCGTCGAGGAAGACCGTCCCCCGGTTGGCCAGCTCGAACTTGCCGAGCCGCCGGCTGGAAGCCCCCGTGTAGGCCCCTTTCTCATGACCGAAGAGTTCGGATTCGATGAGGGTGTCGGGGATGGCGCCGCAGTTCACGGCCACGAAGGCCTCCTCCGACCGGCGGCTGCTGGCGTGGATCGTACGGGCCACCAGTTCCTTGCCCGTACCCGATTCCCCCTGGATCAGGACCGTGGTGGCCTGACCGGCCACACGGCGGACCAGTTCCATGACCTTCGTGATCCCCGGTGAGGTCCCGATGATCTCACCGGCACCGCTGCTCAGGTCCTCCTTCAGCTGGCGGTTCTCGGCCCGCAGCCGCTGATGCTCGGTGATGCGTTCGACCATCATCACCAGCTCCGCCATCTCGAACGGCTTCACCAGGTAGTCGTAGGCACCCTCTTTCATGGCCTCCACCGCCGTCTCCGCCGAGGCATAGGCAGTCATGAGGATCACCTCACAGTCGGCGTCCCGACCCTTGACCTCCCGGAGCAGTTCGATACCGTCCATGCCGGGCATCTTGAGGTCGGTGACCACCAGGTCGAGTTCCCCCGCGGCGACCTGCTCGAGGGCGGCCTCACCGTCGGAAGCGGTGACGACATCATACCCCTCGTCCTCCAGTTCCCGCCGGATCAGGGCGGCCATCCTCGCCTCGTCGTCCACTACCAGGATGCGGGGCATCTGCGCTTCATCCTTCCTCTCGGGGGGGCTGCCCGCCGGCGGGCAGCTCCATGATCACACGCGTCCCGCCCTCTTCGCGGTCCTCTACCGTGACCTCCCCACCGTGGGAGCGGACGATCTGCTCCACGATGAAGAGTCCCAGACCGTTCCCCTCGGGGCGGGTACTGTAGAAAGGCTCGAAGACCTTCCCCTTCTGACGGTCAGGGATCCCGGGACCGTCGTCCTCCACGCCGAGGGAGTACGCCTCCCCCGCGCTGCGGGCGAAGAAGACCGCCTCCCCGCTCGACCCCATGGCCTCAACCGCGTTCATCCCCAGGTTCAGGAGGGCCTGACGGAGCAGGTCCGGGTCGGCGCGGAGTACCGGCGGGGCATCGGGCAACTCGGTCTCCACCCTGACCGTGATCCCATCGGGGAGCCCATGGCGCCGGAGGGCCTCCGCCGCCGAATCCAGCAGCTCGCGGGGGGCCACCTCCCGGGGCTGCATGGTCCCCTGCCGGGCATAGGTGAGGTAGCGTTCCGTGGTGTCCTGCAGCCTGCGGGTCTCCTCCCGGATGTACTCCACCATCTCCTTCAGCTCCGGGTCCCGTTCCCGCCGCCCCCCATCCTGGGCGTCCAGCCACTTCTCCATCCGCTCCGCGGCGTACTTTATGATACCTGCCGGGTTACGGATCTCGTGGGCCACCTGGCTGGCCATCCGCCCCAGAGCAGCCATGCGGTTCTCCCTCTCCAGGGCCTGCCGGGCCCTCCGAGCCTGACCCTGCAGACCCAGGTAACCCGCCATGAGCAGGAGCATCAGGACGGTGGCGGCCGCCGTACCGGTGATCATCACCCCCCGCATACGCCCGAGGACCTCGAAGAAGTCTGCACTCGCCTCCACCACGAGGACCGCCACGAGCTGGTCCTGGAGGAGGGTGCGGACCGGGGCGAAGCCGCTCTTCAGGTAAACGTCGCGGCTGCCCCCCACGCGCCGGGTGGCGGAAGCGGAGGGATGCCGCCCGGTGACGGCCTCCAGGATGGCCCCCGTGTGTTCCTCCCGGTAGGGGTAGAGGCTCCCCTCGGTATAGAGGGCGGGGCTGCTCGAGTAGCGGACCGTGTACTCGTCGGGGTCGAGGAGCAGGATGGCATCCAGGTCGTAGGAACGCTGGATCTCCTCCAGCTGCCCCTCGATGCTGGCCAGATAGGAGCGGTCCATGCCCTGCGGCCCGAAGAGGAGGTCGCCGTCGACCGCCCGGGTGTCCACCAGCAGGCCGGCGATGGCCGTGAGCCGGCGCCCGAGGTCGTCGTCCAGGGCCTTCCTGTTGCGCTGATGGATCCACACGTTGGTGGCGGCCAGCAGGACCAGGAAGGCGAGGATGAAGAGCGCGGGGAGCCAGCGGCTCCCCCGGGCCCGTACGGGCATGTGGTGCACTCCCATCGTGGGACGGTGTGCGCTCCCCCCGGACCCCCCTCAGGGCCCTTCGTCGGAGGGACTCTCAGATGGGCATCACTCTAGACCTGTCCCATATGGGACACAAGGGACACTCTCACCCCAGGGCTTCCCGGATCTCCTCCCGGGCGGAGGTGAGGGCGGTGTCCAGCGCCTCGGCCTGGGTGCCGCCCCCGGCGGCGTATTCCGGCCTGCCCCCGCCGCCGCCCCCGAGGATGGCGGCGGCCCTGCTCAGAAGCTCGCCCATATGCAGGTCGAGGCCCTCACCCCGGGCGAAGGCCAGGCGCCCCGTCCCGGAGACCTCCGCACCCAGCAGCGCCGCGACGTCGGCGTGGGCGGTGAGTTCACCTGCCAGGGCCGGCAGGGTCTCCGCCGGCAGGTCGTCGATCCGGGCCATGACCACCCGGGCGGGACCGATGGTCTCGGCCTGCTCCAGGAGCACCTCGGCCCGCAGGGGCACCAGAACGCCCTGCAGGTCGGAGACCTCCCGGTTCAGGTCCTTGATCTGGTCCTTCAGGTCCTCGAACCGCTCCAGGAACTGGTCGGGAGCGGTGGTGAGCTCGCGTGTGAGACGGGCACTCACCCGGTCCAGGTGGGCCAGGTAGCGGCGCATCCTCCCGCCGCAGAGGAAGGTGATCCGGAAGAGACCGCCGTGGACCCGTGTGCCGCTGCCCGCCATCACGTGCAGCCCTCCTATGCGGGCGGTGGAAGGGACATGGGTCCCGCCGCATGGGACCGAATCCACCTCCTCGATCTCCACCAGGCGCACCTCCTCGATCTCCGGCGGTACCCGCCGGGCAGCGTCCACGGCGGGGTGGTCCCGGGGAACGATCCGTGCGGTGACCGGGAGGTCCCGGTCGATGAGGGCGTTGGCCCGGGATCGGGCGAACTCGACCTGCCCCTCGTCGAGTTCGATGCCCAGGTCGATGGTGGCCTCGTCCGCTCCCAGGTGGAAGCCCCGGGTCTCCGCACCGTACTCGTCCAGGAGCACCCGGCTCAGCAGGTGCTGCCCGCTATGCTGCTGCATGTGGTCCCATCTCCGCCCCCAGTCCACACTCCCCTCCACGGTGGAACCCTCCTCCAGGGAGCGGTCCGTGAGGTGGAGGACCACCCCCTCCTCCTCGCGCACATCCAGCACCTCGGCATCGCCGAGCTGCCCCTCATCCGCCGGCTGCCCACCCCCTTCCGGATAGAAGAGGGTGCGGTCGAGCACGATGAGGGCGCCCCCTTCGGGCTGTTCCACACTCCGCCGGACCTTCGCCTCGAAGGTCTCCCGCATGGGGTCGTCCCAGTAGAGTCGCGCGGTCTCGGTGTTCGTATCGGTCATGGCCTCGAACCTACCAGAGGAAGAGAAACGTGAACTTGAGCAGGAGTGTCCGACCGGTAGCGGAGGGATCGCAACGGTACTCGGAGGTCAGGAGAGAGGGATCGCCCCCCACAACCGGGTCGTATACGTTAGCGTACTGGCCCCGGAAGCTGCTGTAGTCGCTGAACTGGAGATTGACGTCCACCCCCACCGGCAGGTCGTCGAGTCCGGTGAGGAGGCCGGCGTTGGAGACCCGGTTGAAGCCGTGCATCCCGTAGTCCCTGAGCACCGGCACCCAGAAGACCTCCTCGTTCTTCCTTCGGATGGAACGGCGGAAGTTGATCCTCCACCGCTGGGGTCCCCCTGCCCCGGAGAAGCGGAGCTGGCTCAGCGGGATGGCCATCTCGGCGGTCCACCCCTCGTCATCCGCCCGGGTGGCCGCGTCCCAGACCACGTTGAAATCGCTGTTCACATCCCGGCCCTCGTCGGTGACGTAGGCGTCCCAGCGGGCGCCGGCGGGGTTGACCTGGAACTCGAACGCGTTGCGGTGGTCGTGGAAGGTGTCCAGCACGATGCCCAGGTAGTCGTCGTCATGCAGGCGGCTGGCCCGGCGCATGGCCGTGACGACCAGCTCCTCGGGGCGGGAATCGAACATGCGGGCACCGATGTAGAACACGCCCTCCGTAACTATGGTGCGTATCTCGGTCCGTTCGCTCGCGGGTGCCCCCTCCACCAGGTTGCGCTGGGTGAACCCGGTGGCGGGTTCGGCCCGCTGCCAGGCGGCCTCGTCCAGACGGCCGTCCAGCACCGGGGCCCTCTGTGCCCGGAGTGCCCGTACCCGGTAGTCGTGAGGATCCCGCGATCCCTGGAGGAGTTCTTCGCTCTGCCCCCCGGCAGCTGCGGGCAGGAGGAGGAAGAGGAGGGCCAGGGCCGCCCCCGGCCGGCGGCCGGGTGGGCGGGCGGACCTGCTCCTCACGCCCCCTCCCCGCGTCCCTCCAGCGCCTGCTGGATCAGTTCCGCATACTTCATACCGTGTCCGGTGAGGAAGGCGACCACCGTCTCGTCCCCCTCGATGAAGCCCTCTTCCTCGAGTCGTCTGAGCGCCCCGACCACCGCCCCGTCCTCCGGGCTGGCATAGATCCCCTCCCTGCTCCCCAGTTCCAGGACCCCCTCCAGGATCTCCTCCTCGTCCACCGCCACCGCCGTACCGCCCGATCCTCTCAGGGCCTTGAGGATCTCCACATCCCCCACCGCCGCCGGTACCCTGAGACCCATGGCCATGGTGCTGGGGTCCGGCCACGCTTCGTAGTCTTCCTCTCCCCCGTGGAACGCCTTGACCACCGGGGCGCATCCCGCGGCCTGGACGCTCACCATCCGGGGGCGCCGACGGCCGACCCACCCCAGCTCCTCCATCTCGTCGAACGCCTTCCACATGCCCACCAGGCCGGTGCCGCCGCCGGTGGGATAGATGATGACATCGGGCAGCCTCCCCCCGAGCTGTTCGAAGAGTTCATACCCCATCGTCTTCTTCCCCTCCACCCGGTACGGCTCCTTCAGGGTGGAGACGTCGAAGCGGTCCGTCCCCTCCATCTCCTCCTTCGCCCGCTGCCCCGCGTCGGTGATGTACCCGTCCACCATGGTGACGTGCGCACCGTACATCCTGCACTCCTCCACGAAACGCGAGGGGGTGTCGGAGGGCATGAAGATGTGGGCAGGCATCCCTGCGGCGGCGGCGTAGGCGGAGAGGGCGCCGCCGGCGTTCCCCGCCGTGGGGATGCTGAGGGCCCCCGCCCCCAGCTCCGCCGCCCTGCTCACGGCAAGGCACAGTCCCCGTGCCTTGAAGGAACCGGTAGGGTTGAGCCCCTCGTCCTTGAGCAGGAGTCCCTCGATGCCCAATCCCGGTCCCAGGCTCCTGCTGGCCAGCAGCGGTGTCCCCCCCTCCCCGAGGGTGATCCGGAAGGCCTCATCCTCCACCGGGAGCACCTCCGCGTACCGCCAGATGTCCCAGGGGCGAGCGGCGAGGGCCTCGGGGGTGAGGGTCCTGCCTGCCCGGTCCAGGTCGTAGTGAGCGTATAGAGGTCCCCCGCAGGATCTGCAGAGCCCCTGCAGCTTCGTGTGGTCGTGCTCGGCTCCGCAGCGTGTGCAGGCCAGCCCGATGATGGCGGACTCGGGGGGCAGGGACATCTCGAACTCCGGTTCAGGGTCCGGGGACGGCGCTCCATGCAGCAGGGAAACCTAGGGAGGGAGTCTTCCGACGGTCAACGGGTTTTGGAGGGCGGGCGGGGGCGGCTATCTTGGGTCCATGCAGCATCTCGAGACCCAGACGGTGGTCGTGGGCGCCGGACTGGTGGGTATGGCCGCCGCGCGGGAACTGGCCCGCGCAGGACATGTGGTCCACGTGGTGGACCGCGCCCCGGCCCCCGGTGCGGAGGCCTCCGGCGCGGCCGCCGGCATGCTGGCGCCCCAGCACGAGAGCGGGGGCCCCGGGCCCTTCCTCGACCTCTGCCTGCAGGCCCGCGACCTCTGGGTGGAGGTCGCGCCCGAGCTGGCCGCCGCATCCGGCTTGGACCCGGAGCACCGGACCGACGGCTTCCTGCACCTGGCCCTGGACGAGGATGAGTGGAGGACCTTCCAGCAGCGCAGGGCATGGCAGATGGAGAGGGGGCTCCCTGTGGAGAGCCTCTCCCCCGCCGATACCGCCCGGCGCTTCCCCATGGTGACCGATGACCTCACCGGCGCCCTCTTCTACCCCGGTGACCACCATCTCCGCACCGACCGGGCGGTGGAGGCGTACGCCGGGGCCTGCCGCAGCGCCGGCGTACGTTTCCTCTGGGAGGAGGAGGTGCGGGACTTCCTCATCGAACAGGGGCCCTCCGGTACGCGGGTCGCCGGTGTCCACACCTCCGGCCTCCACATCGAGGCGGAGCACACACTCCTGGCCGCGGGTGCCTGGACGGGACGGTTGACGGGGGCCCTGGGTGCTCCCCTTCCGGTGGAACCGGTGCGGGGACAGGCGGCGGTGACCCCGCTCACCCCCGGCGAGGGACTCCCCCCCTGCCTGGTGGGTTCCGGCATGGGCTACCTGGTCCCCCGCTCCGGGGACCAGGTCCTCGCCGGGGCCACGGCCGAGCACGTGGGGTTCGACCGTACCACTACCCGCAGCGGGATCGAGAAGGTGTGGGAGGGTGCGGTCCGCATGCTCCCGGTGCTGGAGGACCGCACCCCGCAGCAGCAGTGGGCGGGACTTCGTCCCGGGACCCCCGACGGGCTGCCGATCGTGGGACCCCTGCCCGACCTGGACCGCGTCTGGGTGGACACCGGTCACTTCCGGAACGGCATCCTCCTGGCCCCCCTCACCGGCCAGCTCGTCGCCCGCATGATCGCCGGGGAGGACCCCGGGGTCGACCCGTTGCCCTTCAGCCCCGCCCGCTTCCTCTTCTGAGGGCCGCCGTGAAGACCCTCGACGCAAAAGGGGGGCCAGAGCCCCCCCGTCGCGGACTTCTCTGTTCCAGTGCCCTAGACGTCCTGGGCCTGGATGGTCTTCCGGCCGTTGCCCTTGGCGCGGGAACCGGCCTTGCGCAGCATGTCGTCTACGGCCTTGTTGATCGCGTCGACGGCGTCTCCCGCCATCCGCAGCCCCTGTGCCTTGGCGGCTTCCTTCACGCGTGATGCGTATACGTAGTCTCGAGCCATCCTATTTCCTCCCTTGGGGGTCCGTCTCCGGACCCGTTCTGATTCGGGTGAACCGCCCGCAGGCGGGGCGGGATGTACCGGATTGCGTTAGGAAGCCTACTGGAGGCCCCTGACACGTTTCCAGCGGGAAAAGTGCAGCACTCGGATTCCCTGCGGGTGTCCCCGGGGTGCGGGGAGATGCGATCTGGTCCCTAACTCACCCGTCCGTAGGCCTCGCGGTCCACCTCGAGGCTGACGCAGTCCAGCAGTTCACCATCCAGTGTCACCCCCCGGGGGGAGGCGATGATCTCGTGCTCGGAGAAGTCGTCGATGGTGATCTGGTCGGGAGGGGTCACGGTCGCCTCGTCGGAGAGGCACACCCGTGTACCCGGTTCGGCGTCGGGAGCCAGCAGCAGCCCGATCTGCTCCTCACCGTGGGCGGCCAGGACCATACCCTCGCTCTTCTCGCCCCGCAGTACCGCGGGCTTGAGGTTGGTCACCACCACCACGTGCTTGCCCTCCAGCTCCTCCAGCTCGTATTCCTGGGCCAGTCCGGCCACGAGCTGGCGCTGCTCCTCCCCCAGGTCCACGGTGAGGACCAGCAGGCGGTCGGCGTCGGGGTGCTCCACCGCCTCAGATATCCGACCTACGCGGAGGTTCAGGGCCGGGGGACGACGTGTCTGTTCGGGGTCGGGGTTCACTCGGTACTCCGGGTTCGGGTGAGACGGTCTCTTCCTCTTCTTCATCGGGCAGGGAAAGGTACTCGGGAGGGACCTCCCGGGTCAGCCAGATCCCCGCCTCCGATTCCGACCGGTAGAAGGCGAAGCCCTCCTCTGTCATCCGGAGGGCCTCCACCTGGATGAGAGCGGGGCGCCCGTGCCGCCGCCCCACGTCCGTCGCCTCCTCGGGCCGCTCGCTCAGGTGCACGTGCTGGCGCTCCCGGGGCTCGATGCCCTTCTCCAGTATCTCCTCCCGGAAGCGGTAGGCCGTGCCGTGGTAGAGGATCTCAGGGGGGGTCTCAGCCTCCAGGCCCAGGTCCACCGGCATGGAGTGACCGTAGTTGGCACGGATGCTGAGACGATCGTCGCTCAGGGCGAACCTCCCTTTCGGATCCGTCTCCACCACCCGCATCACGTCGTTCACCGTGAGTTTACGGCCCACCGCACGCGCGCCGGCCACCATTTCCTCGATGCTCGCCCATCCCCGGTCGTCCACCCGGAAGTCGGCATCCTCCGGATGGTGCCGCAGGAGATAGCTCAGGTAGCGGCTGAGGTCCTCACGGTCCTCGGCCGACTCCGCTTCCCTTTCGGGGTCCGCCGGCTGTCTTCTCCTCGGTTCGCCTTCCCTCGGTTCCACGGTACGCTCACTCTCCGAATCATGCTGCGTGTCTGGTCGATGCCTCCACAGGAAACCTGTGGGGCCCGGACCCCTCTCATCAAGGGAATGCCCGACGCGGGGCCCGTCCCGGGACCCCTCGGACGGGCCGGACGGTGGTACCCGACGGACCCCTAGAGGGGGGATCCGGTGAGACGCTGGTAGATCTCCTGGTACTTCCGGGAGGTCTCCTCGACGACCTCCTCGGGGAGCCGGGGCCCCGGAGGGGTCTTGTCCCACTCCAGCGTCTCCAGGTAGTTCCGCACGTACTGCTTGTCCAGACTCTCCTGGTCCTGACCCGGCTCGTAGGTCTCCCGGGGCCAGAACCGGCTGGAATCGGGGGTGAGCACCTCGTCGATGAGGATGATCTCGCCGTCGATGAGACCGAACTCGAACTTGGTGTCGGCGATGATGATCCCCTTCTCCGCCGCGTACTCCGACCCCTTGAGGTAGATCTCCACGGAGATCTCGCGCAGGGCCCGGGCCAGGTCCTCACCGACGAGGGAACGCATCCGCTCGAAGGAGATGTTCTCGTCGTGGAGCCCCCGTTCCGCCTTGGTGGCCGGGGTGAAGATCGGCTCGGGGAGCTTGTCCGCCTTCTTGAGACCCGGCGACAGCGGCACCCCGCTCACCGAAGAGGCCTCCTGGTACTCCTTCCAGCCGGAGCCGGCGATATAGCCCCGGACCACGCACTCCACCATGACCGGATCGGCCCGCTTCACGAGCATGCTGCGCCCTTCCAGCTGCTCCGCATAGGGCTGTGCCGCCTCCGGGTAATCCCCGACGTCGATGGAGATCATGTGGTTGGGGACGATCTGCTCCATCTTCTCGAACCAGAAGGCGGAGACACGGTTGAGGACCTCGCCCTTCCGGGGGATGGGATCGGGAAGGACCACGTCGAAGGCCGACAGCCGGTCGCTGGCGACGATGATCAGTTCATCACCCAGGTCGTAGATGTCCCGGACCTTGCCCCGGCTCGCCAGGGTCAGCCCGTCGAATTCGGTCTCGCGTATAGCATCCATGCCGTTCCCTCCTGGTGGTCTTCTTCCCATGTACGGTTCACGGGCCCTGCTTGAGCCCCCGATGTCCTCCCCGACTGCAGCGCCGGGGACCTGTCCGCGTTCAACGGACCTCCCCGGACGATGAAGCCGAGACCCAGCGCCGGGCGGCCTCCCGGGGGTCTTCGGCCTCGAAGAGGGCCCGGATGCAGGCACTGCCCGCCGCACCGGCCCTCAGCACGTCGGCGGTGTTCGCGGGGTCGACCCCCCCTACGGCGAGCACGGGCACCCAGCCATCCGCGCAGACCGCCTCCAGTTCCGCGAGCCCCTGGGGGGGGCCGTAAGGGGCCTTGCTCGGGGTGGCGAACACGGGGCCGAAGAGCACGTAGTCGGCGATGCCCGCCGAGGCCCGGGCGACATCGGCCCGGCTGTGGGTGGAGACCCCGACGAGGAAGTCCGCCCGTCCGAGCCTGTCCGCCAGTTCCCGGGCGGCCTCCGGATGCAGTGCACCCCCTCCCAGATGCACGCCGTGGGCGCCGGTCGCCAGGGCGACGTCCAGCCGCCCGTTGATCACGACCCTCATGTCCCAGGGCCGGGCCGTCTCCAGCACCCTCCGGGTGAATCCCACCAGAGGACGGGCATCCCACCCCTTCTCGCGGACCTGCACCCCCTCCACACCGGCCTCGGCCGCGGCGCGGATCACCTCCAGGCTCTCCTCCACACCGTACCGCTCCGCATCGGTTATGAGGAGGGTCCTCAGGGGCGCCTTCAGTCCAGCATCCCTTCGATGGTGGTGCTGGCGGTGGCGAACATCCGGCGGGGGATCCGCCCCGCCCGGTAGGCGAGGCGTCCCCCCTCCACGGCCAGCCGCATGGCATGCGCCATGGCGATGGGGTCATCGGCCCCCGCGACGGCGGTGTTCATGAGGACCCCGTCGGCACCGAGTTCCATGACCTGCGCCGCGTCGCTGGCGGTACCGACGCCCGCGTCCACGATGACCGGCAGGGAGACCGACTCCTGGATGAGGCGGATGTTGTAGGGGTTGCGGATACCCAGCCCCGACCCGATGGGGGCGGCGAGGGGCATCACCGCAGCACAGCCGATCTCCTCCAGACGCTTCGCGACGACCGGATCGTCGTTGGTGTAGGGGAGGACCACGAAACCCTCGTCGACCAGGGTCTTCGCGGCCGCCAGGGTCTCGACCGTGTCGGGGAAAAGGGTCTTCTCGTCCCCGATCACCTCCAGCTTCACCCAGTTCCCCACACCGGCTTCCCGGGCCAGCATGGCGTATCGCACCGCCTCCTCGGCACCGTAGCAGCCCGCCGTGTTGGGGAGGATGAAGAACTCGTCCGGGGGAAGGTAGTCCAGGAGATTGTCCTGGTCCGGGTCGGTGATGTTGGTCCGGCGTACCGCCACCGTCACGATCTCGGCACCCGAGGCCTCCGCGGCCCGGCGGGTCTCGTCGAAGTCCCTGTACTTCCCCGTCCCCAAAATGAGCCGGGAGGAGAACTCCCGTCCGCCCAGGGCGAAGGGGTCGGTCGAAGCGGATGTACCCATGGGATTCCTCCGGTACTCGAGGATATCAGCCCCCCGGGACGAAGGAGACCACTTCGATACGGTCTCCCTCTTCCAGGAGCGTGGTATCGAAACGGTCTCGGGAGACGATGGAGCGGTTGCGTTCGACGGCCACCGGTCGGTCCAGGAGGTCGAGCCCCTCGAGCAGGTCGCGGACGGAGGTCCCCTCCTGGATCTCCCGGGGCTCCCCGTTCAGGATGATGCTCGGCATGCTTCCCCTCCCTGGAAGGCCGTCAATGACCCGCGGCCTGACGGCCGCCGGCACCCGCAATCTCGAACATGCTGGGGGCTCCGTCAACGGCGGGCGGAGGCTTCCAGCCGGATATTCCCCGAGAACGCATCCAATTCCACCGATGCCGCGGCATCCCCCCAGCGTCCCCGGAGGGAGCGGCGGCTGATAGGACTCGAGGTGAGGGTCACATCCAGGGGTATGGCGATACTGCCGCTGAAGGTGCTCAGGTTCAGGACGAAACCCCGGCCTCCCCGGGCGGTGAAGGCGATGTCCCCCGAGTGGCTGGAGAGCCGGTAGGTCCCCCCCTCCAGCACCGACCCCATGAAACGGATGTCGCCCCCGGTGGTGCTGGCGCGTACCGAGGGGGAGACCATCTCCTCCATGTAGATGCTCCCGGACACGCAGGTGGCGGTCACCGGGCCCTCCACACCGCGTATCCGGATCGTACCCGAGACGGTGTTGGCCTCGGCGCTGCGGCAGGAGTCGAGGGCGATGTCGCCGTTCACCGAACCGGCTGCGACATCCCCGCATGAGCGGGCCGTGAGATCACCGGAATCGGTCTCCATGCGTACCCTCCCGCCCACACCCTCCACCGAGAGGTCCCCCTCCCCGACCCGCAGCACGAGGTCCGATGCCGGGGGCAGGAGGAGTTCGAAGCGCACCCGGGGCCGCGGCCCCGGTCCCTCCGGGCCCGGAGAGGACACGGTGATCTCCAGCCCCTCCTCACCGCGCCGGAGGTCCAGCGGATCGGACCCTGCAGATCCGGCCTCCACCCACGCCCTGACCGTGACCTGCCCCGGAGGCCCCGTCCGGACCGTCACCGGACCGCGGGGACTCTCCAGTCTCACGGTCCCCTCCGCCTCCAGGGAGAAGCTCCTCTGCAGGGCAGGGGCGGGGAACTGGGCGGCGGATGAGGAGACCGCCCCGGCGAAGACCAGGCCTGCCAGGGCGGATGCTGTGAGGATCCTCTGGAGGACCCGCGGACGCGGAAGCGGCCTACCTGCAAAGGATGCGGACCTCTCCGGACCCGGTGTCGATATAGATGCGGCCGCTGCCATCACCGATCTGGCCAAGTACGTGGCTCCGACTCTTCTTCCGGTGGTCCACGGGGACCTCGATGTCGATCCCGCCGCTCCCCGTATCCACCTCGAGTTCTGCGTTGATCGCCTGGGGAAGGTACACCAGCACCCTCCCGGAACCGGTATCCGCCGTGAGCCTACCACGGATGTCCACGGCCGTCACGCTGCCGCTGTGGGAGTCCAGCCGAAGATCACCGTCCACCCCGGCGGCATCCACTTCGCCCGCCCCCGCATAGACGGCCACACGCTCCCCGGTGAGCAGATGCCGGGAACCCTCCTGGGCCCCGGCGAGAGGTCCGATGATGTTTTTTCTCTCCTTCTCCCGCTACGTACTCCCGGCCGGGGAGGTTTCGGAGGGCACCTTCGGGGGGCTTGGGCATTGACACCCCTGCGGGGTCTCCTGACTTTAGAGGCATCCGGAACCGCCTGCCGCACCGGCACCACCGCATCCAGGGAGGAATCCTCCTGTGAGCAACCGCAGCGCCGCTTCGATCCTCGCCCCCCTCCTGGTCCTCCTGCTGACATGCCCCGCCGGGAACGCCCGCGGGCAGGGAGGGTCCATCCACCCCAACCTGCCCCTCGATCCTTCCGTGGGTGAGGCCCTGGCCGCCGAACTCTCGGGTGAGATCGCCATGCACTACCTGCGCGCGATCACCCGGCACCACCGGATCCAGGCCTCCCCCATGATGGCTGAGGCGGCCTGCTACGTGAGGGACCGGCTCCAGGCCTGTGGTTATGAGGACGCCTCCCTCCTCTCCTATCCCAGCGACGGCCGGATCACCTACCAGACCTGGCTCTCCCCGGTGGGGTGGACCGTGGAGGAGGCGGAGCTGTGGATGACCGCCCCCCGGCGGGAACGGATCGCCCGCTACAGCGAGATCGCCAACCACCTGGTGACGCTCTCCGCGCCGGCGGACGAGGAGGGGGTCCTGGTGGACGCAGGCACCGGGCTGGACGAGGCGTTCTACGACACCACCGACGTGGCCGGCAGGATCGTGCTGGCCAGCGGCTACGGCGGGGACGTGCATCGTCTGGCCGTACTGCAGCACGGGGCCCTCGGGGTGGTCTGCTGGAACGACGACCCGGACCATCCCGACCAAGTACGCTACACGGGGATGTGGCCCCGGGCCGGGGAGCGGGAACACCTGCGGTGGGGCTTCAACATCAGCCGGCGTCGGGCCCACGACCTGAAGGGACTGCTGGCCCGGGGTGAAGAGGTCCGTCTGCATGCCCGGGTGGAGAGCGAGATCCAGGACGGCCGTCTCGACCTCGTCACCGCTGCCCTCGAGGGGAACCGGTATCCCGATCAGGAGATCCTGCTTCTGGCCCACCTCGACCATCCGAAGCCGAGCGCCAACGACAACGCCTCCGGTTCGGCCGTGCTCCTCGACCTGGCCCGGGGACTGAGTCGGCTGGTCTCCGACGGTACCCTGCCGGCCCCGGCGCGGACCATCCGGTTCCTCTGGGTCCCGGAGATGTACGGGACGGCGGCCTGGATCGACGCCCAGCCGGACCTGGGAAGGCGCGTGGCCTTCGCCATCAACCTGGACATGGTGGGGACCCCGCCGGGCACCAGTGTCCTCCACCTCTTCCAGGCCCCGGCCAGTGCCTCCTCCATCCTGGACGACGTCGCGTCCCAGGCTCTCCGCTGGACCGCGGACCTGGGACTCGCCGAGCCGCGGGGGACCCGCGGTCCCATGAACTACCGCGTGGATCCCTACTCCGGCGGCTCCGACCACTACATGCTCATGGACGGGGCGGTCGGCATCCCCAGCGTGATGTTCAACACCTCCCCGGATCCCTACTACCACAGCAGTGACGACACCCCGGACAAGGTCGACCCCACCACACTGAAGCGGGCCGGCGTGATCGCCGCGGCGACCGCCTGGTCCCTGGCGGACCTGGGACCGGCCCGGACGGACGCCCTCCTCCAGGAACGGGTCGCCCTGGGACTGCAGCGGCTTCACACCGACCAGGAGATGATCCTGGACATGCTGGAGCGGCTCGACCCGGAGATGGAGGACGTGGAGGCCGCGCTGCTGGTCCGGGACGCCCGGACCCTGCTGGAGGCCCAGCTGGATCGGGAGATGCGGGCAGTCTCCAGCCTGGAACGTCTCTCCCCGGCGGGCGATGACTCCGCGGCAGCCAGCCGTTTCCAGGCCTCGGTGATCCGGGCCAGGGCCCAGCTGGAGGCCCACGGCGCGGTGATCAAGCAGCGTGTGCTGGAGACGGAACTGGATCGGATCGCGGGGGACCGGGGCATGCTCCCCCTCCCCCAGCTGCTCCCCATCGCCCCTCTCCCCGAACGGAAGGAGGCCACCAATCTGGTGCTGGAACGCACGACCCGGGGTCCCATCAACGATCAGTGGCTCCTCTCGCACCTGCCCGAGGAACGCCGGGTGTACTACACGCGGGGGCCGGGGAGATCCTTCTGGCGGGACACGGTGCTCCGATACGAGCTGACCAACTACATCGACGGCACCCGCAGTGCCCTTGACATCCGGAACACGCTGAGTGCCCAGTTCGGACTGCGGTCCCTCGAGAAGGTCGTCACCTACCTGCGCGACCTGCAGGCCGCCGGCCTGGCCCGCGTGCCCGTGGATGAGGGAGGTGCTTTCTGAACCCTCCCGCATGGGGCAGCGGGGCCTCTCCAGGATGCATTGACCCCTGCTGCGCCAAATCATACCTTAGCGTCTGAAATAGGAGCCCGCCCCGACTCCGCTGCTTCCGCTCTGTCTGACGAGCCCGTCGGTCCGACCCCGGTCGTCTCCGATGGGCTCTTCACGAACCTGCAGGACAAGGAGCTCCTATCCCATGGCAGAACGCACCATCGTCACCATGCCCGGGGACGGCATCGGACAGATCGTCCTGGATGAGTCCCTCCGGGTGCTGGAGGCAGCCGGATTCACCGCAGACTACGTACACGCAGACATCGGATGGGAGTTCTGGCAGCGGGAGGGCAACGCCCTGCCGCAGCGCACCATCGATCTGCTGGCCGAGCACAAGGTGGGTCTCTTCGGTGCCATCACCAGCAAGCCGAAGGACGAGGCGGCCGAGGAACTCGACCGGGGACTCCGTGACCAGGGTTTCGTCTATTACAGCCCCATCGTGGGACTCCGACAGGTCTTCGACCTGGACATCTCGGTCCGTCCCTGCGTCTCCTTCCCCGGCAACCCCCTGAACTTCATCCGGCGCGGCGGGGACGGCACGGTGGTCGAGCCCCGGGTGGACGTGGCCGTCTTCCGGCAGAACACCGAGGGACTCTACTCCGGGGTGGAGTGGACCGGCCCGCCCCCGCAGGTCCGGGAGGCCTTCGCCACCCATCCCAAATTCGAGCGCTTCAAAAACACCCCGGGGGAGGATCTGGCCATCTCGACCCGGATCTTCACCCGGCCCGCATGCCGGCGGCTCATGGAGGAGGCATTCCGGTACGCCGAACGGTTCGGCTACCGCTCGGTGACCATCTGTGAGAAGCCGAACGTGATCCGGGAGACCTCCGGCATGCTGACCCGAGAGGGCCGGGAGGTGGCGAAGGAGTTCCCGGACATCGCCCTCTGGGAGACCAACATCGACGCGCAGACCATGTGGCTCACGAAGAACCCCGAGGACTACGGGGTCATCGCGGCGGGGAACATGTTCGGGGACATCATCTCCGACGCCTTCGCCGGCCTGGTGGGGGGCCTGGGCTTCGCCGCCTCCTCCAACGTGGGCCGCGAGGTGGCGGTCTTCGAACCCACCCATGGGTCCGCACCCAAGTACGCGGAACTCGAGCCCAGTATCGTGAACCCCATCGCCATGATCCTCAGCGCCGCCCTCATGCTGGACCACCTGGAGGAGACCGCGAAGGCGGAGCACATCCGGGCCGCCGTGGGGGCGGTGGTGGCAGAGGGTCGGGTACAGACCTACGATATGATGAAGATCTCGGGGGGGGCGGGCGTGGTGGAGCAGGGTGCCGCCACCACCCGGGAGATGACCGATGCCGTCATCGAAGCCCTGGGACGCACCGAACCGGCATCCGCCGGCGGCAGGGAGGGATGAGAGCGATGATCGCGCGCGAAGAGGTCGTCGAGCTGTTCGGATCGCTGCTGGAGCGGATCCGGGACGAAGGGATGCGGGACAAGACCGTGGATGCGTGGCTGATGGCGTGTGAGGAAGGGGGCTGGGAGGAACTCGCACAGGTCCGCAGGATGCCCTTCACCCTCCTCACCGACTGCGGCGGGATCGGCTTCATCGAGCACACCCTCGCCGTGACCTGGGGGGCCCTGGGCATCGCCGAGGGACAGCAGCGCTCCTACGAGACGATGCCGTACGAGGTGGATCGGGACCGCCTCATCGCCGGAGGACTCCTCCACGACGTGGGAAAGCTCCTGGAGATCGAGCGCTGGTGGGTCTGCCGGAGAAGGACATTCGGGTGATCAAGCCGCGCATCGGGGGCGGATTCGGCAACAAGCAGGAGATGATCTTGGAGGATCTCTGTGC
>JAWOFN010000101.1:0-10161 GCA_046497505.1 bacterium | reverse complement strand
GCGCACCCTCCAGGACTGGCTGGTGAAGTACGAACTGAAATCGGTCCCGGAGGTCTCCCAGGTGCTCAGCATCGGCGGGGAGGTCCGGCAGTTCCAGGTCCTGGTGGATCCCGCGGCGCTGCTGAAGTACGACCTGACCCTCACCGAGATCATGGACCGGATCGAATCCAGCAACCGGAACGCCGCCGCCGGCTTCATCACCCGGGGACACCCCTTCGGAAGGGAGATGGCCGCCTTCCAGGAGGAGATCACCCACATGCTGGACGACCTCCCGGGTATCAGCCTGAACCTGACCCAGCCGATCGCTCACAACCTGAACGAGCTCCTGACCGGTTCCGACGCCCAGCTGGCCGTCCGCGTGGTCGGGGAGGACTTCCAGGAACTCCAGCGGCTCACCGGCGAGATCGAGGCGGTGCTGGGGGAGCTGGAGGGCGCGGTGGACATCCAGACCCAGCAGTTCGTCGGACAGAACAACCTGGTGATCCATCTCGACCGCGGGGCCCTGGCCCGCCACGGAGTGCCGGTGGAAAGGGTCCAGCGTACGGTGGAGGCAGCTATCGGGGGCGTCGTGGTGGGACAGGTCTATGAGGGGAGGCGCCGCTTCGACATCTTCCTGCGGTTCCAGCCGGAGTACCGGGGGGACACCCGGCGGATCCACCAGCTCCTGATCCCCCTCCCCGGCGGGGGAAGGATCCCCCTGGGCCAGGTGGCCCGGGTGGAAGAGACCGAAGCGACCCGGATGATCAGCCGGGAGGAGAGTCGGCGCTACAGCACCGTCCAGTGCAACGTGCGGGGACGGGACATGGGACGCTTCGCGGAGGAGGCCCGGGGTGCCGTCGCCGGTCAGGTGGAACTCCCTGCGGGCTACATCGTCCGCTGGGGCGGACAGTTCGAACTGCAGGAGCGTTCCCGACGGACCTTCCTCCTGGTGACCCCTCTCACCCTCCTGCTGGTGTCGATCCTCCTCTACTCGATCTTCGGGTCGATCCGGGAGGCCGCGGTGATCCTCATCAACATCCCCCTGGCCCTCATCGGCGGCCTGGCCGCCCTTGTCCTCACCGGACAGTACATGAGTGTGCCCGCCTCCATCGGGTTCATCGCCATCTTCGGCATCCTCCCCCTGCTGCTCGCCAGCGGACCGGGCGCCGAGATCCTGCTGCCCCTGGCCACCGTGGTGGTGGGCGGGCTGCTCACATCCACCCTGGTGACCCTCATCGTGCTCCCCCTGGTCTACCAGGCGGTACTGGAACGGACGGCGCCGCACCCGGCCGGGAGCATGACCGGGCCCGAAGGACACGGAGGTCGGGCGCCCTAACCCACTTTGCGGCCGTACTTGCGAATGACGCCGATGACCACCCCCTGTATCCGCACATCCCGCTCCGGCACCATGATCGGCTTCACCTGCTCGTTGGCAGGCTGCAGCCGGATGATGCGTCCCTCCCGGTAGTAGCGCTTCAGCGTCACCTCGCCCCCGGGCAGCAGGGCGATGACCGTCTCACCGGTCTCCGCCACCTCGCGCTCCTCGATCACCACGTAGTCGCCGTCGTGGATGCCCTCGTCGACCATCGAGTCCCCCTGGACCTGCAGGGCGTAGGTCCGCCGTCTGCCCAGCATGTCCTCGGGGATCATGAGGTCCTCGGTGTCCTCGATGGCCTCGATGGGTGCCCCGGCCGCCACACGCCCCAACAGGGGAACGGTCAGGGAGGAGGCGGACACGCCGCGTTCCACCAGTCGGATGGAGCGGCTCTGGTTGTGCCCCCGCTCGATGGCCCCCCGTTCTTCCAGGGCCGTGAGGTGCTTGTGCACCGTGGCCACGCTGGCGAGGCCGAAGTGCTCGGCGATCTCCTCCAGGCTCGGGGAATACCCCCGGGTAGCCATGAAGTTCTGGATGAAATCCAGGATCTCACGCTGCCGCTTGGTCAGGTTCATCTCCGCCTCCGGATGCGAACGGGCTCATCTTCGGCCCCCAGTTTGAGCGAAGAACGGGCGAAAGTCAAGAGGAAGGCGAACATCTCTTCGCCCCCTCTCCCCCCCGGCCCGCACCGGTCGCGGCCGGTTGAAACCGTCGTCCGGCCGGAGTACAATCCGCGGGTCCCGTCACCCCGTACCCCAGGAGGAGGTCCCCCGGTGCTGGACGGAACGCCCACCACCATCGCCGATTTCACCGCCCGGCTGGGCAGGCTCCACCGACCCCTCATCGAGCGCCTCGACGAGCTCGTCCACCGCGCGGCACCGGAGGCGGAGGGGACCATCAAGTGGGGGATGCCCGTATACTCCGCGGGACGCAACGTGGTCTTCCTCGAAGCACGGGCCCGGGACCATGTGAGTCTGGGGTTCTTCCGCGGTGTGGACCTGGAGGATCCCGAGGGACTCCTGGAGGGCTCCGGGACCGCCCTGCGGCACATCAGCGTGGCCTCCGCGGAGGATATCCGGGAGGAGGCCTTCAGGCGGCTGATCCGCGAGGCCTTCGACCGGGCCAAGGACCTGGACTGAGTCAGCGACCCGGGAAGGCCCCCCCGCGCTCCTCTCCTCGCGTGCTCCCGAAGATGCGGCGCCTCCCCCTCACGGCTCCATCCCCCTCCTGCCCGCGGGGACGAGGATCGTCCCGTGGAGACCGCCGGTGAAGACGCCCTCCTCCACGGCGAACTCCCCCCCCACGAGCACGTGGACCACACCTTCCGCGTAGCGGTGCGGCTCCTCGAAGGTGGCCCGGTCCCGGATCCGATCCGGGTCGAAGACCACCAGGTCGGCCGCCATGCCCGGCCGCACGAGCCCGCGGTCGGGGACCCGGAAGACGGCGGCGGGGAGGCTCGTCATGGAGCGGATGGCGGAGGGAAGGTCCACCACCCCCTCTTCGAGGGCGTAGTACCGGATCTTCCGGGGGAAGGTCCCGTATGCCCGGGGGTGGGGCTGGCCCACACCGAAACGGGGCAGGCTGCCGTCCGAGGCGGTCATGGTCCAGGGCTGCCGCATGAACGCGGCGATGTCGTCCCGGTGCATGTTGAACGAGACGATGGAGGGGCTCCCCCGTGCGAGGATCCGCATGGCGGCGTCCACCGGGTCCCCGCCCACGGCATCCGCCACTTCGGCCAGGGTCCGCCCCTCCCGATCCGGCCCCCCGCCGGTGAACTGGATCCGTTCCGCTCCACCCCGCCGCTCCAGGTTCTCGACCATCTCGGCCCGGATCCGCCCCGCCGTCTCCTCGTCGGCCAGCCGCTCCTCCAGGGCCTCACGCCCCCCCGCCTCCGCCCAGCGGGGGAGCAGGGCCGCCCCCAGGGAGGTGCTGGAGGCATGGTAGGGATACTGGTCGGCGAAGACCTCCACACCCCGGTCCCTGGCCTGCTGGATCTGCATGATGACCCGGGCGGACAGACCCCAGACCCGGGGCCCCAGGGCCTTGATGTGGGTCACGATGCCGCGGGCCCCCGATTCCCGGGCGATCTCGATGACCTCCTCCGCCGCGGCAGAGAGCCCTATGGAATAGTCCGCTTCGTCCCGGATGTGACTCTGGTAGACCCCTCCGTACCGGCCGGAGACACGGGCCAGCTCGATCAGCTCCGATGTCTCGGCGAAGCTGCCCGGCGCATAGTAGGGCCCGCTGGAGAGTCCGAAGGCCCCCTGCTCCATGGCCGTGAGGACCAGGCCCTTCATCGCCTCGAACTCGTCGGGGCCGGGAGCTCGGTCCTCCATCCCCAGGACCTCCCGGCGCACCGCGGCGTGTCCGATCATGAGCCCCACGTTCACGCCCAGCCCGTGCTCCAGGAGGCCCCCCCTCTGCGCCCGCAGGTCGACCGGTCCCCCGCCGTCGGGGTTGGCCATGATGGTGGTGATCCCCTGACTCAGGAGGGGGCGGGCCCCGCTGCGTTCCTCCTCGTCCAGGGCACCCCCGGCGTGGGTGTGGGTGTCGATGAACCCGGGGGCCACGTAGTGCCCGGAGATATCCACCACCCGACGCGCCGGGACCCCGGCCAGGTCCCTCACCTCGACGATGAAGCCTCCGCGTATGCCGATGTCGGCCCGGTACCACGGGTTGCCGGTACCGTCCAGTACCCGGCCCCCGTAGAGGATGATGTCATACGGTTCCGGCTGGGAGGCCCGGCCGTTAGGGGCCCCGGCGGCCCCGACGGCCAGGGCTGCCAGCACGCATGCCGCTGAGAGTCTCCATCGCATGAGTCGCCGTCCTTCCGGGATGTGTGCCGCGGTGCATCGAAAAAGAGGGTCAGCCTGCCGTGCTGCCGCCGCCCACCGCGGCGGCCGCCTGCTCGATGGCCACCAGCAGGGCCTCGGCATAGGTGCCGTAGGTGGCCGATCCCACGGTCCAGCTCCCGGGGTCCCCGGCGTCCAGCCCGTTGTCCGGGTCGAGGATGTCGAGCTGTGCCTGGGCGGATCCGAAGTTCTCCTCACCCAGTCTGTAGTAGCACTGGGCCAGGACCAGGTGTATGTCGAGGTAGTCCACCGAGGTCATGTGGCTGAAGACCCAGTGGGCGTCCGCGGCCAGCACGGCCCGGGCCTCGGTGATGGCTCCGTCCAGGTGGGGGACCTCCCGGTAGACGATGGCCAGACCTGCCCGGGCGTCCGGGACGACGAGACCGCTGTCCACGGCCTTCTGCAGGGCCATGGCCGCGTCTCCCAGCTGTTCCAGGAAGGCCCGCGACCATCCCAGACCGTTCCAGGCGTCGGCGAAGGCTTCATCCGCCCTCACCGCATCCTGGAAGGCAGCGGCGGCGGCGGCGTAGTCCCCGCTCTCGAAGGCGGCCCACCCCTCATCCGTCTTCTCCCGGGGGTCCACCGAAGGTCCGCTGCCGCTGGAGCAGCCGGCCGCGGCGAGGGCCAGCAGGAGGGCCCCGAGGATCGGGGCCCGCCCGCTCCCCCGTATGGTTCCGTTTCTTCCGCTCATGCCCCTCCTCACTGCAGCAGCAGGATCTTCCGGGTGAAGGTCCGTCCCTCGGCCCGCATCAGCACCAGGTAGACCCCGGAGGCCAGGCGCTGGCCCCCGCTCCCCCGGCCGTCCCAACCCACCGCGTGACGGCCCGCCGGCCAGTCCCGATCGGTGAGGGTCCGGACGCGCTGACCGCGGACGTTCAGCACCGCGATCTCCACGTGGGAGGGACGGGCCAGGGTGAAGCGTATCTGGGTGCTCCCGTTGAAGGGGTTGGGGTAGTTGGGCAGCAGGCCGTCGACCAGGGGAGCCGCAGCCGCGGCCGACGGCCGCAGCTGGAAGAGTCCCAGTCTGTCGGTGGCGGCCTCCACTGTCGACCGCCGGCGGTCGACGTAACCGGGCAGGGCCCTCCAGCGGCCCGCCTCCCAGCGGTGCACTGCCAGGTGCTGAGGGTCCAGACCGCCGAGTTCGCCGCCGTCGAAACGGATCCTGATCACCGCATCCCCCCCGAGAGGTTCATCCCTCGGGACCGCCAGGTAGGCCGGGGAGAGCCCCCCGGCGAGGCCGGGTCCCGACCCTTCCGTGCTCTCGGTGCCGCCGGGGGTCACGGCGGCCGCCGGTGCCTCGCCCTCCTCCAGGCGGCGGAGGATCCGGTAGCCCGGCCGGGTCACGCTCCCCGCTCCGAAGCGGACGACCGCTCCGCCGTCCGCGCTGGCGAGGGAGGCGGCGGCACCCTCCTCCAGCAGGGCGGCGGTGAAGGTGCGGGTGGATGTGGAGTCGTTCCCGGCAATGTCGATGACGGTGGCGGTGATGGTGTAGGTCCCCGGGCCCGGGAGGGTGTAGTCCCCGACGTAGATCGTGCCGATCGACGTGAGGACCTCCTGGAGGGGGCTCACCGCGGTCCCGTCCACACTCACTGCCGGCTGCTCCGAGAGGGTCTCCGAGGGTACGAAGACCAGGTCGAGGTAGTTCGAGAGCACGCTGTTCTGGAGGATCCCCAGGGTCACCCAGGGTGCCGCCGCGTCGTCGGCGGCGAGCGCGCCCTGGACGGCCGCCAGCGCGTCCAGCTTGCCGTACCCCCACGTCGTGCTGGGAACCGTCCCCGTACTCCCGTCGACGACGGCACTGTTCTGCAGGAGGTCCTTCACCTGGGCGTGGGTCAGTGCGGGCCGGGCCTGGAGCATAAGGGCCGCGGTCCCCGACACGTGGGGGACGGCCTGGCTGGTCCCCTGACTGATCCGGTGGACCCCGTCCGGGTCCACCAGTCGGATGTCCGGGTCGGTCATGTCCGAGCTGAGCGCGCTCATGATCCCCTGCCCGGGCGCGGTGAGGTCCGGCTTCAGCCGCCCGTCCCGGGTGGGACCCCGCCCGGAGAAGAGGGAGATCTCCCCCACCGGGTTGGACTGGGGATAGTGGTAGCTGTCTCCGTTATCCGAGGTCCACGAGGTCTTGGTCACCCACGACCCCACGGCGATGAGCTTCCGGGCGGTGCCGGGCAGGCTCACCGAGTACTCCCCGCCCCCTCCCACCACCGATGCGCCGAAGGTGGTGTCGTAGATCCACATGTCCACGGTCGCCGCCGCCCCGGAGGCCAGGGTCCAGTCGATGGTCCACTCCCCGGGATCGGGTTCCTTCCCCTCGCTCCCGTCCCGGATCTCCAGCAGCATCCGGTGGTCCCCGTTGGAACGCTCGGCATCCCCCGGCATGTTCACGTAGACCTCGCCCTCGTTCCGGTCCGAACTCCGCGCCCCGTCCCCGGTGGTCCAGGGGCCGTAGGTGGGTCCTCCCGGGGCGGTCACGGTCACGGTGATCTCCGCCATCCCGTCGTACCAGATATCCGCCTTCAGGTAGTCGTTGTCCGTGCCGCTCTCGGGGGAATAGGAGGGCACGGCCACCGTCACGCTCCCCGAGGCCGAGGATACGGAGAGGCCGGTGCGGCTGTGGATGCCGTTGTCCCCCTCGTTGCCCGAGGCCGCCGCGATCACCGCTCCGGTACCGGTGAGGGCGTCCAGGGCCATCTCGTAGTTGGAAGTGCCGTCGTGGGCCCCGGAGTGTCCCCCCAGGCTGAGGTTCACCACCACCGGCACGCCGGCTGCGGCGGCCTTCCGGACCGCGTAGCCGGCACCGTTGACGATGTCGGTGGAGGAGTAGGTGTCGTCACCCCCCTTGATGACGAGGATGTCCGCCTCGGGGGCCACCCCCACGTACCGGCCGCTGGGTTCCCCGCCGCCGGTGGCCCGTCCGTTCCCCACCGCGATCCCCGCAACGTGGGTTCCGTGGCCGGTGACGTCCTCCTGGGTGGGCGTACCGGCGTCGATCTGGGACCCGTCCCATTCCACACCGTAGTTGTAGTTGAAGCCGGCGGGGCCGCTCCCGCTGGCGGTCTGATCCCACATCCACTTGATGCGGGTCCCCCCGGCGGTCCGGAAGTCCTCGTGTGCGTAGTCCACCCCGCTGTCGTAGATGGCCACCATCACCCCGCTGCCCCGATATCCGTAGGGGGCTGCGTGCACACTGTCCGCCCGGATGGCCTCCAGGCTCACGTCGAGGACCGCCCGCATGGGCATGGAGGCCTCCACGTACTCCACACCCGCAGCAGACGCCACCTCCGCAGCCCGCTGCAGGGGGATGACCGCCGAGATGATGGGGTCCACCCGGGTGTAGACCACCCCGCCCGCTTCCCGCACCGCCGTCTCCGCGGCCGCTCCCCGGACCAGCACCTTCGCCCACGGTTCCCCGCTGCCGTCCGGTGCCGCGACCACCCCCTCGGCCCGGGCGCTCCGGGGGATCCGCAGCGGCATCCCCGCCGGCCGGTCCGCCAGGGTCTCCATGGCCGCCTGGAGCCGAAGATCGAGGCGGTTCGGCGGGGGCTGCCGGCCGTAGGCGCTCCCGCCCGCCAGGAGGAGGGCGGTCAGGACGCAGCCCGCCGCCAGCCCCTTCATCCCCCTCCCCGTCCTGCTCATGGGGTGTTTCCTCTCCCCGCCTCACCGGCAGGGGGCGGCACAGGGGCGGCCACTGCCGGCATGCTCAGTTCCACGTGGGCCACCCGTTCCTCCGCGGCCATGTCGAGCACCTCCTCTTTCGGGAGGCGCAGCGTGACGAAGCGGTCCACCATGCTCTGTACCCGGCCGTACTCCTCCAGGGCCTCCTGGTCTTCCGCCGAGGCCGTATGGGTGAGACGCACGATGACCTGGATCCACTCACCCAGTTCCTCCCCCTCCTGTCCGGGGTCCAGGGACTGGCGGAGCCGGAGGTCCAGTTTCTCTGACACTTCGGGCTCTCCCAGTGGGCTGCGGCTCCCGGCACATCCCGTGAGGGAGAGAGCCGGGGTCAGGAGCAGCAGGACCGCCGCCGTACCGGTGAGGAAGGCGGAGGCGCGCGGGGTGTTCGATGTCGGTATCCGCATGGCATCCAGCGTACAGCAGGGTACCCCCCCCATCAACCCCCGGGGCCCTGCTTTCCCTTGTGAGGCCTTCGAGCGGCGTCGTATCGTGCCCTTTGTGATGACGGCATGACCTTCGACATGTTCCTCGTATACCTGCTCCTGGCCGCGGCGATCCCGCTCTTCGCCTGGGAGCGCGTCTCTTTCGACGTCACCGCCCTGGTGATCATGTCCGCGCTCATGCTCAGCGGGATCCTCACCCCCGCCGAGGGTCTCTCCGGGTTCAGCAACGAGGCCACCGTCACCATCGCGGCCATGTTCGTCCTCACCGAGGGCCTCAAGCGGGCCGGGGGGCTCAGCCTGGCCGCCGGCTGGTTCCAGCGGGTCGGTACCGGAGGCGGCTCCCGGGGCATCCTCACCATGATGGGCAGCGTCGCGGTCATCAGTGCCTTCATCAACAACACCGCGGCGGTGGCCATCTTCATCCCCATCGTCATCACGGTGGCCGAACGCAGGGACATGAGCCCCTCCCGTCTGCTCATGCCTCTCTCCTTCGCCGCTATGCTGGGCGGGGTGTGCACCCTGGTGGGGACCTCCACCAACATCCTGGTCAGTTCCATCGCCGCCGACAGCGGCCTGGAGGCTTTCGGGATGTTCGAGTTCGCGCCCCTGGGCCTCGTCCTGTTGGCGGTGGGCTTCCTGTACCTCTTCACCATCGGACGCCGCCTCATCCCCGACCGCCGGCCCGACAGGGACATGACCGACCGGTTCGACATGCAGCCCTATCTCACCGACGTTGAGGTCCAGCCCGGCTCCTCCTACGTGGGCCGTATCCTTGAGGCCTCCGAGCTCTTCCGGGGCGAGGACCTGGACGTCGTGGGGATCTTCCCTGAGGGGAGCCGGGAGGTGATGGAGCCGGGGAGTCACACGGTCCAGCCCGGGGACGTGCTCCGTGTCCGGGGCCCGGCCCACCAGATCGCCCGCCTCCAGCAGGAGGAGGGCCTGGAGATCAAACCCTCCCGAGAGTGGTACGACATCGACCTGGACACCGCCCAGACCAAGCTCGTGGAGGCGGTGGTGGCTCCCGATTCCGCCATGGAGTCCGTCCGTATCCGGGCGTGCGATTTCCCCGGACGCTTCGGGGCGGTGGTGCTGGCCATACGTCACCACGGCCAGGTGCTGCAGGAGGACCTGGGCGGCATACGGCTCTCCGGCGGGGACGCGGTGCTGCTGAGCGTGGAGCGGGACCGGGTCGAGGAGCTGGGTGCCGACCCCTCCATCGTGCTGGCCTCCGAGGTGGAGGTGGTCCGCTACCGAACCGGCCGGCTCCCCCTGGCCGTGGGCGTGCTGGTCGCCGTGGTGGGCGCCGCCGCCCTCGACCTGCTCCCCATCGCCGTATCGGCCGTGACCGGTTCGGTCGTGATGCTCATATCCGGCATTCTCACCACCGAGGAAGCGTACGAGGCCGTCAACTGGAAGATCATCTTCCTGCTCGCGGGGGTCCTCCCGCTCGGCGCCGCCCTGGAGGTCACGGGCGCCGCCGGCCAGATCTCCGACGGCCTGCTGGAGGTGGCCGGCCAGCTGGGTCCCGCCGCCGTGCTGGGAGGCTACTTCCTGATCTCGATGCTGCTCACCAACGTCATCTCCAACCAGGCCACGGCCGCCCTCCTGGCCCCCGTGGCCATCCAGACCGCCGCCACCCTCGGGGTGAGCGCACGCCCGCTCCTCATGGCCGTGACCTTCGCCGCCAGCCTCAGCTTCATGACCCCCGTGGGCTACCAGACCAACACCCTGGTCTACGGCGCCGGCCACTACCGCTTCACCGACTTCCTGAGAGCGGGGGCCCCCCTCGACGCGGTCTTCCTGCTCCTGGCCATCCTGCTGATCCCCGTGATCTGGC
>JAWOFN010000044.1:0-7087 GCA_046497505.1 bacterium | reverse complement strand
ATGTAGTCCCGCAGCTCCCCGGTGCGCACGTCCGCCACCTCGGCGTAGCCCGCCTCCACCCGGCAGACCTCCTGGATCGACCGGAACATGGTCTCCCCCATCTCCAGGTAGCGGGGATCCCCGGTGAGGCGGAAGAGGTAGTACGCGGATTCGATGTTCTCGGGCCGGAGCAGATAGACGGGGCTGCGGATCTCCAGTGTGGTGTAGTCCATGCTCTCCGGCTCGATCCCGTGGGCGGTCCACATCAGGTAGCACGATTCCTGGAGCCTGCGGGCACGCTCCACATCACCCCCCAGGGCGAGCACGGCGGGCATGAACGCGTCGAGGGCCCCGAAACGGGTACCGATCCGATCCCCGGAGTGCATATCCGCCTGTCCGTACCAGAAGCCGGTCGGGCGGGTCTCTGCCAGGTGGGTGTTCACCGCCTCGATGCTCTCCTCCCACATGATGCGGAAATCCTCGTCATCGAAGAGCTTCCACGCCTTCAGCAGGTACTCGTAGTAGGAGTCGATGCGGCCGCTGATGTGGCTCGCGGTATCCTGCCACTGGCCGCTCTCCACGTCGATGGTGGTGCCCACCAGCCCGATATCCGAGCGCCGTTCGAAGAGCCCCGTGACGGCCCCCTTCGCCTTCCGGTAGTAGACCGGGTCGCCGGTGAGCTTGCTGAGGGTCCCGAACTCCAGCATCAGGGTCCCGATCTCCGCCGGGTTGTTCACCGGCCAGCGGACCTCGCCGGTGCGCAGGTTCACCCGGGTGTACGGCATCCCGGTAGGGGAGTCGAAGGCCGGGAGCAGGCGGTCGGCCAGGTCGACGGCCAGCTCCAGGAAGCCCTCCTCCCCGTCCAGCTGGTAGGCGGAGATGAGCCCGCCCAGCAGGCGGATGGTGATCTCGAAGACCTGCACATCCAGGTCGTGGTCGAAGTCCAGACCGCCGAGGATGAGGGACTTCGCCCGTTCCGCTTCCTCTTCCAGCCCCATGAGGACCATGGTGTCGAAGGCATCCACCGGCGTCATGAAGAGGCTCTCGCTGTGCCAGTCCGCGGCGGTGCGGCTCAGGGGTCTCAGGTCGTCATGACCCCAGGCGTAACGCCGGTAGCCCTCCCAGGCGTGCAGGAAGGCGTCCCGCACCTCCCGGGCGAGCAGCTCCCGGTCGGGACCGGGCAGGGTCATGGAGGGGGGCGCCTCTTCGGGGTAGATGCCCCAGCGGGGGTGGGGCTGCGGCCCCATCTCCAGGGTCAGGCGGCCGCCGGAGACGATCTCCTCGTGGTGGACCCATGTCCGCTCCAGCGGCTCACCGTTCAGGCTCGCAGACTGGATGTAGATGGCCTCGTCGCTCAGCCCTTCTGCCTGCAGGGTGAAGGTACGCCCCTCCCCCGCTTCGAGGGTGGTCTCCTCGAAGAGGGGGCTCCCCAGGACGTAGACCCCGCCCGTCGGGTTGACCGGGTAGAATCCCAGGGCGCTGAAGACGTACCATGCGCTCATCTGTCCGCAGTCCTCGTTCCCCGCCAGGCCGTCGGGGACCGCGGCATACTGGGTGTCAAGGATCTCCCGGACCCGCTCAGCGGTCTTCCAGGGGGCTCCCGCCCAGCTGTAGAGATAGGCGATGTGGTGGCTCGGCTCGTTGCCGTGTGCGTACTGCCCGATGAGCCCGGAGATGTCGGGACTCACGTCCTCACCGGTGATCCCCGAATCGATCTCGAAGAGGGAGTCCAGTTTCACCACGAAGGGTCGCCGGCCGCCGTGGAGGTCGATGAGACCCTGCACGTCGTGGGGGACGAACCAGGAGTGCTGCCAGGCGTTCCCCTCGGTGTAGTCGGTGTTCCGACGGTGGGAGGACCGCCGGGGATCGAAGGGCTCCACCCAGGAACCGTCGGCGTGCCGGCCGCGCATGAAGCCCGTGCCGGGATCGAAGAGGTTGCGGTACCAGGCGGCCCGGCCCCGGAAACGCCGGGCCGTCTCCGCGTCCCCCACTGCCTCCGCCATGGCCGCGATGGCCCAGTCGTCGAAGGCGTACTCCAGCGTCTTGGTCACCGACTCCTCGCCCAGCTCGGAGGGGATGTAGCCGTATCGGCGGTAGTCGTCGGTGTCCCGGATGTCCTGGAAGGCGCTGGCCATCATGGCGTCCAGTGCCCGCCGTCCGTCGAAGCCCCGGAAGCCCTTGAGCCAGGCGTCGGCGATCACAGGCACCGCGTGGTAGCCCGTCATCGTGTTCGTCTCGCTGCCCACCAGTTCCCACACCGGCAGCCGCCCGGTCTCCTCCTGGAAATCGAGCATGGAGCGTACCATGTGAGGGACCCGTCCCGGTTCGGTGAGCGTGAAGAGGGGATGGGCGGCCCGGAAGGTGTCCCAGAGACTGAAGACAGCGTAGCGGCGCGCACCCTCCTCCCCCCGGTGGATCTCTCCGTCACCCCCCCGGTAGCGGCCGTCGACGTCCTGGAAGAGGATGGGTGCCTGCTTGGTACGATAGAGGGCGGTGTAGAAGGTCTTCAGGCGTTCCGGGCCCCCCCCGCGGACCACCACCCCCTCAAGGGCCTCGTCCCAGCGCCGGCGGGCGTCCTCCCGGTAGGCGGTGAAGTCCCATCCCGGCGCCTCGGCGTCCAGGTTCGATCGGGCGCCCTCGGTGTCCACGAAGGAGAGGGCCACCTTCATCATCAGCGGCCGGTCCTCCTGGTCGGCGAAGCGGAAGAGGGCCCGCGTCCGCCGCCCGTGTACCTCGGGGACCTCATCGGCCGCCGAGGAATCCACCGCTACGGCATACGATGTGAAGGGGTGCTGGAACCGGATCGCGAAGAACGTGCGCTGCCCGGCGGCCCATCCGGTGCTGAACCGCCATCCTGAGACCGTCCGATCGTCCTCGACCTGGATATGCGTGTCGGTGGGGCTGTCCCAGTTCGCGGCGAACCCCAGGTCGAGCACCACCCCCGGCTGTTCCCCCCTCCCGGTGTCCGGCCAGCGGTAACGGTGGATGGCGACCCGCTCGGTGGCCGTCATCTCCGCCTCCACGCCGGGGCCCTCGAGCCAGACCCGGTACCAGCCCGGCTCCGCGTCCTCGTCGCCGTGATCGAAGGTGCTCAGCCAGTCGGCGTCCTCCCTGACTTCGATCGGACCTGCCAGTGCCGCCTCTCCCCTCACCGGCATGACCAGGATGTCCCGGAGGTCGCCGATCCCCGTACCGCTCAGGTGGGTATGGGTGAAGCCCAGGATGACCTCGTCGCTCCAGTGATAGCCGCTGGTCCAGTCCCATCCCCCCCGCCCGTTGTCCGGGCCCGCCTGGACCATACCGAAGGGCATCATGGCCGCCGGGTGGGTGTGCCCGTGTCCGCCCGTTCCGATGAAGGGATCCACATGCCGGGAGGGACGGCCGGGGGTGCGGCCGCAGCCCGCCGCCGAGAGGAGCAGCGCGCCTGCGGCGAGGAGGATCATCGCGGTCCGGTTCATGTCGTGGGTCCTCCCGGTGTGACGCGGGAATCGAGAGCGTCGAGGGCGAATGCGTAGGCCCCGATACTCACCGCCCGGCTGGTACCCAGACGGCTTATACCCACCCCGACCTTCTTCTCCGGTTCATAGCTCACGGTCCGGTCCGACCCGGGTACCGGCACCCGCCGGGATGTCGGTTCCAGGAAGGCGGCCAGTCCCTCCTCCTCCTCCAGGTCGTAGGCCGTGGATTCCATGCGCGGGTTGGTGCCCCCCCCCGGCCGCGGATAGCTCCCGTTCATCCGATCCACCACTTCGGGGAGGAAGAGTTCGGAGGCGCCGGCCAGCCCCCCGCCGATCACCACCAGCCCGTCCAGGAGGACGATGGCGTCGGCTGCCGCCTCCCCCACCGTCCGGCCCAGTTCCCGGAAGGTCTCCCGGGCGACCTCTGCGTCTCCTTCCCCCTCCCCTTTCACCATGAGGAAGAGGTCCTCGGGGTCCGGCACCTCTTCCAGGTCGATCCCGGTGCGGCGGGCATATCCCCTCCTGACCGCCCGGATGCTGGCCCCCTCCTCGGCGTTCAGCTCGGGGTCGGTGCCGCTCCGCATGGACCAGATCTCCCCGGAGGCCGAGTTGTCCCCCAGCACCAGCCGCCCGTCATGGACCAGCCCCCCGCCGAACCCGGTCCCGAGGGTCAGTCCCAGCAGGTTCCGGTAGCGGCGCTCGCAGCCGGCCTCCTCGAGGCGGCGATTGACCCAGGGGAGCAGACCCGCCATGGCCTCACCGTAGGCGAAGAGGTCGCCGTCGTTGTTGATGTAGACCGGGATCCCGAAGCGGTCCTCCAGCATGGGCCCCAGGGGGACTCCTCCCCGGTAACCGGGCAGGTTGGCCAGATCGCCGACGATGCCGGCCCGATAGTCGGCGGGGCCGGGGAAGGCGAAGCTGATGGCCGCCGGTTCACCCGGGGCCTCCTCTCCGATCTCCTGGAAACCCCTGCGCAGGTTGTCGAGACTCGCGTCCAGGTCCCCTCCTCGGGAGGGGAGGGTGATGGACCCGATCACCTCTTCCCCGCCCCGTACGGCACCGAACACGAAGTTGGTGCCCCCGGCGTCCAGGGTCATGACGATGCGGTCGTCCTCGAAACAGCGTGCCATGCCTGCCCCCTATCCCTCGCTGCCCGCTGCGGCTCCTGCCTGCCCGCCTCCCGGGCCCCCCGAGGCCACCCGGAGGGAGAGGATGGTGATGTAGATGAAGATGGCCAGGGGGATCACGAAGGTCAGGGTCACCGACGCCTCCGCCACCAGACCCATGAGGGAGGGTACGACCGCCCCGCCTACGATGGCCATGACCATGAGCCCCGAGAGTTCACTGCTCCGGTGGGGCATGTCGTCGATGGCGATGGAGAAGATGAGGGGGAAGATGTTCCCGAAGGCCAGACCCGCAAGGAAGATGGAGGCGATCACCATCCCCCGGGAAGGCAGGAACAGGCCGGCGACTCCCAGCGTGGCCAGCACGCTGGTGATGACGAAGAACCGCCGGGGAGAGAGGAAGTTCAGGACGATGCTCCCCAGCAGCCGCCCAACCGCCAGACTCGTCAGGAAGAACCCGATCCCCAGGGTGGCCATGCTGGCGATGTCGAAACCGAAACGCCGCTGCAGGTAGGTGGCGATCCACGAGTTCATGCCCACCTCGGCGCCGACGTAGAGGAAGATCGCTCCCACCATGGCCGCCACGTACGGGTCCTTCAGCAGGGCGAAGCTGGTGCGTACGGTCGCCGGCGGCGCTGAAGCGACCTCCTCCGCCCCCCTCTCCCCGTTCCCTCCGATCCGCAGAGCCGCCACCGTCAGGAGGGTGCCCGCCGCCACCAGGGCATAGATACTGAAGATGGCCTCCCAGGCCAGGCCCAGGGCGACCACCAGGGGTACCACGTACGGAGCGGTGTTCGAGCCGATGCTCTTGATGAACTGGGCGAAGGTGAGGTTGCGGCTGTAGTTCCCCGGGGCGGAGACGTCCCGCATCATGGGGTTCCCCGCCACCTGGAGTCCGGTCATGCCCAGACCGATGAGGAATATCGCGACGAGCACGTAGAGGTACCGCTCGATGCTCAGCACCGGGATGAGCTCCCCCGCCAGCACGATGGCCAGACTGATGAGCAGCACCGCCTTCTTCCCCTTCTTCTCGCCCAGGACACCGAAGGGGACCGAGAAGATCCCGTACGCCAGGAAGCCGGCGAGGGGGAGGAGCCCCGCCATGGCCGGGGAGATGGCGAACTCCTCCTGGACGAACCCCACCAGGGTGCCGACGGCATCGCCGAAGCCCATGATGAAGAAGGCCGCGAAGATGGGGATGGTCTTGATGCGCACGATGCCTCCTCCTGTCCCTGCCCCGCCCCGGGGCGTTACGATGCGCCGGTTCGAGACACTCAGCCCCTGAGGAGGGCCGGCCGCTCCCTGTGCAGGGTGATGATGAGCTCTCCGAACAGCGTGTTGGCCCAGGCGAACCACTCCCGGGTGAACCGTGAGGGGTCGTCCTGGTGGAACGATTCATGCATGAACCCGGTGCCGGCATGTGTGTCCTTGAGCATCTGCAGGCAGCGGCGGATCTCCCCCTCCCGGGTGCTGGTGAGGGCCCGCATGATGATGCCCATCGGCCAGATCATCTCCCGCCCCGCATGCGGTCCTCCCACCCCCTCACCCGCCCTCCCCTGGAAGAACCAGGGATCGCTCCTGCTCAGGACGAAGTCCCGGGTCCTCAGGTAGGCCGGGTCCTCCCTCTCGCACCAGCCCAGGTAGGGGAGACTGAGGAGGCTGGGCACGTTGGCGTCGTCCATGTGGAGCCGGTTTCCGAAACCGTCCACCTCGTACGCCCAGATGCGTCCGAAGTGGAGGTAATCCACCACGGCCCATCGCCGTGCCGCCTGCTCCACCTCGTCGGCGAGTTCCCGGCATCGGGCGGCCATGGAGGGGTCGTTGAGGATCCCCAGGGACATCTCGGCCAGCTGCCGCAGGCTCACCACGGCGAAGAGGTTGGAGGGGACCAGGAAGGGGAAGGTGGCGGCGTCGTCGGAGGGCCGGAAGATGGAGACGATGAGACCCACCGGGCGGATGGGGTTCCCCCACCCCGCGCCGGGGACCGTGTCGGTCTGCCAGCCGGTCACCCGCTGGAACCGGTACGGACCCCGCCCCTCCTTGCGCTGCTGGGTCGTGAAGGTCTCCAGCACCCGCTCCATGGCCCCTTTCCACTCCGCATCGAAGGGCGCAGTGTCGCCGGTGGACTTCCAGTAGCCGTAGGCCAGGCGGATGGGGTAGCAGAGGGAGTCCACCTCCCATTTCCGCTCGTGCAGCATCGGCTGCATCTCGGTCAGGTCGTCGGCCCAGGGGCTCTCCCCCGGCTCCCGGTTGAAGGCGTTGGCGTAGGGGTCGATGTGGATGCAGCGGGTCTGCCGGCGGATCACCCCCTCCAGCAGCTCACGCAGCGCAGGGTCCTGGCGGGCCAGGGGCAGGTAGGGCCACACCTGGGCGCTGGAGTCCCGGAGCCACATGGCCTCGATGTCCCCGGTGATGACGAAGGTGTCCGGCTTCCCCTCCCGGGTGGAGAACTCCACCGTGGTGTCCAGGGTGTTGGGAAAGCAGTTCTCGAAGAGCCACGCCAGTTCGGGGTCGCCGATGTCCTCC
>JAWOFN010000014.1:0-30388 GCA_046497505.1 bacterium | reverse complement strand
CATCCTCTTCATGGACATCCCCTCCGCGGAGATGACCAAGTACGCGGCCAACGCCATGCTGGCCGTCCGGATCTCGTTCATGAACCAGGTCGCCGCCCTCTGCGAGAAGACGGGGGCGGATGTGGACCGGGTCCGCAGGGGCATGGGATCCGACCCGCGTATCGGGCCCGCCTTCCTATATGCCGGTGCCGGCTACGGCGGCTCCTGCTTCCCGAAGGACGTCCGGGCGCTGGTCCGCAGGGGGGACGAGCTGGGCGTGGACATGAGCGTGGCCCGCTCCGCCCAGGAGTGGAACGAGCTGCAGAAGCTGGTGGTGGCCGAGAAGCTGGTCGCCGAACTCGGGAGCGATCTGTCCGGCCGGCGCATCGCGGTCTGGGGCCTGGCCTTCAAGCCCGAGACCGACGACCTGCGGGAAGCGGTCAGCCTGGCGGTCATCCCCCGCCTGCTGGAGCTGGGCGCTGAGGTGACGGCCCACGACCCGCGGGCGATGGATGCGGCCCGTCAGGAACTCCCCGACGAGGTGGAGTACGCGGTCAACGAGTACGAGGCGTGCGAGGGGGCCGATGCCCTGCTCATCCTCACCGAGTGGCTCCAGTACCGGCGTCCCGACCTGGCGCGGGTCAAGACCCTGCTCGACCGGCTTCTGGTGGTGGACGGCCGGAACCTCTTCGAACCGGAGAAGATGCGGGACCTCGGCTTCACCTACCTGAGCATCGGCCGGCAGGACGTGCGATGAGGGTGCTCATCACCGGCGCGGCGGGCTTCCTGGGCTCCCACCTCGCCGACCGCTTCCTGGCCGAGGGGCACGAGGTGGTGGGGCTGGACAACTTCCTCACCGGCTCGCCCGACAACATCGCCCACCTCATGGGAGACCAGCGGTTCCGGTTCATCCAGCACGACGTGACCGAGTTCATCTACGTGGAGGGGGAGCTGGACGGGGTCCTCCACCTCGCCTCGCCGGCCAGCCCCATCGACTATCTGAAGCTCCCCATCCAGACCCTGAAGGTGGGGTCGCTGGGCACCCACAAGGCCCTGGGTCTGGCCCTGGCCAAGGACGCCCGTTTCCTGCTGGCCTCCACCTCCGAGGTCTACGGCGACCCGCGGGAGCACCCCCAGAAGGAGAGCTACTGGGGCCATGTGAACCCGATCGGCCCCCGGGGGGTCTACGACGAGGCGAAGCGGTTCGCCGAGGCCATGACCATGGCCTACCACCGCTACCACGAGCTGGATGTGCGCATCGCCCGGATCTTCAACACCTACGGGCCGAGGATGCGGGTGGACGACGGTCGGGTGATTTCCAACTTCCTGGTCCAGGCGATCCGGGACGAGCCCCTCACCGTCTACGGGGACGGCTCGCAGACCCGCTCCTTCTGCTACGTGGACGACCTGGTGGACGGCCTCTACCGGCTCTTCATGTCGGAGCGGACCGAACCGGTGAACATCGGCAACCCGGGGGAGTTCACCATCCTGGAGCTCGCGGGCGTGGTCCGTGAGGTCTCGGGGAAGGACCTCGAGGTGGTGCACGAGGAACTCCCGACGGACGATCCCCAGGTCAGGCAGCCCGACATCACCGTGGCCCGCGAGCTGCTCGGCTGGGTACCGGGAGTGGGCCTGCGGGATGGGCTGGAGCGGAGCCTGCCCTACTTCCGGGAGCGACTGGAGGGGCGGCAGCCCTCCGCCCCGGGTGCTTAATCGTTGTCCGTCGGGCGCGTCTGCTGTTCAATGAGGGACCGGACGGGCCCTGTCCAACCCATGAGGAGTCTCCAGCGTGGATGAAGGAAGAGAAGAACGAGGACGAGAGCGGGAGGTCATCCGGGAGCCCTACTACGGTCCCGACCCCTCCGACGAGATCTCCCTCATCGAACTGATCAACGTGGTCCTCAAGAACCGGCGGATGGTCGCGGTGACCCCGCTGGTCATCTTCATGCTGGTGGTGGCCTACGCCTTCCTGCAGCCGCGGACCTACACCTCTTCGGCTTCGTTCACCCCGCAGTCCTCTTCCGGCTCCCGTTCCATGACGGCGAGCCTGGCCGCCCAGTTCGGGGTGAGCGTACCGGGCAGCGAGAACGCCCAGTCCCCCCAGTTCTACGCGAACCTCATCACCTCCCGGGAGATCCTCTCCCCCCTCATCGATTCCACCTTCACCTTCCGGGCCGACGAGGAACGCTTCTCGGGAACCCCTGCCGGGCTCTTCGAGATCGAGGGCGATTCGCCGGGCCGGGTGCGGGAAGTGACCCTCCGGGCCCTGAAGAACCGCATCTCGGTGAGTACCGACCGGGAGACCGGCCTGGTCTCGGTATCGGTGCAGACCCTCTGGCCCGAGTTCTCCCGGCACCTCGCCGACTCGATCCTCGAGCAGCTCAACCGCTTCAACCTGGAGACACGGCAGTCCCAGGCCAGCGCCGAGCGGGCCTTCGTGGAACGGCGGCTGGCCGTGGTGCGCGATTCGCTCCGGGCCGCGGAAGACGCGCTCCAGGACTTCCTGCAGCGCAACCGGCAGATCGACTCGCCGCAGCTCCAGTTCATCCACGACCGCCTGCAGCGCAGGGTCTCCATGCAGCAGCAGGTGTATACCACGCTCTCTCAATCCTACGAGCAGTCCAGCATCGACGAGGTCCGGGACACGCCGGTCATCACGGTGGTGGAGCAGCCCGAGTCCCCGGCCATCCCCGACCGGCGCAGGCTGCTGCTCAAGGGGATCCTGGCCCTGATGGTGGGGGGGATGCTGGGGGTGTTCGGCTCCTTCGGACGGGAGTTCATGATACGGGGCCGGGACACCGACTCGGACGAGTTCGAGGAGTTCGACCGTCTCAAGCAGGCTACCTTCCAGGACCTCAAGCGCCCCTGGCGTTTCATCACAGGCTGAGGAGAGACCCCATGACCCGCTGCGATCCCGCCATCCCCCGCAGGGACTTCTTACGGACCGGTGCGGCGGGTATGGCCGCCCTGCCCCTGGTCGGCCCCCGGGGTCTGCACCGGGCTCTGACCCCGCCCAGGAGCCGCGTGGCCCTGGTGCGCACCTCCGACCGCTCCCGGGGGGTCACCGAGGTGCTCCGGCTCATGGACCTCGGCGGTGCCTCCGGCAGGCGGGTGGTGCTCAAGCCCAACTTCAACTCCGCCGACGCCACGCCCGGCAGCACCCACAACGATACCCTGGCCCAGCTGGTGACCGAACTCCACGAGGCGGATGCCCGGAAGATTACCCTGGGGGAGTCCAGCGGGCCGCCCCGGACCCGGGAGGTGATGGAGAAGAAGGGCACCTTCGACCTGGCCCGGGACTTCGGATTCGACGTGGTGGACTTCGAGGAGATCGACGAGGAGCGGTGGGTCCACTTCAAGCCGCCGGGCACCCACTGGCCCGATGGTTTCCATATCCCCAGGCTGGTGGCCGACTCGGAGTACTACGCCAAGACCTGCTGTCTGAAGACCCACCAGTACGGCGGTGTGTTCACCATGTCGCTGAAGCTCTCGGTGGGCATCACCCCGAAGGACATCCGGCGGGGGATGCACCGCTCTCCGGACATGCGGCGGATGATCGCGGAACTGAACCGGCCCCGGCCGGCGGACCTCATCCTCCTGGACGGCATCGAGGCCTTCACCGACGGAGGGCCCTCCACCGGCACCCTGAAGCAGGGCAACGTGATGATCGCCGGCGACGATCCCATCGCCGTGGATGCGGTGGGCCTCGCGGTGCTCAAGGAACTGGGCTCCAACGAGGCCATCATGGGCCGGGGCATCTTCGAGCAGGAGCAGATCGCCCGGGCCGTCGAGCTGGGGCTGGGTGTGAGCGGCCCCGCCGGCATCGAGATCGTCACCGGGGACGCGGAGAGCGCCGCCTACGCCCGGAAGCTGGAAGGGATCCTGGCGCAGGGCTGAACCATACCTCGATCGGCCCGACGCACCAGCGCCCCGGCGGGGAGGTCCCCGCCGGGGCGCTGTACTGCTGTGTATGGTGGAGGCGGCGGGAATCGAACCCGCGTCCGAAGATCCGCTGGGACAGCATCTACGCTCATATCCGGCGTTTGATTACGTCACCGCCTGCTGTCCACCGGCAGGCCACAGACGGCGCGTGCTCCGTAGGATCTCGTCCCGCGGGCCGGAGCGACCCTTGGGACCAGCCTGTCTTTCCGTCGTCTCAGTCACCCGCCACAGGCAGGCTGGATCAGAGACGGGCTGCGGTTTAAGCAGCCAGCGCGTAGTTGTTGTTGGCGCTTGTTGGTTTCCGGCCAGTATCTGACGGGGTTAGCCGGGTCCCCGGAGCGCAGCTGGCCTCACGTCGATCCCCGTCGAAGCCATGTTCGCCCCCATGTCGAAGAACGGTTTTACGATCGTCTTCAATATGGGGTCTGAAGGGCCCTCGCGCAAGGATCCTACACCTCCGGACCGTGCTCCCGATACCACGCATACGTCCGCCGGATCCCTTCCTTCAGACCGATCTTCGGCTCCCAGCCCAGTGCCCTCAGGCGGCTGATGTCCAGCAGCTTGCGAGGGGTACCATCGGGTTGGGAGGTGTCGTAGACGATCTCGCCCTCGAAACCCACGATCTGGCGGATGAGTTCCGCCAGCTCGGAGATGCTCAGATCCTCACCTGTCCCCACGTTGATGATCTCCGGCTCATCGTAGTGCTGCATGAGGAAGAGCGCGGCATCCGCCAAATCGTCCACATGCAGGAACTCCCGCCGGGGGCTGCCGGTCCCCCATACGGTCACCGAATCCTCCCCCCGCTCCTTCGCTTCGTGGAACTTGCGGATCAGCGCGGGCAGCACGTGCGAGGTCTCCAGGTCGAAATCATCCCCCGGACCGTAGAGGTTGGTGGGCATGATGGAGATCCCCGGGAACTCGTACTGCTGCCGATAGGCCTGGACCATCTTGATGCCTGCGATCTTGGCCACCGCGTACCACTGGTTGGTGGGCTCGAGCTCGCCGGTGAGCAGATATTCCTCTTTCATGGGCTGGGGGGCGTTCCTGGGGTAGATGCAGGAGGACCCCAGGAAGAGCAGCTTCTTGATCCCGGTCCGGCGCGCCGCGTCGATCACATGGGTCTGGATATGCAGGTTGTCCCGGATGAACTCGCCGGGACGGTCCCGGTTGGCCAGGATGCCTCCTGTCCTCGCGGCGGCGAGGAACGTATAGCACGGCCGCTCGTGGCGGTAGAAGTCCCGCACGGCCTGCTGGTTGCGCAGATCCAGCTCTTCGCGGGGCTTCGTGAGCAGGTAACGGAACCCTTCCTTCTCCAGTCTTCGATAGAGGGCCGATCCCACCAGGCCCGTATGTCCGGCGATGTAGATCCTCGAATCCCTGTCCATCAGACACCTGCCCTCGGGCTCACGTCGTGTCCGGCATCCAGCAGGGTCTTCTCCCGCCGGGCCAGTTCCAGGTCGCTCTCGACCATCTGGCGGACCAGTTCCTCGAAGGTGACCTCGGGCTCCCAGCCCAGCACCTCCCGGGCCCGGGAGGCATCGGCGCGGAGGTGGTCCACCTCGGTGGGCCGATAGTAGCCGGGGTCGATCTCCACGTGCTCCTCCCAGTCCATCCCGAGGTGCCCGAAGGCCGCCTCGCAGAACTCCCGCACCGAGTGGTCCTCCCCCGTGCCCACCACCCAGTCGTCTCCCTCCTCGTGCTGGAGCATGAGCCACATGGCGCGCACGAAGTCCCGGGCGTCCCCCCAGTCACGCCGGGCGTCCAGGTTGCCCAGGTAGAGCTTCTCCTGCAGCCCCAGGCGGATCCGGGTGGCCGCCCGTGTGATCTTCCGGGTCACGAAGGTCTCGCCCCGCCGGGGGGACTCGTGGTTGAAGAGGATCCCGTTGGCGATGAACAGACCGTAGGCCTCCCGGAAGTTCTTCGCGTACCAGTGGGCGGCCAGCTTGCTCACCCCGTAGGGGCTGCGGGGGTAGAAGGGGGTCTGCTCGTCCTGGGGGGGCGGCGAGGCCCCGAACATCTCGGAGGAACCCGCCTGGTAGAACCGTACCTCCCTGCCCGTCTCCTCCGCGTAGTCCTTGAAGGCGGTGAGCAGGCGGAGGGTGCCCAGAGCGTCCACATCGGCGGTGTACTCGGGCTGCTCGAAAGAGACCTTCACGTGGGACTGGGCCCCCAGGTTGTAGATCTCGTCCGGCTCGACCCGGTCCAGCACGTGCTTGAGCCGCATCCCGTCGAGGAGGTCCCCGTAGTGGAGGAAGAGCCGCACCCCCTCCCTGTGGGGGTCCCGGTAGAGGTGGTCGATCCGGTCGGTGGTGAACACCGAGGAGCGTCGGATGACCCCATGGACCTCGAAGCCCTTCTCCAGGAGCAGCTCGGAGAGGTAGGATCCGTCCTGACCGGTGATGCCGGTGATGAGTGCCCGCTTCATCCTTGCTGTCCCCCGCTCACGGCCCGCTGCAGCAGGACCGGTACGTAGGTGTGCGTGACGCTCTCGATGGTGTGCCCCCTCTCCTCCAGCCACTCCAGCTGGCGGCCGAGGAGCCGCACGTGTTCAGCGTAGTAATCGGTGTAGACCCGGTCACGGAAGAACGCCGGGTGGGCCTCGAAGGCGGTCTTCATCAGCCCCTCGTACTGCACGGTGGGGTTGTGCTTCCAGAAGTAGCGCTCCTCGGGCCTGCGCCCGTCGGAGCCCCCGATGCGGATCGTCTCCCCCAGGGCCGCCGCCAGGGGGAGCATGTAGAAGGTGAGGATGTTCCCGGTGGGACGGACCCGGAAGTCCTCCTCACCGGGGGCGGTCCAGTCGGGGGCCGCGGCCGGGACGGCGATGATCCGCTCTTCAAGCTCGGGATGGTGCCGGAGCAGCAGGGCCGCCCCCTCGGGACGGGTCACCGCGAAGCAGTCGTGGTCCCGGACGGTCCGGAGCAGGTCCCTTCGGAAGGCGGCAGCGTAGCGGCTGGGCCCGAAGTGGAAGACCTCGTCGGCGAAGCACACCGCCGCGGGCCCCAGGTGGTCGAGCAGCCGGGTGTTCCGGACGATGCTGTTGCAGACGATCACCGTGCCGCCGCTCACCTCGCGGCCGTACATCTCCTCCACCGAGGGCCCGGTGCCCAGCACCCAGACCGCCTCATCCCCCTCTGTCCTCTCCTTCAGGACCCGGAAGTTCTCCAGGGAACGCTCAAGCAGCCCCTCGCGGGCGTCCGCGTCCACCGAGCGGCCCATGGCCAGCTCCCAGCTGGAGAGGGCCGTGCCGCCCTGGAAGGCGGGGTCCACCGTGCGGACCCGGTCCAGTCTCCTCAGCAGGGGCCAACGCGCCGTCTCCCGGGCCCGCCCGGCCAGCAGGAAGTCGTAGGTGTCCAGGTCCGCCTCATCCAGCGCCAGGACCTCTCCCCGCAGGGGCCGGTCGAGGCAGGGCTCCAGGTACCCCGGGACCTCCTCCTCCCCGTCCATCCGACCGGACAGCAGCAGGTCGAAGACGGGACCCTCTCCACCCGTCCGGCCGCCGAAGTACCAGTGCATGCGGTCGCGCAGGTCGGCGGCCCGCCGGCCGCCGGGGTCACCGAACAGCACCACCGCGGCCCGCTTCCACCGTCCCGGCATACGGCGCAGCTTGATGGTGCGAAGCACCTTCCCGGCGGCCTTCAGGGCCCAGGAGGCGGTCGCCCGCAGCGCGATCCGGACCCGGCTGCGCCTTCCGTAGGCCTCCTCGCTCACGGGACCACGTCCTCCCTGAGGACCAGGAGCGCCTCGGCCAGCTTCCACTCCCCGGGGGTGTCGATGTCCACCGCCTCCAGGGGGTCCATCTCGAAGAGGATGGGATCGCGGCCGATCCGCCGACCCGTCGCCTCGAAGCTGGAACGGCTGAAGATGTAGAAGTTGGAGTTCTCCTCCAGCAGCGGGGGGAGGTCCTGGGTGGGGAGGAGCTCGCCCGGGTCGTGGTTGACCGGCCTGCCTTCGGCGTCGTAGAAACGGCTCCGGTGGGGGGTGACCGAGAAGAGGGAGTCGTGCTCCCCTCCCCGCTCCTCGTACTCCTCCAGGGCCTCCGCCAGCGTGGCGGGGCGCAGCAGGGGGTTGGTGGCGTGGGTCTGGATGAAGTGCTCCCCCTCCAGGCGGTCGAGGTCCCAGGCGATGATGCGGTTCATGGGGACCTCGTCGCCGTGGAGTGCGGCGGGACGGGCGTGGATGAGCACGTCGAACTCCGAGGTGCAGACCTCGGCGATCTCGTCGCTGTCGGTGTTGACGACGATCCGTGCGACCGCGTCGATGTCCTCCAGGGTCCGGAGGATCCAGAAGCAGAGGGGATAGCCTCCCAGGGGCTTGAGGTTCTTCCCCGGGACCCGCTCGCTGTGCCCCTTCATGGGGACCAGGGCCGTGTACGGGGCGGCCACGGCTACTCGGTCCTCAGGGCCACGGTGACCCCGCCGTCCACCAGGAGGTTCTCCCCGGTGATGTAGGAGGAGCGCTCGTCGTCGGCCAGGAAGAGGATCGCCTGGGCCACCTCCTCCGGCTGTGCGATGCGCCCCAGGCAGTGCTTGCGGCTGAACCGCCTGAGCCGCTCCTCGGTGCTCCCCTCCCCGCTGTGGCCCCGGGCCAGCCCCTCCCAGAGCATGGGGGTGTCCACCGCCCCGGGCATGACCGCGTTGATGCGGATGCCCTCCCCGGCCAGCTCCACCGCCAGGGCCCGTGTCAGGGCCGAGAGGGCCCCCTTGCTGGCGGCGTAGGCGGAGATCCGGCGGCTGGTGGCCTCGGCGTGGACGCTCGAGACGTTCACCACCGCCCCCTTCGAGTCCTTCAGGAGGGGCAGCGCCCGGCGGATGCACCAGAAGGGGGCCCGGAGGTTGATCTCCATGGTGCGGTCCCAGTCCTCCAGGGTCATCTCATCCAAAGCCCGGTTGACCTGGATGGCCGCGTTGTTCACCAGGGCATCCAGCCGGCCCTCTTCGCTCTGCACCGAGCCCATGAGTTCGGTGACCGCCCCGGGGTCGGCGATGTCCAGGGTGAGGAGTCGGTCGACCCCCCCGGTCCCCTCCCCGTCGGGCCGGTCCACGTCCACACCCACCACGTGCCAGCCCTCGTCGCCGAAAAGACGGGCGGTCGCCCCGCCGATCCCTCCCAGGACCCCGGTGATGAGGACCACCCGCTGCTCTCCTGTGTCCCTGCGTTCACTCATGTGCGACTCCCAGTCCCTGGAGGAGGTTCTTCACCGTGTTCTCATGGACCCGTTCCCAGGCCTCGGGGCTGCTGTTGGCATTGTGGGGGGCCAGGAGCACGTTGTCCATCGAACGCAGGGTGCTGTCCCGGGGCAGCGGCTCCTCTTCGAAGACGTCCAGGGCGGCTCCGGCCAGGTGCCCCTCCCGCAGGGCGGCGATGAGGTCTGCTTCCTTCACCACCGGTCCCCGGGCCGTGTTGATGAGATAGGCGTCCGGCTTCATCAGGCCCAGGGTCTCGCTCCGGATGAGGTACCGGCTGGTGGGGTTCAGATCGCAGTTCAGGCTCACCACGTCGGCTGCTCCGAGGAGTTCCTCCAGCTCGACCTGCTCCAGCCCCGTCTCTTCTTTCAGGGTGGCGGGGATCGAGACGATGTCGCTGCCCAGGATCCGGCAGCCGAAGGGGGCGGCCCGTCGGGCCACCTCGCTGCCGATGTCCCCCACCCCGATGATGCCCAGGGTCCACTCGGAGAGGCTGTGGCCGGGGATCTTCCGCCACCCTCCCCGCTTGAGGTCCCGGTCGAGCCACGGGGTGCGCCGGGCGAAGGAGAGGGCGTAGGAGAGCACGCTGTCGGCCACCGGCCGGCTGAAGGCGCCGGGGGTGTTCCGTACCGCGATGTCCCGCTCGCGGCACGCCTCGGTGTCGATGGAGTCGATCCCCGTACCCCACTTGCTTATGACCTGCAGGCTGTCGGCGACCTCCAGGACCTCTTCGGTGTAGGGATCGTCCCCGCAGATCGTGCCGTGTACCCCGGGGAGCCACTCCTTGAGCTGTTCCTGGGTCGCACGTTCCTCCACCTCCTCGATCCGCAGACGGCAGCCGGCCTCCTCGAGCCGGGGACCGAACCGGTCCACGACCGGAAGGAAGTAGGGGGCGGTGATAAGGATCTCGTACGTGGTGTCCATGCGGCTCCCTCGTGCTTCGGTCATTCGGTCCGGCGCAGCAGGGCCCGCACCGGGGCGGCCTCGGTCCCCACCAGCTTGATCGGCAGGCAGAGCAGCTCCCAGGGCCCGGGATCGACCTCCCGAAGGTCCAGCCCCTCCAGGACGACGACCCCCGCCGAGAGCAGGCCCGTGTGCACGCTGTCCGGGGCCTCGAAGGCCTGGATGGAGAGGTAATCGATCCCCACGAGCCGGATGCCCTGCTCCACGACCCACTCGGCCGCATCGGGCAGCAGGGCGGTGTACTCCTCGTCGAAGTCGGGCCCCCAGCGGCGGTGGTTGTCGGTCTTGAGCAGCAGACGGCGGGTGCCTTCGGGAATATCCGCAATTCGCAGGTCGGAAGCGCTTATCTGGTCCCGGCCCCCCAGATCCGCCACCCGGCAGGGGCCCACCAGGGTCTCCAGGTCCAGTTCCTCCACCCGCCTGCCGCCGGGGATGAAGTGCGCCGGGGCGTCGATGTGGGTGCCGGCGTGCACGCTCATGCTGAGCAGGGTGTCGTCCGCCGCATCCCCCCGCTCCATGGCCAGGTGGGGATCGAAGCGGATCGGGGGGGTGCCCGGCCAGAGGGGGGTGCGGCCGGGGGCCACCGGCACGCTGATGTCCCGCCACTCATCCATCCCGGCCGCTCCCCTCGTCGTAGTCGATGCGGCGGCGGCCCTCTTCCGCCGGGACACTCCCCGCCGCGCGCCGCCCGGCGGATCCCCGGGGGTAGTAGAAGGTCCGCTTCAATCGCTCGGTGACGGCTTTCTGACGTCGGAACCCCCGGTAGGCCCCCCAGAACTGCATGAGACGGAAGAGGGGGATGTCCACGAGGTTCCTGGAAAGCCTGCCCTCCCTCAGGGCGTGACCGTAGTCGGAGAGGGTGTTCTGGAGGAAGAGACCCAGGAAGCGGACAAGACCCATGGACTGCTCGGGGTCGATCCGCTTCAGGGCGATGGCCTCCCGCATGTACCGCCGCATGATCTGGCGGGGCGTCTCCTCGTGGATGTGCACCACCTCCGCCTCGGCCGCGTAGCTCAGGGCGTACCCCCGCTCCAGCATGTCGCGGGCCCAGGCGATGTCCTCCAGCCCGGTCAGCTCCTCGTCGTAGGGATGTTCCTCCCAGAGGGAGCGCCGGATGGCGGCGTTGGCGTTGTTGCAGAAGGGATGCTCCTGGACCGCGACGCTCTCCTCGGGATACCAGTGGGCGAAGACCTGGTGTTCGGCGAAGCGGGTCTCCTCACCGCCCCGCTGCCGACCGTAGACCAGGGCGATGCGCTCGTCCTCGAACGGCCGGGTGAGCAGCTCGAGCCAGTCGTCGTAGAGAGGATAGACGTGCGCGCTGGCCAGGACCAGGCGGCGGCCCCGGGCCGCCTCGCATCCCCGGTTCAGCGCCCTCCCGAAGGAGAACTCCTCGGGGCGGATGCGCACGATACGTGCCCCGAAGTGCTCGGCGATGGAGACCGTGGCATCGGTGGACCCGGAGTCCACCAGGACCGTCTCGACCCGCCCCGGGAAGCTCTGCTCCTCGATGCCGTGCAGCAGCCGCCCGATGTGCTTCTCCTCGTTGAAGCTGCGTATGATGACCGAGATGTCCGGTCCGCCGTCGTCCGTCATCGGTCTCCCTCCTCCCGCTCTCCCGGTCCGATCCCGCGATCGCCCTGCATCTTGCGGAGGGTGTGCCGGACCTTCCGCTTCAGAACGTCCAGGATACCCGGCCGGGCGTGTTCCACCGCCTGCCGGATGACATCACCCTCCGCGCCTGCCTGCGGGACCGAAGGCAGGGACCGCTCCTCCCGGTCCAGCGGATATCCCAGCACCCTCAGCATCGGCCCCGCCACCTCCTCCGCCCACCGGACCTGCTTCTCATCCAGGACCTGACGCCACTGGCCCCCGACGCCCTTCCGGAGGTGCCCCGGCTGGGCCTCCTTCATGCGGCGGAAACCGGTGGCCTCGATCAGGTCCTCCCGCTCTTCGGGCGGCAGGTCGGTCTCCAGGTAGCCCAGGAGGGACTCCAGTTCCGCTTCGATGTCCGCCTTCATCCGTTCGTAGAACATCCAGTGGATATCGTGCTCTTCCCGTCGGCGCAGGTAGGGTCCCGCGTGCTGTACCCAGTCACGGAGGGTCTGTTCGAAGTTGTACTCCAGCCACTCCTCCGCCGTCTCGAAAGGGACCGGGTAGTATTCTCTCATATAGGGGGTCTGCGTGAAATGGGCCAGGGAGATGGCCACGTCCCGGGGGTCCCGGCAGAGGTAGACCTTCCTGTCGAAACGCTCCAGGAAGGCGGGGGTGGTCTCGCACCAGGGGGAGTGGGTCCACACCAGCCGGGCCCTCTCAAGGTAGGCTCCGATGTCCTCCACCGGCTCCCGCACCCGGCTGGCGATACGCCAGTGGATCCCCTCCGGGGTGATGTCCACCACATCGTGCTCCGCCTGGTCCGCCTGGCTGAGTTCCCACGCCTCCGCTTCCTCGAAGATGGGCTGCTCCTGGATCCAGGAACCCTCCCACGTGCCGCTCCGCTCGAGGATCCCCCGCAGCAGCCGGTAGAGCCAGGAGTTCCCGCTCTTGGCCATGCCGATCTGGATCCAGTTCACGTCCCCTCCCTCCTGCCGGCCCCGATGCGGCCGGGCAGGTCCAGGAGCCGGCGGTATGCTTCGTCCGCAGCGGCCAGGTCGGAGGTGCAGCGCCGGAAGAGGGCCTCGGTCTCCTCATCCACCCGGGACTCGGAGGCCCCGAGGAAACTCCCCCCCCCGGCGGCGCGCTCCTCCCGCCGGGTGGCAGCCGCCATACCCTCCAGCACACCCTGCTGCCCCTCCAGGAAACCGGGATCGTCCCGCTCCCAGATGGACTCCAGGAGCCCCCCGACCGTCCCCGCCAGGTCCCGCTTCAGGCCTCCGTAATCCACCACCGCTCCCGGGAGGCGCCGGGCCAGGGACAGAAGGCTCTCATAGATGCGCCGCATGTGGGCCGCCACCTGGACCGGTCCCCGCTCGGCGTTCCAGGAGGGATCGCGCTCCTGGTAGCGCAGGAAGGAGACGATGGAGGTGCGGGGCTCGCGCACCTGGTACACCATCCGCACCCGGGTGGCCCGCTGGAGCAGGGCGAGGTCCTCCACGAACCGCTCCACCCGGTGGTCGAAGAAATGGGGATGGCACTTCTCGATGCCGCAGGGAGGCAGATCGCGGACCCCCCTCTCCCCGCCTCCGGCTGCGAAGACGGGGACGGCCTCCCACCGACCCGGCCGGACCTCGATGCGCCGGACCGCGTCCTCCCCGCCGGAGAGATCCCGCGGATAGCGGCGGCCCTCCATCCGGAGAGCCCGGAAGACCGTCGCCCGGCGCTCCATCCCGATGCGGGGATGGGCCCTGAGCAGGTCCAGGAGCCATGTGCTCCCCGAGCGCGGGTTGGTGAGGAGGATGGCGGTGCGTTCGGGCAGGATCCGCCCCGCCCCGGGGAGGCGGAGCCGGATCCGTGTCCCTGTACCGAGGAGCATGCTCATGGTCCGCTCATCCTCTCTCCAGCGGTCCGATCACGCCGGGCAGGATCCCCAGGCGCCGGCGGGCCATGACGACCATGATGAGGTTCCACACCACCAGGCTCGCCACGGTGGCCACGGCGGCCCCCTCGATGCCGTATGCGGGGATGAGCGCCGCGTTCAGCCCGATGTTCAGCACCCCGCTCACCGTCACCGCCAGGGCCGCTTCCCGGTCCCTGCCGGTCATCACCAGCAGGGCCCCCACCGAACCTACCGAGGCGCTGAAGAGGTGCCCCGCAGCCAGGATGCGCAGGGCGGTGAGGCCGGGCGTGTACTCGGGACCGAAGATGAGGAGCAGCCAGTACCCGAAGATGAAGAGCACCAGGGCAGCGGGGACGGAGAGGAGGAAGATGGCCCGTGTACTCCGGGTGATCACGCGCTGGAGGTGGGCCATATCCCCACGGGCATGGATGGCGGCCAGGGTGGGGGCGAGCGCGACGTTCACCGAGGTCAGCACGATGGAGATGCCCTCCGCCCACCGGGCCGCCGCGTTGTAGATCCCGGTGGGAGCGTCCCCCAGGATCGCGCCCACCATGATCACATCCGCCCGCTGGTTGACGATGAGCATGCTCCCCACCAGCAGCAGCGGCATGGCGCTCTTCACCCACGCCCGTGTCTCGTAGACCGCCGGGGTGCGCATCACCTCCCCGGGCAGGGACCGCTTGAGCAGACGGTGGGCGATGATGAGCGCGGTGACCATGGTCAGTATCTGGAGGCCGAGGGCCCGCACCGCGGTGAGCTCGAAGAGGTCCAGCAGATAGACGATCAGCAGCAGGAGGAGCAAGAGCAGCGGCTGGACCAGACGCCCCGGGACCTGTCCCCGCACGATGTACTCCAGACCCTGCATGGCGGACTGCCGAAGCCCGATGAGGGTCTGCAGGGGCAGCAGCACCAGACCCACCAGCAGCGCGGACACCAGACTGCTGCCGGCGCTGCCCCCAAGCAGCCAGGCCAGCCCGCCCACCAGCAGGGCCAGCAGCAGGGAGTTGGAAAGCCCGATCTGGTCCGCCCGACGCATCATGCCCCGCATCCGGCCCCACTCGGCCCGCTCGTTGTAGACGGCGAACTCCCGGATGAGCAGGCGGTTCATGCCCATCACGGCGAAGACGAAGAGCAGCACCACCCAGGAGATGGCGAAGGAGTAGGCCCCGTAGCCGGAGGCGTCCAGTACCCGGGCCAGGAAGACCCCGGTCGCGAAGGAGAGCCCCTTGGAGACCACGGTCAGGCCGAAGGTCCCCGTGCTCCCCCGGGCCAGGCGCCCAGCCACACGTTCCCCTCCCTCGCGTCCCAGCAGACCGTCGAGGATCTGTCGCATCAGTGGATGCAAGGGCGTCTGCCTGTCTTCAGCGGGCTTGGTGTGCCGTCGTCCGCACAGCATACTATGGCATCATGTCAGGTGCCGGTCCAAAGATCAGCGTCATCACCGCCGTCTACAACGGCAGGGAGGTCCTCCCCGGCCTGCTGGAGAGCATCCGGGAGCAGACCTGGCCCCTCAGGGAACTGCTGGTCTCCGACGGAGGCAGCACGGACAGGACCCCGGAGCTGCTCCGGGAGGCGGGCGAGACGGTCACCTGGTGGACCTCCTCCCCCGATCGGGGCATCTACGATGCGTGGAACCGGGCGCTCGAACACACCGCCGGGGAATGGGTCCTCTTCCTGGGGGCCGATGACCGACTGGCCTCGCCCACCGCCCTCGAGGAAGCAGCCGGGGAGCTCCGCGGCCTCCCGTCCCGCATCCGGGTCGCCTACGGCATGCTCCGTCAGGTCGATCCCTCGGGTGAGGTGATCGCCGCCCTGGGCGGACCCTGGGAGCAGGTCCGAAAGGGCCTGGAGCACGATCTCACCCTCCCCCACCCTGCCACCTTCCACCGCCGGGACCTGTTCACCGACCACGGCCTCTTCGACCCCACCTATCAGATCGCCGGGGACTACGAGTTCCTCCTGCGCGAGCTCCCCGAGCGGGAGGCCGCCTTCCTGGCCGACGTGACGGTCACCGAGATGGCGGTGGGGGGGATCAGCGACGACCCGTCCGCCAAGGTGCGGCAGATCATCGAGGTGGAGCGGGCCCGCAGCGAGCACGGGCTCAGGGGGCTCCCGCCGGAGTGGTCGGCACGGGTGCTCCGTGCACGCATCCACCGGCTGCTCGACCGGCTGCTGGGGAGGGAGACCGCCCTGGCGCTGGTCAACCTCTATCGCCGCCTGGCAGGCAAAGAACCCCTCAGGAAATAGACACAGCCTTCGCCGGCGGGATGAGGATGGTGGGGGAGCAGGGAATCGAACCCTGGACCCACGGGTTAAAAGCCCGCTGCTCTGCCTGGCTGAGCTACTCCCCCGGGATGTCGCTAGCGGATCTCCTGCGAGCCCCCCAGCAGGGATATGAAGACCCCGATGGCCAGGAGCAGTACGACGACGGGTATGAGGATGTCGAGCAGGATGTGACTACCCTCCGGTCGGTTCCTTCACTTCGCGTTGCCGGTGGCTTCGGCGATCCAGGGTATCCGCCGGTCCCGGACGATGATGGTCTCCTCCCGGCCCTGGCCCACGCTCACGATGCCGATGGGCGTCTTCGTGATCTGGGCGATGCGCTCCAGGTAGGCGCGGGCCTTCTCGGGGAGCTCGTCCCAGCTGCGGCACGTCCGGGTGGACTCCATCCACCCCTCCATCGTAACGTAGACCGGCTCGGTGTTGAAGAGCACGTTGAGCTCGCTGGGCATGTTCCGCTTGATCTTCGTGGGCGTGATCTTGTAGCCCACGCAGATCCGCAGTTCCTCGAGCGTGTCGAGCACGTCGAGCTTCGTGATGGCCCAGGCGGTGAGGCCGTTGACCCGCACCGCGTGGTTGGCCACCACCGCGTCGAACCAGCCGCAGCGCCGGGGGCGGCCCGTGGTGGCTCCGAACTCCGCGCCCAGTTCCCGCACCCGCTCGCCGAACTCGTCGTCGAACTCGGTGGGGAAGGGGCCCTCCCCCACCCGCGTGGTGTAGGCCTTCGCCACGCCGATGACCCCGTCGATCTTGGTGGGGCCGATGCCGGTGCCGATGCAGGCCCCGGCGGCGGTGGGGTTGGAGGAGGTCACGTAGGGGTAGGTGCCGTGGTCGAGGTCGAGGTGGGTGCCCTGGGCCCCCTCCATGAGGACGGTCTTCCCCTCGTCGATGGCCTTGTTCACCAGGACGCTCACGTCCTTGATGTACGTGTCCACCTTCTTGTCGAACTCGATGTACTCGGCGATGATCGCCTCGGTGTCCAGCTCCGGCTCCTCGTAGATCTTCTTCAGGAGCGCGTTCTTCTCCTCCAGGTTCTTGAGGAGCTTCGAGCGCACCAGGTCGCGGTCGAGCAGGTCCACGATGCGGATGCCCGTGCGGGCCGCCTTGTCGATGTAGGCGGGCCCGATCCCCCGGCCGGTGGTGCCGATCCTGTCCTCTCCCAGGCTCCGGTCGTGCACCTGGTCGAGCATCTGGTGGTAGGGCATGATGAGGTGGGCGTTCTGGCTGATGGCCAGGCGCCCCTCCACCCGGATGCCCTTCTCCTCCAGCATCCCGATCTCCTCCATGAGGGCCTTGGGGTCGATGACCACACCGTTGCCCAGCACGCAGGTGGTCTGGGGGTGGAGGATGCCCGAGGGGATCTGGTGGAGGATCGTCTGCTCCCCCTTGATGACCACCGTATGCCCGGCGTTCGCCCCGCCCTGGTAGCGCACCACCATGTCCGCCGAGGCGGAGAGCATGTCGACGATCTTGCCTTTGCCTTCGTCGCCCCACTGCGACCCAACGATGATCCATGCCGGCATGGGAGAAGCCCGTCCTGGTGAGAGCACAAAAAGGCGCCCCGAACCGGGACCGTTCAGGGCGCTGATGTGTGAACAGGTGAAGTATAGGGGAGCCCTGAGACGGGTCAAGACGTAACGCGGGGGGCCCGTTTCGGGTTTGCGCCCCCCGGGCGCAGCCTGTTCAATATCACGATACCCCGCATCATCAAGAACCGCGCACGGACCGGGTGGACTATGCGGCATCGGACGCTCATCGCTTCCTCGCTCCTCACAGCCTTCACACTCCTGGCCTGCCTGCCCCCCCCGGCAGCGGCCCAGCAATTGCCGCCGGGCGTGAGCATGGAGCAGTGGAACCAGCTGAGCGCCGAGCAGCAGGCCGCCATCCTCGCCCGGCTGCAGCAGTCCGGCGCGGCCGAGCAGCAGGCCGCCGGGGGGGAGGAGATGACCTCCCCCGAGGACCTGGTCCCCTCCGAGCGGACCACCCCGACCGTCACCCGGGTCGAGCAGGAAGAGCTCTTCATCGAGGACCCCTACGACTTCGGCGCCATCGGGTCCGAGATCGACTCCCTGCGGGAGCTCCCCATCTTCGGCCTCGACATCTTCACCCTCGCCCCCGGCACCTTCGAGCCCCCCGTCTACGGACCCGTCGGCCCCGACTACGAGCTGGGCCCGGGGGACCAGATCATCATCACCATGTGGGGCACCTACCAGGAGGTGCTCGACCGCACCCTCACCCGGGAGGGCTACATCCTGGTGCCCAACGTGGGGCAGGTCGTCCTGGCGGGCCGCACCCTGGAGGAGGCGAAGCAGCACCTGCTCCAGCGCATGACCCCCTCCTACCAGGCCCTCGACTACGGCCGGGAGGGGGCCACCGCCTTCCTGGACGTCTCCCTGGGCAAGCTGCGGGCCATCACCGTCTACGTGCTGGGGGATGCCCGGCGGCCCGGCGCCTACACGCTCAGCAGCGTGAGCACCGCCTTCACCGCCCTCTACAGCGCCGGGGGGCCCTCCCGGCTGGGGAGCATGCGCGATATCCAGGTCATACGGGGCACCGAGGGGGTGGCGACCCTCGACGCCTACGACCTGGTCCTGCGGGGGGACAAGTCGGACGACGTCCGCCTGCAGCACGAGGACATCCTCTTCATCCCCCCCATCGGGCGGAAGGTGGCGCTGACCGGCCGGGTGCTCCGCCCCGCCCAGTACGAGCTCAAGGGGGACGAGCGCCTGGGGCACGTGATCGGCTACGCCGGGGGCCTCACCCCCAGCGCCCTGCAGGAGCGGGCCCAGGTCTCACGGATCCTCCCCCCCGAACAGCGGGGCGAGACCCCCTGGGTGCAGGTGGTCATCGACGTGGACCTCCAGCAGACCCTGGCCGAACCTGCTCGGAGCCTGGAGCTGGCCGACGGGGACGTGCTGCGGGTGCTGGGCATCCCCGGCGACCGCCGCAACTTCGTGGTGGTCCAGGGAGCGGTGTGGAACCCCGGACGGCTGGAATACCGGGGAGAGATGCGGGTGCGGGACGCGCTGCAGCGCGCCGGGGGGGTGCGGGAGGAGGCCCTGGACACCCGGCTGGAGATCATCCGCACCAACCCGGACGAGACCACCACCCAGTTGAGCGTGGTCCTGGAGGACGCCCTGGCCGGCGATGAGGGGGACGACATCCTCCTGGCCCACCGGGACCGCCTCACCGTCTACTCCATCCACGATGTCCGCCCCCGGGACCGGGTGAGCATCTTCGGCCGCGTCGACGAGCCCGGCAGCTACCTGCTCCACGAGGACATGACCGTGATGGACCTGATCATGCGGGCGGGGGGGCTCACCAAGGACGCCTGGGACCGTGCCGCCGAGGTGGCGAGGCTGCAGCTGGTGGAGGACGGTTCGGTCAGCGAGTTCGAGATCTTCCAGGTCCCCATCGACACCTCCTACTCCCCCCGGAACGAGGAGCCGTGCTACCTCCGCGACTTCGACCAGGTCTTCGTACGGACGCGTCCCCAGTGGGAGACCCAGCGCCTGGTGGCTCTGCGGGGGGAGGTCCTCTTCCCCGGGGAGTACGCCCTGCGCAGGGAGGACGAGACGCTGGCGGATGTGGTCGGGCGCGCCGGCGGCCTGACCCCCTACGCCTACCCCGAGGGGGCCCGCTTCCACCGGAGGCGGGAGGGGGCCGGCCGGATCAACATCCGCCTTGATGAGGCCCTCGGCGACCCCGCGGCCATCGACAACCTGGTCATGCAGCCCGGCGACTCCCTCTACGTGCCCCCGCGGGTGGATTTCGTGTCGGTGCGGGGGGCGGTGGAATACCCCACCAGCGTGCTCTACCGGCCCGGCAAGAAGCCCGGCTACTACATCGCCCAGGCGGGCGGCTACACCGAACGGGCGGACGGGGGACGGATGCGGGTGGTGCTGCCCAACGGCAGCATCTGGCAGCCCCGGTGGTGGATCCTCCCCGACCCGGAGGTGGAGCCGGGCTCGGAGATCCACGTCCCCCTCCACGAGGAGACCGAGCGGGACGCCTGGGAGGTCATCCGGGACACCACGGCCATCCTGAGCAGCCTCACCACCGTGCTGCTCCTGGTCTGGCAGATCACCCGCAGCGGCGGCTGATCGGCCCGGCCATCTCGGGACGACAGGGCGGGTTCTAGTCGACGAGGGCGGAGAGGGTCGTCACGACCTCCTCCGCCTTCTCTGTTCCCATCCCGGGATAGAAGGGGAGGCTCAGGACCCGGGCGGCCGCTGACCGGGTCACGGCCAGGTCGTCCCGCCCCACCGCGGCCGCCGATGCCGCCGCCGGCTGGGAGAAGAGCGGCGTGGGGTAGTGGACCCGGGTGGGGATGCCCTTCTCTTCCAGCTCCTGCTGGACCCGGTCCCGGTCCGGGACGAGCACCGGGTAGAGGTGGTAGACGCACTCGTCCCCTTCCCTCACCTGCATCCGCTCGATGCCCGCCTCATCGCACAGCTCGTCGTATCGTGCCGCCAGTTCCCGCCGCTGCCCATTCCAGGTCTCCAGGCGGGTCAGCTTGGTCCGCAGCATGGCCCCCTGGAAGGCGGTCATGCGGTAGTTGTAGCCCACCGCCGTGTGGTAGTAAGCGCCGGTCTGGCCGTGGTTGCGCAGGCTCCGTACCGACTCAGCCACCTCCTCGTCGTCGGTGGTGAGGATGCCGCCCTCCCCCAGGGCGCCCAGGTTCTTGGTGGGGTAGAAACTGAAGGTCCCCGCCCGACCCCAGGAGCCCGCTTTCCGACCCCGGTGCGCCGCGCCGTGCGCCTGGGCCGCGTCCTCCAGGAGGGGGACCCCGTGCCGGTCGGCGACCTCAAGCAGGGCGGTCATGTCCACCGGGTTGCCGTAGAGGTGGACGGGCAGGATGGCCCGGGTGCGCTCGGTGATGAGCCCCTCCACGGTGCGCACATCCATGACCAGGGTCTCGGGATGGATGTCGGCGTAGACCGGCCTCGCCCCGGTGTAGAGGATCGCCTCCACGGTGGCGATGAACGTGTGGGCGACGGTGATGACCTCGTCCCCCGGTCCCGCGTCCAGGGCGAGCAGCCCCAGGTGCAGGGCGGAGGTGCCGCTGTTGAGGGCCACCGCGTGTTCGGTGCCGCAGTAGTCGGCCCACGCCTCCTCGAAGGCCTCTACCTCGGGTCCCAGGATGAAGACGCCGCTCTCGATGACCCGGGCGGCCGCCTCCTTCAGTTCGTCCTGGAGGGGCTCGTTCTGCGGCGTGAGGTCGAGGAAGGGGATCGGATCCATGCTGGTGCCCTTATCAGAGGTTCGCGGCCTTTGCCGCCAGGGATGTGAGCATCAAACAGACGGGCGCACAGGAAATCAACCGCATTACCCGGGCGTCCTCGATGGTGCGTGGAACGCGGTGGCTGCCGCCAGGAGGGAGGGAACCAGGTGGAGGGCGAGACGGTCCCAGGTCGCCCCCCGGTAGTAGTTCGCTCCCGCGCCCTGCAGATCCAGGAGGGCCATCGCTGTCACGTAGACAAGCCACTGCAGGAGGATCATCAGCAAGACCCACCCCCACCCCTTCGGCGCCCCCCCAAGAAGGCCAGCACCTGTCAGGAGCAGGACCGTCGTGAACAGCACGCCCCACCGCCAGGGGTTCACCAGGTCCCACAGCCAGGCCCCTGCCACGCGCAGGGCGGCCCCGGGCAGGGCCAGGAGCATCTCGGCGTCGGGAGGTCCCAGATCGGAACCGGCAGGCAGGTAGAGCCTGACGGCGATCAGGACGACGGCGACCAGACCGGGGAGCCACAGGACGCGCAACACCCCTCTGACTGGCTCCCGCAGATCGCTGTACCGGTACGCAGCAAGCAGGACGACGAAGACGCTGAACAGCCACGCGGAGCCCTCATCCTTCAGGAGCACCGCCATCACCAGACCGGCCGTCGCACCCCACAGGTCCTGGATGCGTCCTGTGGCAAGATACCCGGACAGGCCCACCACAGTCATCAGGATCGCGATGGCCAGCGGGAAGTCCGCGTAGAGGCTCACCGTCGGCCCGGACCCGGCCGCCGGACCCAGGAACGGCGCGTAGAGCAGGAGTGCGAGAGCCGCCAGGGCGTGGTGGGATGCCAGGTGTCTTCGCAGGGCACCGAAAACGGCGAGGAATCCCATCACGTAGAGGTAGAGGACGCCCGGCTTGACCAGGAAGTCTCCGGCGATGCCCGGGGCGGAGAGTTGACCCGCGATGAACAGGGGCAGGAAGAGGGGATACGAGGGGTGCGGGTGGACCAGACCAGGATCGGTGAAGTACGCCGACCAGACCGACCCACCTCCATGCAGGTGCAGTGCCTTCGGGTACCAGATGGCCGTGCTGTCGTAGCCGACGGCCGGCAGCGTGACGATGGTTGCGGCGACGTAGAGGAGGGGAACGGCCGCCACACCCAACCACAGGAGGACCAGGACGCGGTCGCGGGATCGTGTCGGTCCGCCTGAGGAGACCGGTTCCTCCGCACCGCCGCGGATCCGTGTGACGAATCCGGACAGGCCAACGGTCCCCAGGAGGTACACCATCCAGGGACGGACCCCGACCGTGAGGGCCGCTAGATAGAGGAGAATGATATGGGCTGTGAGACCGGTGAAGTAACAGCAGGACATCTGCCAGGTATCGCGCCTTCGCAGCCCGGACCGATCCTGCCAGGTCGGAAGATCGAGGAGCAGCATCCCCATACCGACGTAGCTGAGGTGGAGGATCCCCAGGATCAGCCACGCCCACACCCCGGGCACCGCCCCCGATCCGTAGGGGGGATTCACCGCTTCTCCCCCTGCTCAAGGGACCAGACCACGACCCCCTCTTCCAAACGCAGACGGAGCAGATACCGCGGACGGTCCCTTTCCGCGAGGGTCCCGGCGGAGGATCCATCGTGGTGGTACACCGGTCGGGGGTAGACCGCGGGCGGGATGAACCAGGGGGGGAGACCCTCGGTCTCCACCAGGAGGGCCTCCTGCTCGGCGACGCTGTCCCGAACAGATGCCAGGGGCTCGCTGAGACGTCCATACCAGGGATGATGCGCCTGCAGACGTTCGCCCACCGTCATGCTGCGGGTCTCCACGAGACGAATCCGCAACCCCTCGACTGCGGGTCGTATGCCAGACACGACCGAGACCGTCGCCGCAATGGACAGGATCATCCCGAGCCGGACCCGCCTGCCGGCCCCGGTCAGAGCCCGCTCCCCAGTTCCTCCAGGGCGGGCCAGACACGCTGGATACCGGTGCCCTTGACGTTGGAGACCTGGAGCACGTGCCGGGCCCCCAGGCTGCGGAGCAAACCCTCGGAGGCCCGCTTCACCACCGCCTGCTCGGCCTGCTTGATCTTGTCCGTCTTGGTGAGGACCGCCGCGTAAGGTATGCGGCTCACCCCGAGCCACTCCGCCATCATCAGGTCGCTGTCGGCGGGCTCGCGGCGGCCGTCGATGACCAGGGCCACCCCCCACAGTTCCCGGCGCTCCAGCAGGTAGCCCTCGATGAGGGGCCCCCAGGCGGCTCGCTCGGCCTTGGAGACCTTCGCGTAGCCGTATCCGGGCAGGTCCACGAAGCGGAGGGCGCCCTCCACGCTGCGGCCTTCCCGGGCGGCCCGGACACGGAGGCGATAGGAGTTCAGGGCCCGCGTCTTGCCGGGGGTGTTGCTGGTCCGGGCCAGGTTCCGCCGGCCCAGCAGGGCGTTGATGAGGCTCGACTTGCCCACGTTCGAGCGCCCGGCGAAGGCGATCTCGGGGGCATCCGGTCCGGGCAATTGCTCGGGCCGGACCGCCGAGAGCTCGTAGGTGCTCTCCAGGACATCCTTCGGTGCTGCGGGGAAGACCGGGTCCATCACACCGCCGGAGGGGCGGGGAGCCGGTCGGAGATCTCCTTCCCCCTGCCCGGTCCCTTCCTCAGCGCCGCCTGGAGCACGTCGGACATCCTCCGGGCCTGGATGAACTCCATCCCCCGGGCCACGCTCCTGGGCAGCTCCTTCAGGTGGCGGGCGTTGTCGTGGGGGAGGATCACGGTGGGGATGCCCGCCCGCTTGGCGGCCATGACCTTCTCGTTGAGCCCCCCGATGGTGAGCACGTTCCCCCGGAGGGTGATCTCCCCGGTCATCGCCACGTCCCGCCGCACCCGCCGGCCGGAGAGGGCGGAGATGAGCGCGGTGGCGACGGTGATGCCCGCCGAGGGCCCGTCCTTGGGGATGGCTCCCTCGGGCACGTGGATGTGGATGTCGGTGGTGCTGTGGAAGTCGGGGTCGTAACCCCACTCCCGGGCGTGGGCCCGGGCGTAGGTCACCGCCGCCTTCGCGGACTCCTGCATCACGTCCCCCAGCTTGCCGGTGAGCTGCAGCCGTCCCTTCCCGGGCACCAGGGCCACCTCGATCTTCAGCAGGTCGCCGCCCGTGGAGGTCCAGGCCAGCCCCTGGGCCGCGCCCAGCAGGTCCGCCTGCTCGGCGATCGACTCCTCGTAGGAGGCCACCCCCAGATAGCGCTCCAGGCTGGAGGGATAGACCCGCACCGGGAGGGGTGAGTCCCTGCCCTCCTCCGCCGCCTCGGCGGCCTTCCGGGCGACCTTGCGGCAGAGGGTGGCGAGCTGGCGCTCGAGGTTCCGGACCCCCGCCTCACGGGTGTAGCCGGAGACGAGGTCCTTCAGGCAGTTGTCCGAGATGAGGATGGCCCCTTCGTCCAGCCCGTGGCGCTCGAGTTGCTTGGGGAGCAGGTAGTTGCGGGCGATGGCCAGCTTGTCCGGCTCCAGGTAGCCGTGCATCTCGATGACCTCCATCCGGTCCCGGAGGGCGTCGGGGATGGGATAGAGGGTGTTGGCCGTGGTGATGAAGAGCACCTCGGAGAGGTCGTACTCCACCTCCAGGTAGTGGTCCTGGAAGGTGCTGTTCTGCTCGGGGTCGAGCACCTCGAGCAGCGCCGAGGCGGGGTCGCCCCGGAAGTCGCTGGACATCTTGTCCACCTCGTCCAGGAGGAAGACCGGGTTGCGGGTACCCGCCTTCTTCATCGACTGGATCATGCGGCCGGGCAGCGCGCCGATGTAGGTGCGCCGGTGCCCGCGGATCTCCGCCTCGTCACGGACCCCGCCCAGGGACATCCGGACGAACTCCCGTCCCAGGGACCGTGCGATGGAGCGGGCCACGCTGGTCTTGCCCGTGCCCGGGGGGCCCACCAGGCAGAGGATGGGGCCCTTGATGCGCCCCACCAGCTTCATCACGGCCAGGTACTCCAGGACCCGTTCCTTCGCCTTCTCCAGGCCGTGGTGGTCTTCGTCCAGGCAGCGCCGCACATCCCCCAGGTCGAGATGGTCCTCGGTGCGCTCCTTCCAGGGGATGGTGACGAGCCAGTCCAGGTAGTTGCGCACCACCGTCGCCTCGGGGCTCATCGTGTGCATGCGGGCCAACTTGTCCACCTCGGCCAGGGCCTTCTCCCGGGCCTCCTTCGACATCCCCGCCTGCTCGATCGACTCCTTCAGTTCCTCGATCTCGGCGTACTCGTCGTCCTCACCCAGCTCCTCCCGGATGGCCCGCATCTGCTCCTGCAGGTAGTACTCCCGCTGGTTGTCCTGCATGCGGCTGCGCACCTCGCCCTCGATGCTCCGCTCCAGGCTGAGGATCTCGGTCTCGGCGGCCAGCAGCTCCAGCACCGCCTGCAGCCGCAGCCCCACGTCCGGCTGGGTCAGGATGCGCTGCCGGTCGGCGATGTCCGATCCCAGGTGGCCCGCCACCAGGTCGGCGATCCGGCCCGGTTCCCGGGCGCCGTTCACCGCGGTGACCACCTCCTCGGGGATCTGCCGGTGCACGTCCACGTACTCGGCGAAGTGGGAGGTGACCGAGCGGGCCAGGGCCTCGGTCCGGGGGGAGTCCTCCTGCATCTCCGGCATGAGCTCGGGCGCGGCGGCGTGGAAACCCTCCCGGGAGAGGTCGAAGTCGCGGAGGGCCACCCGCCGCATCCCCTCCACCACGACCTTGAGCATGCCGCTGGGCAGCCGCACCACCTGAAGGATCCGGGCCGCCACGCCCACGTCGTAGACGTCGTCGGGCTCGGGCAGCTCCACCTCGGAACTGCTCTGGGCGGCCAGGAGGATCAGGGCGGTCTCCTCCTCACCCGCCATGCGGCGGGCCTGTTCCACCGACTCCAGGCTGGAGGGGCGGCCCACCAGCAGCGGGTAGACCATGTGGGGGAAGACCACCACGTCCCGGAGCGGCACCAGGGGGAGCCGTTCGGGGAGACGGTAGGTATCGTCCAGATAGGTGAAGCCGCGCTCGTCCGGCTTCGGGGATGTGCCGGTCATGGCAGGTCTCGTTTTCTATGCCCGCTTCTTCTGTTCCTGCTCTTCTTCGGTCTCGGAGACCTCCACCGCGGCTGCCGGCGCGGCCTCTTCCTCTTCGGTCTCCTCGGCGGCCTCCAGGATCTCCTCCCGCTGGAGGACCTCCTCGGCCCCCTTCTCGATCATCTCGGCGGTGACCTGGATCCGCCCCGTATCGGCGGTTCCCGGGATCTCGTACATGAGGTCGAGCATGACCTGCTCCAGGATGGAGCGGAGGGCCCGCGCCCCCGTGCCCTTCGTCAGGGCCATGCGGACGACCGCCTGGAGGGCCTCCTCGTCGAAGACCAGTTCCATCCCGTCCATCTCGAAGGACTTCAGGTACTGCTTCACCAGGGCGTTCTTCGGCTCGGTGAGGATCTGGAGGAGCGCCTCCTCGTCCAGGTCGGTCAGGGCACAGTGCACCGGCAGGCGCCCCACCAGCTCGGGGATCAGCCCGTATCGCAGGAGGTCGTCGAACTCGGTGCGGGCCAGCAGGCTCCCCCGGTCGCGCAGGTCCACCGACCCCGTCCGGGACTGGCCGAAACCCACCACCTTACGGCCCAGGCGCCGGGCCACGATCTTGTCCAGACCGTCGAAGGCGCCGCCGCAGATGAAGAGGATGTTGGCGGTGTCGATCTGGATCAGGGCCTGCTCGGGGTGCTTGCGCCCCCCCTTGGGAGGCACCTGGGCGGTGGTCCCCTCCAGGATCTTCAGCAGGGCCTGCTGGACCCCCTCACCCGATACGTCCCGGGTGATGCTGGGGTTCTCGCTCTTCCGGGCGATCTTGTCGATCTCGTCCACATAGACGATGCCCAGCTCGGCCCGCTTCACGTCGTAGTCCGCCGCCTGGAGCAGACGCACCAGGATGTTCTCCACGTCCTCGCCCACGTACCCCGCCTCGGTGAGGGTGGTGGCGTCGGCGATGGTGAAGGGGACCTTCAGGATGCGGGCCAGCGTCTGGGCCAGGAGGGTCTTGCCCACCCCCGTGGGACCCAGCAGCAGGATGTTCGCCTTCTCCAGCTCCACGTCGTCGTCCTTCAGCTCGTGGAGTCCCTGCCGGTACTTGATCCGCTTGTAGTGGTTGTAGACCGCCACCGAGAGGGTCTTCTTCGCCCGGTCCTGGCCGATGACGTAGCTGTCGAGCACATCCACGATCTCCCGGGGGGTGGGGAGGGTGTCCAGGTCGAAGTCGGGGACCCGGTCCTCCTCCTCCCGGAGGATGTCGTTGCACAGCTCCACGCACTCGTTGCAGATGTGCACGTCGGGGCCGGTGATGAGCTTCTGCACCTGCTCGGGACCCCTGCCGCAGAAGGAGCAGCGCAGGCCGCTCCGCCCCCCTCCGCCGCCCGAGCCGCCGCCGGTCTTCACCGTGCCCCCCGGGCCGGGCCCCTTCGCCGTGCCCTTCTCCGGGCCTCCGCCCGTCCGGTCGTCTGTCATCTCAGTCTTCCTTCTCTTCCTTCTCGTCCTCGTCCTTCTCGTGTCCCTCCGTCTTCGCTCCGCCCACGTCCTTCGCGGGGTCGAAGACACTGTCCACCAGGCCGTAATCCCTGGACTGCTGCGCGTCCATGAAATAGTTGCGGTCGGTGTCCTGCTTCACCTTGTCGAGGGGCTGCCCCGTATGCTCGACGATCATGTCGTTCAGCCTCTTTTTGAGCTTCAGGATCTCCCGGGTGTGGATCTCGATGTCGGTGGCCTGGCCCTCCACCCCGCCCCACGGCTGGTGGATCATGACCCGCGAGTTGGGCAGGCAGGAACGCTTCCCCTGGGCGCCGGACATGAGGAGGATCGCCCCCATGCTGGCCGCCTGTCCCATGCAGACCGTGGCCACGTCGGGGCGGACGTACTGCATCGTGTCGTAGATCCCCAGCCCGGCGGTCACGCTCCCCCCGGGACTGTTGATGTAGATCTGGATGTCCTTGTCCGGGTCCTCGGCGTCGAGGAAGAGGAGCTGGGCGATGATCAGGTTGGCGATGTTGTCGTCGATGGCTGTCCCGATGAAGACGATCCGGTCCTTGAGGAGCCGGGAGTAGATGTCGTAGGCACGCTCTCCGCGCCCCGTCGTCTCCACCACCATGGGTACCAGGCCCATTGCGTCCGTCCTTCCCTTGTTCGCTCGTCCGTGGTGTTCGGTTACCGGCCGGGGATGATGAGGCCGCTGTCCCCGGGCCCCTCCGACTCCGGTCCGCTGGGACCCTCGTCCCCTCCCGCGATCATGGACCGCCCCTGTGACGAAGGTGTCACGACCTTCGGGGCCGGCGCTTCTTCCTCCTTCGGCGAGACCTTCTTCTCCTTCACCTTCGCGGAGTCGATGATGAGGTCCACCACCTTCTTCTCCCGCAGCTCGGAGCGGATCCGATCCAGCCTCCCCTGGGCCGCCAGGGCCCGGTAGGCCTCCTCCGGTCCCACGTCGTAGTTCTCCGCGAACGCCTCGGTCTGTTCCCGGACCTCCTCCTCGGTGACCTCGAGGCCCTCCTGCTCGGCGATGCGCGACTGCATGAGCTGCCACTGGAGCTGGACGGTGGCCATGCCCCGGTACTCGTTCCTCACCGCCTGCTCGTCCATCTGCGCGCCGGCACCCTGCTGCTCGAGGGCCTGCTTGTAGTCCTCGACCACGCCGTCCAGGTAGCGCCGTATGAGGGACTGCGGCACCTCGATGTCGTTCTTCTTGATGAGCTGGTCGATGGCCTGGCCCACCATGAGCTTGCGGGCCTCCTCCTCCATCTGCCCCTCGAGGTCCTCCCGCACCCGCTTCCGCAGGTCGGCCAGGTCGTCGAACTCCCCCAGCCCCCGGGCGTACTCGTCGTCCAGCTCGGGCAGCCGCTTCTCCTTCACCTCGTGGACCTGTACCAGGAAGATGTGTTTATGCGTCCCCTCCTGACCAGCGGCATCGGGGGCCTCCTCGTCGTGCTCGACCACCACCCGGCGCTCGTCCCCCTTGCGGACCCCCATGAGCTGGCGGCCCACACCGGAGCCCTCCCCCTCCTCGGCGACCATCAGGGTGCGGTTCTCGCTCTTCTGGCCGATGATGGGCGCGCCGGACTCATCGCACTGGATGATGTCGGCCAGCAGGTAATCGCCGTCCCCGGCGGCCCGGTCCACCGGGACCAGCTCCGCGGTGCGCTCACGCAGCCCCCCCAGGGCCTCGTCCACGTCCTCCTCGGTGATGGGCCGGACCGGTTTCTCCAGCTTGAGCTTCTTGTAGCCCTTCACCTCGAACTCCGGCATCACCTCCACGACCGCCTTCACCGTCAGGGGGCCCTCCTCGCCGAAATCCAGGTCCACGACCCGGGGAGGCGCCAGGGGGGAGATGTCCTCGCCGGTGAGGGCGTCGGTGAGGGCCCGCGGGAGGATCTCCTCGATGGCGTCGGAGCGGATGGCATCCCCGTGGCGCTGCAGTACCATCTTCTCCGGGGCCTTCCCCTTCCGGAAGCCCGGGATGTCCACCTGCTTCTGGTACTCCTTGAGGAACTTGCTCTCTTCTTCCTCGACCCGCTCCCTGGGGATCTCGAGTTCCAGGGTTCGCTGCCAGGTCGAGGTCTCGGTTACCGTCACTTTCACGTCGATGATGATGCTCCTGCCTGGGAGAGGCTCACTGGTGCGAGAGGGGGGACTCGAACCCCCATGGGATCTCCCCACAGGATCCTAAATCCTGCGCGTATACCAGTTCCGCCACTCTCGCTGTGATGTCCGTGTCCGCGTCCTCCTGCCGCAGCGGCACGCGCCGCACCCCGGGAGGGGACACAAGGGGAGTTGTCCTTTCGTGGTCAAGTGATGCAATATGCGGGTCCGGACCGGGACTGTCAACGGAGCGGGCCCGGATGGGAAGGGGATCGGAAGGGGGACCATGGAGACCAGCGACGTGCTCATCATCGGCGGGGGGATCGTGGGCCTGGCCGCCGCCCACCGCCTGCTGCAGCACCGCCCGGACACATCGCTCACCCTGCTCGAGAAGGAGGACGCCCTGGCCCGGCACCAGACCGGGCACAACTCGGGGGTCATCCACTCCGGTATCTACTACCGCCCCGGCTCGCTGAAGGCACGGACCTGCCGCCGCGGGAAGGCCGCCCTGGAGAGGTTCTGCGAGGAGGAGGGGATCGCCTTCGACCGTTGCGGGAAGGTCATCGTGGCCGTCGAGGAGGAGGAGGCAGACCGCCTGGAGGACCTCTGCGAGCGGGGACGGGCCAACGGGGTGGCCTGCCGCCTCATCGGGCCCGGGGAGCTGGCGGAGATCGAGCCCCACGCCGCCGGGGTGAAGGCCATCCACGTCCCC
>JAWOFN010000078.1:0-49346 GCA_046497505.1 bacterium | reverse complement strand
ACCCGGAGGACCCCCTGTTCCCCCTCTACGTGAAGCAGTCGGACGACGACGGGGCCTTCTCCCTGACCAACCTGGCCCGGGGGACCTATCGGCTCTTCGCCTTCCGTGACGTCGACGGCCGGCTCCCCTACGACCCGGACGCCGACCTCCTGGCCGTACCCACCGTCGATCTGGAGATCGCCCAGGCTCGGGACCGGTGGCGGAGGGTCCAGGTGGGCGTGGCACCCCGGGACACCATCGGCCCCAGGATCCGCTCCGCTTCGGCACGGGACCTGCGGCACGTACAGGTGCGTTTCAGCGAGCCGCCGGCCCGAGAGCCGATGCCGGCGGTCGCACTCACACCCCATACCCCGTCGGAGGAGGGCGGGGGGAGAGGGGACGCCGGCGGCCGGCGGTCGGGGACCGAGGTGCCCCCCCCGGAGGTCCTCCGGAGCTACTTCCCCATCCAGTCACCGGCGAACATGGTGCTGCTGGTCTCGGGCCTGGAGGAGGGGCAGCGCTACCGCGTCAGGCTGCTCTACGCGGCGGACGCCCTGGGCAACCCCCACCGGCCCGCTCCCGGTCCGGTGACCTTCTCGGCACCGGCCCGGGAGGACACCGCCCGTCCCCGGCTGGTCTCCCACACGCCCCCCGATTCCAGCCGTTCCCTCAACGCCCGCTCGGTCGTGCAGCTCACCTTCTCCACCGAGATCGACACCTCGGCCCTCGGGCCCTGGAGCCTTGAAGGGCCCGGGACCCCGGAGCTGGAGCGCACCTGGCTCGACCCCATGACCGTGGAACTCCGTCCCGCCGGCGGAGTGGAGGAGGACGCCTGGTACACGCTGGCGGTCCCGGAGGAGAGCCTGGTCTCCTGGACGGGACGGACCGGACCCGGGGAGGAGGTGCGCATCGCCTGGCGCGGGGCGCCCCTGCCCGGGGCCGGCTGGCTCATGATCACCGTGGAGGGGGAGGAACTCTCCGACCCCGCCAGATACCGGCTGGTCCTCGAGGGGAGTACGCCCGGCGCCCCCCGGCGCACCCTCATGGTGCGGGAGGGCCCCGGGCGCTTCCAGTCCCCGGAACTCCCGGTGGGGGAGTACATCCTCTGGGGGTGGCACGACGCGGACGGCGACGGCACCTGGGACGCGGGGAGCGTGGACCCCTTCGAGCCCTCGGAGGTGATGAACGCGATCACCGATTCCCTCTACGTGAACGATTCCTTCTACAGCGAGGTGGACCCCCCCCTCTACCTGGGCCCGCCGATCCGGAGCCTGGTCCCCGCCGACACGGCCGCATCCGCCCTCCCCGACACGGTTCCGGACCCCTTCTCGATCCCGCCCGCTCGACCGGGACCCCGGGACCGCCCATGAGCGCTTCCTTCCTGAAGATGACCGCGGCGGGGAACGACTTCCTGGTCTTCGATGACCGGGACGGCTCCTGTGAGAGCACCGGAGCGCAGCGGTGGGCCCGGCTGTGCAGGCGCAGGACGGGTGTCGGGGCGGACGGGGTGCTGCTCATTCGTCCCTCCGACCACCGGGACGCGATGTTCGCGATGCGCTATCTGAACGCCGACGGCTCGGCGGCCGCGATGTGCGGGAACGGGGCCCGGTGCATCGCGTGGGCGGCGGCGGTGGAGAAGGGACTGGGCAGGGAGCTCTCGGTGGACACCCCCCGTCCCCGGGGGTGGGAGCTGCCGGAGGGGATCGGGGCGAGACAGGTCTGGTCGGTGAGCTTCGAGGCTCCCGACGGCCTCCACCGCGCGGTGGGGTGGGAGCGCACCGTGATGGTCACGCTGGGGGACCCGACCCCGCTCGAGGAGGTCTCCCTCGCCGGTGAGGAGGGAGGTGCGGACCGGGAGGGGTCGCTCCTCGCCGTGGGGGTCCCCCACCTGGTGCTCCCGGTGGGAGACCCGGGAGAGGTCGATGTGGCGAGGGAGGGTGCCCGGATGCGGCGGCACGAGAGCCTGGGGCCGGAGGGGGCGAACGTGGATTTCCTCGCCCTGGAACCGGACGCTTCCGGTGCTCACGCGATCCGGACCTACGAGCGGGGGGTGGAGGGAGAGACCCTCGCCTGCGGCACCGGGGCGGCCTCCTGTGCCGTACTCCTGGCTCGGAAGGGTTCCTCCTCCCCCCTCCTGTTCCGTCCCCGCAGCGGTGAGCTGCTCCGTGTCCATTTCGATCGTGAGCCCGGTGAGGAAGGGGAGCCGGACCGCATCCGCGACCTCTGGCTCGAGGGACCCGTCACGCTGGTCTTCCGCGGCACCCTGGCGGACGTCTGAGGACCTTGCCTTGCCGGGCGGGGATGCACCGCGTCATCTTGCGTCCGACATGACCACCCCATACACGGGAGCGCAGCGACGATGAGTGGAGTGAAGATCATCGCCAACAAGAACGGACCCTACCTGGTGCAGGGCGGCGACGTCACCCTCGAGGGCATGGACGGTGAGGAGCTGGACCACCAGGCACCCTTCGCCCTCTGCCGCTGCGGGCACAGCAGGGCGAAGCCCTTCTGCGACGGGGCCCACGGCGAGGCGGGCTTCGTCTCCGAGAACGTGGGAGAACCGGAGTAGGAGCGGAGGAGGGCGGTCCGGCGCCTTTCCCGGGGAGAATGGTGTTGCCCGCCGGGGGGACGACCCTACATTGAGCCTAACTTTCCCCGTCCGCCCCGCCCGGTCCCCACCGGGCACCTGGAATGTGCCGAAGCGCACGAGGAGGACCACCCCATGGGCATGTATCTCGGTATCGGACGCAAGGCCCGCCGGTGCTACGGTTTCGACGAAGTCGCACTCGCTCCGGGTGGGATCTCCGTCAATCCGAACGAGACCGATCCTTCCTGGGAACTCGCCGGCCACCGGTTCCAGATCCCGATCATCGCCAGTGCCATGGACGGCGTGGTGGACGTGGGGTTCGCCGTGGCCATGGGGAAGCTGGGCGGGCTGGCGGTACTGAACCTGGAGGGGGTCCAGACCCGCTACGAGGATCCCAGCGAGGTGCTGGACGAGATCGCCGATGCCACCCCCGAGGAAGCCACCAAGCTGGTCCAGAAGCTGTACGAGCCCCCGATCCAGGACGGCCTGATCAGGAAGCGGATCGAGGAGATCAAGGACGCGGACGTCCCGGCCATCGTCTCCTCCATCCCCCAGAAGGCGGAGGAGTACGGGAAGATCGCTGCGGACGCGGGGGTGGACTTCTTCGTGGTCCAGTCCACGGTGACCACCGTCCGCCACGAATCCAGCGAGTACGAGACCCTCGATTTCGAGTCCTTCTGCAGGCAGATACCCGTGCCGGTCGTCGTGGGCAACACGGTGGGCTACAGGGTGAGCCTGGAACTCATGGAGGCGGGCATCGACGGGCTGCTGGTGGGCATCGGCCCCGGCGCCGCCTGCACCACCCGGGGTGTGCTGGGGATCGGAGTGCCCCAGGTCACCGCCACCATCGACTGTGCCGCCGCCCGTGATTTCCATTTCAAGAACTCCGGCAAGTACGTCCCCATCATCACCGACGGCGGCATGCGCACCGGAGGCGACATCTGCAAGGCGCTGGCCTGCGGGGCCGACGCGGTCATGGTCGGGAGCGCATTCGCCCGGGCGGAAGAGGCCCCGGGCCGCGGTTTCCACTGGGGTATGGCCACCCCTCACGCCAACCTGCCCCGGGGCACCCGGATCCGCGTGGGCACCACCGGCACACTGGAAGAGATCCTCATGGGCCCGGCCAAGGTGGACGACGGGAGCCAGAACCTGGTGGGCGCCATCAAGACCAGCATGGGCAACGTGGGCGCGCGTGACATCCGGGAGTTCCAGCTCACCGAACTCATCATCGCCCCCTCCATCGGGACCGAGGGCAAGCTGATGCAGCGTGCCCAGAGCGTGGGGATGGGCAAGTAAGCGTCCCGTGGCCCGGGCCCTGGATGTCATCCTGCTGGGAACGGGGGCCGCTTTCCCGCCCGCGGACCGGGAGAACACCTCCCTGGTCCTGGAGTGGGAGGACGGCCTCTGGCTCATCGACGCCGGGGCGAGCCCCGAGCGGAGGATGCGCCGGGCGGGCCTGGATCCTTCCCGGCTCAGGGGTATCCTCCTCACCCACACGCACCCCGACCACCTCTACGGGCTGCCCAGCCTGATACACTGTCTGGTCCCGAAGCCCCGCGGGGAACCCCTCCCCATCCTGGGTCTGTCCTCCGTGCTGAAGACCGCCCGGGCCCTGCTGGAGACCTTCGACCTGGCGGAGCGGCCCGAGGTGCCCCTGCGATGGGTGACGGTGCCGGAGGATTCGATCCGGGGGGGCACGCCGGTATGGCGGGAGGGGGACCTGCGCCTCTGGACCGAGGCGGTGGCCCATTCCCGGCCCTGCATCGGGGTGCGGGCCCAGTGCGGGGAGGCGAGCATGGCCTACACCTCCGATACCGAACCCTGTGAGGGAGTGGACCGGCTGGCGCAGGGGGTCGACCTCCTGGTCCACGAGGCCACCTGCCGGGAGTCGGCCCGCTCGGAGATGCACGAGGGGCACAGTACCGCCGAGGATGCGGGGAGGGCGGCCGAGCGTGCCCGGGCAGGCACCCTGCTGCTGGTCCACTTCCTGGAGGAGACGATCCAGGATCCCCCGGCCCTCATGGAGGAGGCGGGGAAGGTCTACCTGGGGCGGATCCTGGTGGGGGAGGAGCTGGAGCGCTACCGGGTCTGAGGGCGAGGGAGACGTTCCGCGCCCGTCCGCCCGGGTACGCGGCGGGAGGGTCCTCTGTGTCTCTCTACCGGTGCTCCTGCACGAGCCGGGTGAGACGGGACTTGATCCGGTCCGCCTTGTTCTGGTGGTGGAGTTCCCGGGCGGCATACCGGTCCAGCAGGGAGGAGACCTCCTTGAGGAGTTCCGGGGCCTCCTTGGCTCCGGGGTCGCTGCGGATCTGCTTCATGAGGGTCCGCACCCTGGAGCGGCGGGCCTTGTTGTGCTGGCGCCTCTTCTCGTTCTGTCGAAGGCGCTTCTCAGCGGACTTGTGTGTCGGCACTGCAGGTCCTCCTGATGGGCAGACTGCTCGTGGGAATCTCCATACAGACTCTGAAAGATGGAGCTTCCCGTCCCGCTGTCAAGCTCCTACCGTCCCCTGAGGGTCAGTATGCGCGCACAACTCGGGCGGGCCGGGGACGGCCTGCCGGGAAGAAGGAGAGAGGATGGCCTCACGACGACTCATGCTCATCGACGCCTTCACCGATCGCCCCTTCACCGGGAACCCGGCCGGTGTGGTGCTGGATGCCGGGGACCTGGAGAGCGGGCAGATGCAGGCCATCGCCCGGGAGGTGAACGCTTCGGAGACCGCCTTCGTGTGCGGAGGCGGTGAAGGGGACCCCTACCGGGTCCGTTTCTTCACCCCCACCGACGAGGTGCCCCTGTGCGGGCATGCCACGGTGGCGACCTTCCACGCCCTGGTCTGGGAGGGACGGATCCCCACCATGGAGGGGGAAGTGGTGGTCCAGCAGGAGACGAACTCCGGATTGCTCCCCCTCCGCCTGGCCATCCGGGACGAGGGTCTCCAGCGGATCCTGATGGGGCAGCAGCCCCCCCTCCAGGATCCCTACCGAGGCGAGCTGGAGACCCTGGCCGGTCCCCTGGGTGTGCCCCTGGCCCTGCTGGAGGAGGGGGATGAGGCCGTAGGGCCCCCGGCCCGGGTGAGTACGGGTCTGAAGTGTCTCCACGTGGCGCTCCCGGACCGGTCGGCGGTGGAGGCGGCCTCCCCCGATTTCCGGGCGCTGAGGCAGCTGAGCAGGGAACTGGACGTCACGACGGTCCAGATACTGACCCTGGAGGCGGGAGGGGACGCCCATGTGCACGTGAGGACCTTCGCCCCCGCCGTGGGGGTGGACGAGGACCCGGTCACCGGGACCGCAGCAGGTTCGCTGGGTGGCTACCTCGCCTACATCAACTATCTTCCAGAGATGGAGGGGAGTGCCGGGGGCGGCAAGGCACGGTTCGGTGTGACCCAGGGGGAGGAGATGGGCCGGCCCGGCAGGGTGGAGGTGGAACTCCAGATGGTGGGGCAGAGCGTCACGGAGGTCTGGGTGGGAGGGAAGGCGGTCCCCGCCTTCGAGGGGACCATCCGGGACCCGCGGGTCTGAGCCGCGGGCAGGAGGAGGAGGGGGATCGGGGTGCGGACCCGGAGGGGAACGAGCCGGATCAGCCCGGCTGTGAACTCGGAGCGTCCGGCGGACGTCCAAGTGCTGGAGCGTCTCGAGTCACCGACCGGGAACACAGGGAGTGTGGATCGATGAACAACCGGACCGAACGCTGTGCGCGCAGCACCCGTCGCCGAGGACAGGGGGCGGCGGCGATGCGGGTCGCGGGTCTCCTCGCGACCCTCCTCCTCGCCATCTCCCTCTTCCCCGGCAGGGCGGAGGCCCAGTTCGGGAAGAACCAGGTGCAGTGGGACCACTTCGACTGGAAGGTCCTCGAGAGTCCCCACTTCGCCTTCTACTACTACGAGGGCACGGAGGAGGCGGTCCGGGACGCGGCCCTCATCGCCGAACGTTCCTACGCCTACGTCAGCCAGGCGCTCCAGGTGGATTTCAAGGACCCCATCCCGGTCCTCCTCTACGCCGACCACAAGGATTTCCAGCAGACCAACGCGGTGAGCGCCCCGCGGGAGGGCACCCAGGGGGTGACCGAGTCGCTGAAGCAGCGGGTCATCCTCCCCATGATGCCCAGCATGGCCGAGTTCACCCACGTGTTCACCCACGAGCTCGTACACGCCTTCCAGTACAAGCTGCTCGGGGCGGGAGAGAGCCTGAGCCCCCTGCAGTGGTCGCCCCCCCTCTGGATGATGGAGGGGATGTCCGAGTACATCTCCCAGGGCATGAACCCCACAGCCGAGATGTGGCTCAAGGACATGGTGGTCCGGGACGAGATCATGACGCTGCGTCAGCTCGAGAACACCCGGGACCAGCGGGTCTACCAGGTGGGGAACGGGTTCTACTACTTCCTGGCCCAGCGATACGGTCACGAGAGCGTTCGCCGCTTCTTCAAGCAGACCATCCTCCGCCGGGACTGGATGGGGGCCCTGGCCGAGGTCTACAAGATGAGCCCGAAGGAGGTGAGTGAGGAGTGGGAGGTCTGGCTGAAGGAACGGTACGCGGATGAGATCGCCTCCCAGGAGGAGGTCTCCACGGTGGGCGAGGCGCTCATCAGGCACGAGGGGCAGATCTACAACCTCAACCTCACCCCCTCCATCAGTCCCGGAGGGGACCGGATCGCCTTCGTGGCGAACCGGAACCTGCGGGACGGGGTCTACATCGCGAACGCGGAGACCGGAGAGATCCGCCAGGCGATCGCGAAAGGGGGGGCCTCCGGATCGCTGGAGATGATCGATTTCTTCGAGTCCACCATGTCGTGGACCGCGGACGGCAGCACCCTGGCCTTCGTGGCCAGTGCGGGGCCCAACGACGTGATCCACCTTCGGGACGCCGAGAGCGGCAAGTCGGTGAAGAGGCTGCGCTGGAAGGAGATGTCCGTCATCAGCGCCGCCATCAGTCCCGACGGGTCGAAGGTGGCCTTCACCGGCATGAGGGGGGGGAGCCGGGACCTCTACGTGGCCGACGCGGCCACCGGGGATCTTCGACGCCTGACCGACGATGTCTATACCTACCTGCATCCCGCCTGGTCCCATGACGGGAAGACCCTGGCCGTGGCCACCGATGCCGGCCAGCCCACCCGTGTCATGGACCTGGACTTCCGGGGCTATCGTCTCGCCCTCATCGACGCGGAGACCGGTTCCCGGCGGCTCCTCACCGGAGGCTCGTACCACGACCTCAACCCGGTCTGGAGCCCGGACGGGGAACGCATCGCGTTCCTGAGCGACAGGGCCGGCGTTCGGCAGGTCTTCGTCTACGACATGGACAGCGGGATCATACGACAGGTCACCAACCTGGTGACGGGTGTCTCGGGCATCACCACCACCAGCCCCGCCATCTCCTGGGCCGGGGAGACGGGCACGATGGCCTTCTCCTCCTTTCGCGACCAGGGCTGGGACATCTACACCATGCCCGACCCCACCGAGAAGGCGTACGCCACGCTGGCCGCCGACGAGGGCATGGCGGAACCGCATACCCCGATCTGGGCCGGCTACCGCCTGGGCAGCGAGGACACCTTCGCCTACCGCGACTACAGCCCGAGGATCACCGCCGACTACGTCTTCGGCGGCGGGGGCTTCGCCACCAACGTGGGTATCCTGGGCGACGTGGTCGTCGGGTTCTCGGACATGACCGGGAACCACAGCCTCACCCTCTATCTCGGACTGCTCGGGAGCCTCGACCGCTCGAACATCACCGGCATGTACGTGAACCGATCCCGCCGGCTCCAGTGGGGTCTGAGCCTCTACCAGCAGCGCTACGACATCGGTCTGGGATACAGCTTCTCGGGGACCCAGTACTACAGCCGTCTCTACCGGGGCATCAGCCTGGACGGCTACTACCCCTTCAGCCGGTTCAGCCGGGTGGAGGGGAGCGTGGGATGGGCCCATATCTCCGAGTCGATACAGGCCCAGAGCTTCTTCGGGAGCTTCCAGGGGGAGCGGGAACTCCAGGACTACGGCTCCTACAGCTACGGCAGCGTGAGCACCGCCCACGTCTACGATTCCGCCCTCTACTACATCTCCGGTCCGGTGGGGGGACAGCGGTGGCGGGCATCGGTGGACCAGGCCTTCGGCGAGTTCAGCGGTACCACGCTGATGCTGGATTACCGCAAGTACTTCAACGTGAACGAGCGGGGAGCGTTGGCCTTCCGGGCCTTCGGCGGGACCTTCCGGGACGAGTCCGACCAGGTCGGGAGGGCCTTCCGGGTAGGCGGTCCCACCACGGTCCACGGTACCGACTACGGGCAGATGTACGGTACCAACGCCGCCTGGGCCAACCTGGAGATGCGCTATCCGATGCTCCCCTGGGCGTCGATCAACTGGGATTTCCTGAACGTGGCCGCCTTCGCCGACGCCGGTGCGGTGTGGGAGGAGGGTTCCGAGGCACGATGGCTCGAACCGGACCAGGCCTCCAACGCGCTGATCCGCAACGGGATCGTGGGGGCGGCGGGGGCGGGTGTACGGGCCAACCTCGGCTACTTCACCCTCTTCCTGGACTACGCGTGGCCCACCGATTTCCAGGGCGCCTGGGGGCAGGGCAGGCTGCAGTTCGCCATCGGACAGGTCTTCTAGCGCGGCCTCTCTCCGGGTCCCCGGCGGCCCTGGCGGGCGTCGTACGGAGGCTCGGAAGGGACGGTCGGAACGGTTCGGGATGGGACGCGGAGCCAGCAGGGCCGGGACCTGACGGCCCCCGGGCCCCCGGGGCCGATCCCGGACGGTCACCACTGTTCTTTTGACGCGGGCCTCCTCATCCATATCTTGTAGGGCTATGGCAGATACCAACGCTTCTAACTCGTGGTCTCCCAAAGACATACTCAGGCGGATCTTCGGCCGGGGCGTGCAGCCCCGCCCGTCGAAGCCCCTCGTGGTTCCCCGGGCCGAGCACAACATCTCCCGGAAGAACATGGACGAGGAGGTCCTCAAGGTCCTCTACCGCCTGCACAACTCGGGTCACAAAGCTTACCTGGTGGGCGGCGCCGTCCGGGACCTGCTCCTGGAGCGCAAGCCGAAGGACTATGACGTCGCGACCGACGCCCGTCCCGACCAGATCAAGAAGCTCTTCCGGAACAGCCGCCTCATCGGGCGCCGGTTCCGCCTGGCCCACATCGTCTTCAAGGGGGGCAAAGTCGTAGAGGTCTCCACCTTCCGCAGGACGCCTCAGCGTCCGGACGGAGAGGGGGGGGGAGATGAGGACCTCATGATCCGTGAAGACAACACCTGGGGGACGCCGCAGCAGGACGCGTTCCGCCGGGACTTCACGGTGAACGGTCTCTTCTACAACATCGCGGACTTCTCGGTCATCGACTACGTGGGAGGACTCGCCGACCTGAAGGACGAGGTCATCCGGACCATCGGGGAGCCGGACATCCGGTTCCGCGAGGACCCGGTCCGGATGGTACGGGCGGTGGAGTACGCGGCCCGGCTCGACTTCGAGATCCACGCCGAGACGTGGAAGGCCCTCAGGAGGCATAAGAAGGACCTGAAGAAGGCCTCCGAGATGCGGATGACCGACGAGCTGCTCCATCTGCTGAAGAGCGGGGCCGCGGAGAAGGCCTTCCGCCTGATGCACGAATCGGGCCTCCTGGAGACCCTCCATCCCTGGCTGGCCTCGGCACTGGCCGACGGCCAGGCGGAGCGCTTCTACAGCGAGCTCTCCGTGGTGGACGAATGGGTCCTGCTGAACAAGTCGATGCGGGACGTCGCCCTCTACTCGGTCCTCTTCTATCCCATCATCCGCCAGCGGGTGGCCGCGGCGGAGGAGAAGAAGGGGGGACGGCTCTCCAAGGGGGAATACCTGGGCCACGTGCGCACGGTGCTGGAGGAGGCCACGACCCTCTACCAGATCCCGAACCGACGGGAGCACCAGCTGCGGCAGGCCATGCTGGCAGCCCGGAAGATGCGGAGGAAGCCCTCCAAGCACCGCGGTCTGCGCTCCATGGTGGACAAGCAGTACTTCCTGAACGCCCTCGCCCTCCTGGAACTGGAGGTGGAGGCCAGGAAGGAGCACCGGGACGTGCTGGCGGAATGGCACGACCTGAAGCGGCAGGCGGAACAGGAAGGCCGGATCACCGACCCGGACGAGAAGCGCGGACGCCGGCGGGGCGGCAGGAGCCGGGACAGGCGGGACGACCGCAAGGGCCGTGAGAGGCAGAAGAGCCGCGACCAGCGGAAGGGGCGCGACGAGGGCAAGGAGCGTGACCAGCGCAGGGAAGAGGAGGAGAGGAGGAAGCGCGAGGAACAGCGGAAGCGCGAGGAACAGCGGAAGCGCGAAGAGCAGCGGAAGCGCGAGGAGCAGCGGAAGCGCGAGGCGCAGCAGAAGCGCGAGGCGCAAAAGAAGCGCGAGGAGCAGCAGAAGCGCGAGGCGCAAAGGAAGCGCGAGGAGCAGCAGAAGCGCGAGGCGCAGAGGAAGCGCGAGGAACAGCGGAAGCGCGAGGCGCAGAAGGAGCAGGAAGAGCGCCGGGAGCGCGAAGAAGAGAGGGAACCCGCCCCCGCGCCGGCCGCAGGGAAGGGGCCGGAGGAGAAGTACGGCCGCAGGCCGGAACGGGAGGAGCCCGTGACCGTGTCGACACAGGAGGAGTCCGCATCCCGGGGTGAGGAAGCCGCCCCCGGGGAGTCCGGGCCCCCCTCTACGGAACTCGAACCGCGTGAACTCCCGGTGGAACCGGTAGGCATCCAGGTGAAGCGCGAGGACGGAGAAGAGATGACGCTCGCCATGCCGCCCGCCGACGAGATGCAGCACGGTCGCCAGAAGAGAGAAGGAAGGAGCTGGGGGGGCATCGCCGGAGAGGGCAGCGCGGTGGTGCGCCGTATGAAGGAGGGGATGGAGTCGGGGGAGATCCCCCGCCCCCAGGAGTCGGAGATCCCCTACTACCAGCCCGGGCAGTTCGTCTCCGAGGCCACGAAGGACTGGTCGGAGAACGTGGGGCGACCGGACGCCATCGAACAGGACGAGAGCAGGCCGGACGAGCAGAAGTGGGGGCGGACCAAGCGCCCCGCCGACCGCCGGCTCTGACCCGTCGGCCGGCGACGGCCGGAGGCATCACCCTTCCGGGAGGAGTGTCTCCCGCAGGGCCAGGCCGACGAGGGTGCGCACCCCGAAGCCGGTGGGTCCCTCTCCCACCCAGGCCGAACCCTCCTTGCGCCACGCCATTCCCGCGATATCCATGTGGGCCCACGGCCGGTCGGATACGAACATCTCCAGCAGCTTGGCGGCGGTGATGGCCCCGGGCTGGTCCTTCCCCGTGTTGCGCACGTCCGCGATGTCCGATTCCACCAGGCTGTCGTATTCCCGGTCCATGGGAAGGGGCCAAACCTTCTCGCCCCGTTCCGCCGCGGTCTCACGCACCCGGTCGACCCATCCCTGCCGGCTGCCCATCACCCCCGCGTAGACGCGGCCCAGGGCCACCACGCAGGCGCCGGTGAGGGTGGCGATGTCCACGATGCCCTCCGGGTCCTGCTCGACGGCGTAGGCCAGGGCGTCCGCCAGGATCAGACGCCCCTCGGCGTCGGTGTTCAGCACCTCGATGGTCTTCCCGGAGCAGCTCTCGATCACATCCCCCGGTTTGAGGGCCGCCCCCCCGGGCATGTTCTCCGAGGCCGGGACCAGCCCGATGACGGGCCGGGGGGGCTTCAGACGGCCGATGGCGGTCATGGCGCCGATGACCGCCGCCCCGCCCGCCATGTCCGCCTTCATCTCCTCCATCCCCCGGTTCGGCTTGATGGAGATCCCCCCCGTATCGAAGGTGATGCCCTTGCCCACCAGGACCAGGGGGGGGCGAGCGGCTTCCCCGTCATCCTCCGGGAGGTAGCGCATGATGATGAAACACGGGGGCTGGGAGCTCCCCCGGCTCACAGCCATCAGGGCGCCGAAGCCCCTCTCCTCCAGCTGTCCCCCGGTCAGTATCTCGGTCCCCACCCCGGTTTCCCGGCATGCCTCCCGGGCCTCCCGGCCGAGGACCAAGGGGGTCATGCGGTTGCCGGGGGTGTTCACCAGGCGCCGGGTGAGGATCATCGCCTCCCCGGCGACCTCCCCTTCGAGGGCGGCCTCCCGCTGCTCCTCCTCCGCCTCCCCGGGGAGCACGAGGACGAGTCCCTCGCAGGGGCCGCGGTAGGGGTCCTCCTTCGCCGATCCCTCCCCGGTCTTGTACGCCCCCAGCCCTCCGGGACCCAGGAGGAAACCCTCCACGCAGGCACGGACCGACCCCGGAGCGGTCCGGTCGCGGGGGAGCACGACGTGTACGACGGAGCAGCCCTCATCCTTGAGCCTGCGCGACGCCATGCCGCCCAGCCGGCGCACCGACTCGTCGGAGGCATGCTCCTCCTCACCCAGTCCGGCCAGGAGCAGCCGCCGGGCAGCCACTCCCGCGGGACGGTGGAGGAGGAGGGAGGAACCCTCCTCACCCTTGAAGGAACCGTTCTCGGCACGTTCCGAGAGGAGCCCGTCCAGGACCTCGTCCAGCCGCCGCACGAGGTCTCTCTCCATCCCCTCCCCGGAGAAGGCGCCCACCACCAGGGCCTCGCACTCCAGTCCCAGGGGATCGCTGTCCGAGAATCTGATCTCCATGGTCTCCTCTCCGTCCGATCCGGGGCAGGCCGCCCTCGCGGCCGCACGTCTGCACCTATCATTCCGAGAGAGGGGACGGTGTGTCAACGGTACCCCGCCGCGCCCTTGGAGACCGGGGCCGCCCCGGCTATAGTCCCTTCCGTCATGGAACCCCCTGCACCCCATCTCCGGCCATGCCCCTGCTGCGGCGGGCGCCGTGCCCCCTGGGGCCCGCTGCCCCCCGACCGTCTGGATCCTGGGGCCCGGCCGGTGTCCCTGGTGCGCTGTCTGGTCTGCGGGACCCTGGAGACGGTCCTGCCCGCCGGGGAGCCCGGATCCGGGGGGCTGGGGGGATGTGAGGACGCTTACCTGCCCCACGCGGACCCGGGGGGTCTGACCGGTCGTCTCGCTCGGAGAAGCCGGGACCGGAAGACGGCCGTCGCCGGCCGCTGGATGGAAGAGGGGGCACGATTGGTGGATGTGGGCTGCGGCTCGGGGGGGTTCCTCGCGGCCTGCCGCCGCCGCTGGCCCCATCGGGGGCTGACCGGCATGGAGCCCGACCCGGGGGCGGCCTCGGCCGCGGCGGAGAGGGGCTTCCAGGTCCTCACCGCGGGCCTGGACGCTCCTCTTCCCGGGGCGGTACGGGAAGCCGGTCTCTACACCCTGTGGCACGTACTCGAGCACGTGGAGGACCCGCTGGAGGCCCTGGTCCATCTTCGGGAGGCCCTCGCCCCGGGGGGGCGCATCCTCGTCGTCGTCCCCAACGCCCGGGCATGGGAGCGCTCGCTGTGGGGACGTCATACCGTGTCGTGGGACCCCCCCAGGCACCGGTGGCACCTGAGTCCCCGGGGCCTGGCCTCGCTGGCGGAGAAGGCGGGGCTGGAGGCGGCGGGACGCTTCACCCTCTTCTCGGACGACGTGTACGACGGGGCCGCCTCCCTGCGGTGGCTGCTGTACCGGAGGGCCTGGACGGATCGGTCGAGCGTGAGGGGGAGAGCGGCGCTGACGTTCGGGCTGGCCGCCGCCCCCCTCGGTGCGCTCGTGGGGATGCTGGCGCCGAGGGACCGCCGGGCCTCGATGGGCTGGGTGCTGGAGCGAGCGGGTCGGGGGTGCTGAAGCGGGTGCGGGGCGGCACGGGCCGCAGTTGGCCGGTGCCCCCCATGCTCCTATATTTACTCTCTTGACCTCCACGACCACGACCTCTTCCCACCGGGGGGTGGATGAGCTTGGCCCTCACCATCGACGACCTGGATCTGGGGACGCTCTTCCTCTCGCCCATGGCAGGCGTGACGGATACCGTCTACCGCCGTCTCTGTCGCCGGATGGGGGCGGACGCCCTCTACACCGAGTTCGTCTCGAGCGAGGGGATCGTCCGGAACAACCGGCGCACCCTGGAGATGATCACCTTCCACGAGGAGGAGCGCCCGCTGGGGATCCAGATCTTCGGGGGAGACCCGGAGGTGGTGGCCCGGGCGGCCCGGGAGGCATGGGAAGAAGACCCGGACCTCATCGACATCAACTTCGGGTGTCCGGCGAAGAAGGTGACGAAGAACATGGCGGGCTGCGCGATCCTCCGGGACATGGGCCTCTACCGCGATGTGGTCGCCGCTGTCGTGGAGTCGGTGCCCGGCATCGTGACGGTGAAGATCCGGGCGGGATGGGACGAGGAGAACCTGGTCTACATCGAGGCGGCCCGGATCGCCGCCGAGGAGGGGGCCCGTGCCGTCGCCCTCCACCCCCGCACCCGGGTCCAGGGCTATTCGGGACGGGCGGACTGGGACCGGATCACCCGGCTGGTGGAGGAGAGCCCCATCCCGGTCATCGGGAACGGCGACCTCTTCGAGCCCCGGGACATCCGGGCCATGCTGGAGGAGACCGGGTGTGCCGCCGTGATGGTGGCCCGCGGGGCCATCGGCAACCCCTGGATCTTCCAGCGGACCAGGGAGTACCTCCGCACGGGCACGGTCCCGTCGCCCCCGGATGTCGAGGAGCGCCTGGGTGTCGCCCTGGAGCACGCCCGGCTCAGCATGGAGCACAAGGGGGAGGTCCGGGGGCTCCGGGAGATGCGCAAGCACGTGGCCGACTACACGAAGGGGCTCTGGTGCGGGGCGCGCCTGCGGGAGGCCATCTACGGGATCGAGGAGTACGGGGCCATGGAGGAGCTGATCGAAGAGTACCTGGAGGCGGCGGCCCTCCGGGATGCCGGGGAGGGGGGCACCTTCCGTCCCCGTACCGGCGGGGGCACGATGGCCGGCGCGTCGGAGAAGGAGGCAGTGGGTGCGTGAAGAGGTGCTGAGAGAGCTGCTGGCCCGTGTGGCCGAGGGGGAGACGGGTCTGGACGAGGCCATGGAGGCCCTCCGGGACCTCCCCTTCGCCGAAGTGGGGGACTTCGCGGTCCTCGATACCCATCGGGCCCTCCGCTGCGGTTTCCCCGAGGTGATCCTGGCGGAGGGGAAGACCCCGGAGCAGTGCGCGGCCATCGCCCTGCGCCTGACCGCCGGCGAGAGTCCCTGGCTGGCCACCCGGGTGGACGCCGTCCAGGCGGAGGCGATGACCGGGGCGGTGGCCGGTGCCGAACACCTGGAGCGGGCCCGGGCGGTCCGCTGGCTCCCCGTAGAGGGGGATCGGACTCCGAGTGCGGGACCTGTGGCGGTGGTGAGTGCGGGGACGGCCGACGAGCCCGTGGCCGAGGAGGCCGCGGTCACCCTCGAGACCATGGGTCTGGAGGCACGGAGGATGTACGATGTGGGCATCGCCGGCCTGCACCGGCTGCTGGCCCGGCGCAGGGAACTGGACCGGATGGCCGCGGTCATCGTGGTGGCGGGGATGGAGGGGGCGCTGCCCAGCGTGGTGGGGGGCCTGATACGACGCCCCGTCATCGCCGTCCCCACCAGCGTGGGATACGGCGCGGCCCGGGGCGGATACGCCGCCCTGCTGGGGATGCTGAGTTCCTGCGCCTCGGGGGTGGTGGTCACCAACATCGACAACGGGTTCGGAGCCGCCTACGCGGCGGCCCGGATGGTCCGGGAATGGGAGGGCGGATGAAGGTCCTCCATCTCGAGCCCTTCGCCGGGATCAGCGGCGACATGTTCCTGGGTGCGCTGGTGGACCTGGGGGTCGGGATCGACCTCCTCCAGGACCAGGTGGCGGAGCTGGGCCTGGCGGACCGGGTCCGGCTCCGGACCCGCCGGACCCGCCGCTGCGGCATCACCGGCACCAAGGTGGACGTGGCGGTGGACGGCGTGGTGGAGGGCCCCTCGGAGGAGCGTGGGGCCGGTCATGACAGCGGGAGGAAGGGGCGTTCCCACGGCACCCACGTGAGCGAACTGCTGGAGCGCATCGAGGAGAGCGGCCTGGACCCGGAGGTGAAGGAGATGAGTGCCGCCGCCTTCCGCCGCCTGGCCGGGGCGGAGGCCCGCGTGCACGGGACCGGGGCGGATCGGGTACACCTCCACGAGGCGGGTGCGCTGGACGCCCTGGTGGACGTCACCTGCACCTGTGCCGCCGTATCCGCCCTGGAGGTGGAACGGGTGGTGAGCGCCCCCCCCCGGGACGGACACGGGGAGGTGGAAGCCGTCCACGGCATCCTGCCGGTCCCCGCGCCCGCCGCCGCCTACCTGCTGGAGGGGTGCCCGGTGGAGCGGATCGACGTGCCCTTCGAGATGATCACCCCTACCGGCGCGGCCCTGCTGGTGGGCCTGACCGACGAGTTCACGCACGAGGTCTCCATGCTGACGAGGCGGGTGGGCTACGGGGCCGGGACCCGGGAGCTGGCGGGACGGCCGAACCTCCTCCGGGCCACCCTGGGGGAGATGGAGGCCGGGGCCCCCGGCGGGCTGGACCGGGTGGCGGTGCTGGAGACGGTGGTGGACGACCTGAACCCGGAGCTGTGGCCCCATGTCATCGACCGGCTGCTGGAGAGCGGTGCCCGGGACGCATGGCTCACCACGGTGGTGATGAAGAAGGGGCGCCCGGGGGTGCAGCTCACCGTGCTCTGCGAGCCGGGCCGCAGGATGCAGACCGAGCAGGTGGTCTTCCGGGAGACCGGGACCCTGGGTATGCGGGTGCGTACCTCCGATCGGACGGTACTGGCCCGGACCGCCGGCACCCTCCGTACCCGGCTGGGTGCGGTGCGGGTGAAATGCTCCCGCCTGCCCGGCGAGGGGGCCTGGCGGGTCCACCCCGAGTACGATGCGTGCCGGGAGGCGGCCCTCCGGGAGGGCGTCCCGCTGCGGGATGTCTACCGCGCGGTGGAGGAGGCCGCGGGGGACGGGGAACGACTCATCCTGGAGGAGCCGTCGTGAGCCGGCCCTATGATGAAGCGATGGAGCGCACGTCCCGCACGAGGAGCGGGCCGCGGAGCGTGGTCCTCCTCCTGGGGGCCCTCCTGATGGGGATGCCCGCGCACGCGGCGGCCCAGTCATCCGCCCCGGACGCGGGGACCACGAGTCTCCCCCTCCTGAACCTGGGCTTCGGCGGCCGGGGTGCCGCCCTGGGTGAGGCCCTCACGGCCTGGCCCGGGGGCGCGGACGCGGTCTACTGGAACCCCGCCGCCTCGGTCCCCTCTCCCGGGAGCGGGAGCCGGGTGGACCTGGCCGGGGCCAGGCTCTTCGGGGACGTGCAGCAGAGCGGCGCCTCGTGGGCGGCGGGATGGGGCCGCACGGCATGGACGATCCAGGTCCTCTACTCGGGTGTGGGGGATATCCCGGTCCGGGGACCGCTTCCCACCCCCGAGCCCCTGGGCGTCACCAGCGCCCACGACCTGGTGGGCGCGGTCGCGGTCGCGCTCCCCCTCCCGGCCGGGGGGAGTGTCGGGGCAGCGGTGAAGGGTGTGTATGAGAAGCTGGATGTGTACGATGCCGCCGGCGCAGCGGTGGACGGGGGCCTGCAGGTACCCCTCCCCGTCTGGGGAGACCGGCTCCAGTTCGGGCTGGCGATCCGCAACGTCGGCAGGGTGGGGCGGCTGGGGTCGGAGCGGCTGCGGCTCCCCTGGAGCCGGGCCGTGGGTGTGGCCCTGGCCCGACCCCTTTCGGCGGGAAGGTGGGAGCTGCTGGGAGGAGCGGACATCTGGAAGCCCTCCGGGGACTGGACCCAGTTCCGGGCGGGTATCGAGGCCCGCCGGGAGGTGCTGAGTCTTCGGGCCGGCCTGCGCCTGGGGGAGGGATGGAGGACCGTCTCCGCCGGTATCGGGCTGGACCTGGGCGGCTATGAACTGGACTATGCGTACGTGTACGACGGCGATCCCGACCGCCGTTTCCTGGGCAACCTGCAGCGTATCGGTCTGCGGGTGCGGCTGGGGGGCGGGAGGGGCCGATAGGACGAGGGCAAACCGAGGCGCCCGACGGCCGCATGTGCCGCGGGCCGAGGGACGAGGACGGACATGACATCCATAGAAGCCATCGACGCGCTGGAGATCCTGGACTCGCGGGGCAGCCCCACCCTGGAGGTGGAAGTGCTCCTGGAAGGGGGTGCGGTGGGCCGGGCAGCGGTGCCGTCCGGGGCCTCCACCGGCGAGCATGAGGCGCTGGAACTCCGGGACGGGGACACGGAACGCTATCTGGGCAAGGGGGTCCAGCAGGCGGTGGCCAACGTGGCCGACGTCATCGCCCCCGAGCTGGTGGGCTGGGATGCCACCGACCAGAGCGGGATCGACCGCTACCTGAGGGAGATGGACGGCACCCCGGACAAGTCGCGCCTGGGGGCCAACGCCCTCCTGGGGGTCAGCCTGGCGGTGGCCCACGCGGCCGCCGAGCAGATCGGGCTGCCCCTCTTCCTCTACCTGGGCGGTCCCACCGCCCGGCGGCTCCCGGTACCGATGATGAACGTGCTGAACGGGGGCGCCCACGCCGACAACGCCCTGGACATCCAGGAGTTCATGCTCGTCCCCCACGGTTTCTCCACCTTCGGGCGGGCCCTCCAGGCGGGGGTGGAGACCTTCCACCAGCTGAAGAGGATCCTCACCGAGAAGGGCCTGAGCACCGCGGTGGGGGACGAGGGGGGCTTCGCGCCCGCCCTCTCCTCCACCGACGAGGCCCTGGACGCCCTCTTCGAGGCGGTGGAGCGGGCCGGCTACGACACCGACCGGGTCGGGCTTGCGCTGGACGTGGCCTCGAGCGAGTTCTACGACGCCGATGCGGGCATCTACCGCTTCGCCGGCGAGGGGGTCGACCGCACCCCGGAGGAGATGGTCTCCTTCTACGAGGACCTGCTGGAGCGCTATCCCATCCTCTCCCTGGAGGACGGCATGGCCGAGGACGATTGGGAGGGGTGGGTCCTCCACTCCGAAGCACTCGGCGACCGGGTCCAGCTGGTGGGGGACGACCTCTTCGTGACCAGCACACAGCGCCTGGGGCGGGGGATCCGGGAGGGGATCGCCAACTCCATCCTCATCAAGGTGAACCAGATCGGGACCCTCACCGAGACCCTCGACTGCGTGGAGATGGCCCGGCGGAACGCCTATACCCAGGTCATGAGCCACCGCTCGGGTGAGACCGAGGACGTGACCATCGCGGACCTGGCGGTGGCCACCGGGTGCGGGCAGATCAAGACCGGTTCGGCCAGCCGGAGCGACCGCGTCGCCAAGTACAACCAGCTTCTGAGGATCGAGGCGCTGCTGGGTGAGAGTGCGGAGTATCCGGGGCTGGCCGCCTTCCCCAGCTCAGAGGACCGGGAGCAGGGGTGATGGGATGAGCGGCAGGACGGGCGGCGGCCCCTTCCGGCGGTTCAGGCGTCCCCGTATGCCCGGGGGCCTCTCCACCCGCCGGCTCCTCTGGGCGGCGGCGGGCGCCGTGCTCGTCTACATCTTCCTGTTCAGCGATTTCGGCCTGTTCCATCGCTGGCGTCTGGCCCGGGAGGCGGAGGAACTGCAGGCGGAGATCGAGATGCTGGAGTCGGAGCAGGAGCGCATCGCCTCCGAACAGGAACGTCTCAAGGAGGAGGCGGAGCTGGAACGGATCGCCCGTGAGGGACACGGGATGGTCCGGGAGGGGGAGCACGTCTACCGTCTGGCGCTGCCCGACACGGGCGGGACCGACGGGGGAGGGGGCTGATGGCCCGACGCACCGTCATGCAGCGGGTGCGCCTGCACTTCGGCGCGGGGCTGCTGGTCCTGATCCCCCTCTTCCTGACCGCCTGGATCGTGGCATGGCTTTTCCGCCTCCTCTCGGGGATCCTGGCCGGGCCCATGGCCATGCTGGTGGGGAGGCAGACCCTGGACCGGCCCTTCCCCGGCATGGGGTGGATCGGCCTGGAGATCGGCCACCTGGTCCCCCTCGTGAGCATCCTGGCCCTGGTCGTGCTCATCCTCGCCGCCGGGGCCGTGGCCCGGAACTTCATCGGACAGCGTATGCTCCGGACGGGGGAACGGCTGCTGACCCGGATCCCGGTGATCCGCCGGATCTACATGGCGGTGAGCCAGATCAGCGAGGCGCTGCTGAGCGACCGCAAGGGGGTCTTCCGCCGGGCCGTGCTCTTCGAGTACCCCAGGCGCGGCACCTGGTCTGTGGGCTTCGTGACCTCCCCGTCGCGGGGTGAGGTGGACCGGGTCACTCCCGGCGTGCCCCACTACCATATCTTCCTCCCCACCACGCCCAACCCCACCAGCGGATACCTGCTTATCGTGCCCCAGGAGGAGTGCGTGGACCTGGAGATGAGCGTGGAGGACGCCCTGAAGCTCATCATCTCCGGGGGGGCGGTGACCCCCGAGGACGTGGCCGCTCTGGAGAGCGACGGGGCGGTCCCGGCGGAAGGGGAGGGGGACGGCACCGCATCGGCAGGGGAGCGTTCCGGAGAGAAGGAAGGGGGGTGAGGCGTGCGGAGAGCCCTGGAGAACCTCGAGGAACACAAGCGGGAGCTGGTCAACACCCTGGACCTGCTCCTGGAGCAGGGGCCTGATTCCCGCGGCCTGATCCAGAACCTCCTCACCGGCCTGCACCCCGCCGACGTGGCGGACGTGCTGGACGTCATGGACGCCGATGACGCCGGCCGGGTCATCGTCTTCCTCGACCACGGCACGGCGTCGGATGTGCTGGCGGAGATGGAAGAGGAGACCCGTGCCCCCCTCCTGGGACTCCTGGAGGTCGGGCGCCTGGCCTCCCTGGTCGAGGCGATGGATTCCGACGACGCCACCGACCTGGTGGCGGACATGGATGCGTACCGGGCCGAAGAGGTGCTGGAACAGGTGGACCCGGAGGACCGGCGGGAGATCCGGGACCTCATGGTCTACGACGAGGAGACGGCCGGCGGTCTCATGGCCGCGGAGTTCGTGGCCGTCCCCGAGACCGCCACCGTGGACGGGGCCATCGAGGCCATCCGTACGGCCGTGGAGGAGATGGACGACATCTACTACGTCTACGTGGTGAACGCCGCCGGCATGCTCACCGGACTCCTGGGACTCAAGGACCTGCTCCTGGCCCCCCCCGACCGGCATGTGGGGGACCTCATGGAGAGGGACGTGGTCTCGGTGCCGGTGACCATGGACCAGGAGGAGGTCGCCCGGGTGGTGCAGCAGTACGACCTGGCGGCGGTACCGGTCGTGGACGGCGGGGGGCGGCTGGTGGGTCGGATCACGCACGACGACATCGTCGACGTGCTGGAGGAGGAGAGCGAGGAGGACATCCGGCGTATGGCCGGTGTGAGGGAGGAGGCTTTCTACGAGCGCTCCTCGATGAAGGTGGCAGCCCTCCGCCTGCCCTGGATCGTCACCAGCCTGGTGAGCTCCCTGCTGGCGGCCCTCATCATCAGCCTGAACAGCTCCCTGCTCGAGCGATTCGTCCAGCTGGCCTTCTTCTTCCCGGTCATCACCGCCATCGGGGGCAACATCGGCCTGCAGACCAGTACGATCATGGTGCGGGGACTCGCCACGGGGCAGACGGACCTGATGCATGTGGGGAGCAGGATCCTCAAGGAGTCCCGGGTGGGTGTGGTCATGGGGCTGGTATGCGGGGTGGTGGTGGGCACCGTCTCCGGTTTCTGGGCCGGCGGTCTGGTGTTCGGCCTCATCGTGGGGGGCGCCATGCTGGTGGCCATCCTCGTGGCGGCCACCATGGGGGCCATCGTGCCCCTGGTCTTCGAGAAGGTGGGGGTGGATCCCGCCGTGGCCACCGGGCCCTTCGTGACCATGTCCAACGACCTCATCGGACTGCTCATCTACTTCGGCCTGGCGGCCGGTCTGCTGACCGCCTTCGGGCTGATGGTATGATGTGCGTACCCCCCCGGGTCGAGCCGACATGCCCCTGGTGACCCTGGACGCCCTCACCCTCCGTTCACAGCACTACAGCGAGACCAGCCGGATCGTGAGCTTCTACTCCCGGGAACAGGGTCTGGTGAAGGGGATCGCCAAGGGGGCACGGGGGAAGCGGGGACGCTTCGCCGCCTCCCTGGAGCCGCTCCAGCGGGTCCGGGTCACCCTGGCGGTGAAGGAGACCCGGGACCTCCAGACGGTCACCCAGGCGGACCTCCTCCATCCCTTCCCGGGGCTCCGGGAGGACCTCTTCCGGGTCACCTACGCCCAGGCGTGCGCCGAACTGCTGGGACGGCTGGTCTGGAGGGAGCATCCCAGCGAGGAGGTCTTCGACCTCCTGCTGGTCGTCCTCCGGACCATGGAGGAGGACATCGGCGACCCCGAGCTGCTTTTTTTCGCCTTCCAGGCCCACCTGGCCCGGCTCCTGGGGTACGGGGTGGAGACGGACCGCTGCGCGGTCTGCGGAGGGGACCTGGAGGGGGGCGGGACGTTCCACTATCCGCAGGGTGCGGTCGCCTGCGCTTCTTGTTACGTTGAGGGAGGAGCGGGCATGCCCCTGGACGGGGAGACCGCGGACCTGGTCCGCCGGCTCTCACGTCCCGACGGTGCGGCCGCGGCCGCGGGGCTCACGCCCGATGCCGGGGTACGGCGACGGACGGAACGGCTGCTCCGCCGGCACCTGGAATATCATACGGAGACGGACCTGGGCCTGAAGGCCCTGAAGGTGTCCGAGAGCCTGCGACGCTACGGAGCCCCCGCGGGGAGCGGGGCGGGGGAAGGGACGGAGCACGACGGAGATGCGCCCACGGATGCTGTGAAGAGGGGGCTCGACTAGGATGTACAACCTGTGAGAGACAGCGAGGACAGGCGGGCCGAGGTCTCGGACGAGGTGCTGACCGTCCGGATCGCCCGGGGTGACCGGGAGGCCTTCGAGGAGCTGGCGAGACGCTACCTCCAGAAGTCCTATTCCATCGCCCTGCGCATGACCCGGAACCGCGAGGACGCCTGGGACCTGGCCCAGGACGCCCTGCTGGAGATCCACCGGTCGGCGTCCTCCTTCGACCGGCGGTATTCCTTCAGCTCCTGGTTCTATCGGATCGTGGTGAACAAGACCCTGAACTTCCTGAAGCGGGAGAAACTCAGGAGCGGGGCGTTCGCGGGAGGCATGGAGGACAAGTTCCTGGGATCCCGCGGGGTGTCCACCCGCGGGGAACAGCCCGCGGGGGAGGACGAGGACACCTACCCCACGGGTACGCTCCTGGAGCACACCAACCCGGAGCAGGAGTACGAGAGGACCGAGCTGAGGCAGCAGATCCGGGACGCCCTGGACACGCTGTCTCCCGAACAGCGGGCGGTGGTGGTGCTCTTCGACCTGGAGGGCTTCAGCCACCGTGAGATCGCCCGCATCATGGACTGTCCCGAAGGGACGGTGATGAGCCGTCTCCACTACGGACGGCTCAAACTGAAAGAACAACTCGAGCGGATGCTGAGATGAAGACCTGTCCGAACAGTGCGCGTCTGACCGCCCTCCGCGAAGGGTGGCTCCAGCCCGAGGAAGTGGATGCGCTGAGGGAGCATATCCGCGGCTGCCCCGCCTGCCGCCGGACCGCGGCCGACCTGGAAGAGGTCGCCGAGGTGCTGGCCGTGGTCGCGGGTCCCGTGGAGGCACCCCCCGGCGGGTACCAGGCACTCCTCCGGTCCACCCTGGCACTCCAGGACCTGCTCCCGGAGACTCCCCGCAGGGTGGGCTGGTGGCTCCGCCGTGCCGCCGCCGCGGCCGCGGTGCTGGCCCTGGTCGCTTCCGCCGCGGTGCTCTCCGACATGGAGAGCGGCACGCGTGAGGCGGCGGTCGAGACCACCGACAGCGAGCTCATCGACTTCCTCATGCACGAGCATGCCCAGGCGGCGGAACAGATGCCCTTCAGTGAGGGGTCCTATGCCGCCATCCTGGCCCAGGGCTCCAGCAGGAGGTAGCGGGTTGAGGTCCAGCCGGATGTCCCGCAGTGCCCTCCCCGCGGCACTGATCCTCTTCCTCGGGACCCTCCCCGCCGAGGGAGGGGGACTCCCTTCACCCGGCCGTGCCGACCTGCCCCAGGAGGTCCTGGCGGAGGTGCTCAAGAAGCAGAGCGAGACCTCCTTCGAGGGAGAGCGGGTCTGGACCTACTTCCTCACCGAGCGGGGGAAGGACTCCACCAGCCGCCAGAAGGTCACCCATCGCCCCCCCACGGCCTACCGGGTGGACTACCTGGGTCAGCCGGAAGGAGAGGAGCGGCATGTCATCCTCTCCGGCGACAGGCTCCTGGACTGGGACGAGGACATGAAGGTCCGGGTCCGGGAGAGGGACGAGGACGACGCCCTCGGGCTGCTCCTCACCCTGGACTACCTGGAGCGCCTGGAGGAGAACTACGAGATCCGGACGGACCGGGGCCCGAAGGTGGCGGGAAGGGCGACCTACTCGGTCCGTGCGATCCCCCGGTACAAGGGGCGTCCGGCCGTACAGGTGTGGGTGGACCGGGAGTGGGGGGTACCCCTGAAGATGGAGCGCTACGACTACCTGGGCCGGCTGGGGATCCGGATGGAATACAGCCGGATCTCCTTCGGCGGTGAGTTCCCGGACCCCCTCTTCGAGGCACCGGAGGATGCGGAGATCCGGGAGGGACGCCCGAGCCCGGTCTACCGGAGCCCGGAAGAACTGTATGCCGCCGAGGGGCAGCCTGTGCCCCTGGCCACCGTGCTCCCCCAGGGGTTCCGGTTCGTGGAGGCCCGCACCACCCGTTACAACCGCAACCCGGCCGTACAGAGCTTCTATACCGACGGCTACGCCGATTTCAGCCTCTTCGTCATCGACCAGTCCGACCCTCCCCCGGGGGCCGAACAGCCCGGGATCAGGGGCCTGAAGTCGGTGCGGCGGGGCACCAGCAACTGGGTCATGGGCTGGCTGGGGGAGGATCGCCTGGCCATCGTGTCCTACCGCCTGGCAGCGGCGGAACTGGCCCGTATCCTCCTCTCCGTGGTGCTGGAGCGGAGCCTGCCGGATGTGACCTTCTACGAGGGCCTCCCCCCCATGTAGAGGACGGGGACCGGACGGCCTCGGGGACGGTTCGTGCCTTGACTTGCCCATACCCTGCCCGCAATCTGGTGCATCATGAACCGACTCCGTGATCCCCGCATGATCGGCGCCTGGGCGGTGGGCCTCACCGCGCTGGTGATTTACACCCTCACCCTGGCGCCCACCGTGGCCTTCTGGGACGTGGGGGAGTTCATCGCCACGAGCGTGGTGCTGGGGGTGCCCCACCCGCCGGGGGCCCCCACCTTCGTGCTGCTGGGACGCCTCTTCACCCTCGTGGAGACCCCCTTCGGATTCGCGGCCCAGGTGAACTGGATCTCCGCCCTCTCCTGCGCCTTCGCGGCCCTCTTCCTCTACCTCATCATCCTGGAGGTCCTCCGCCTCTGGGAGGAGGGGCACGACTGGAGCGGCTACAGCCCCGTCATCCAGACCGTGGCCGCGGCGACCGGGGCCCTGGCCTATGCCTTCAGTTCCTCCGCCTGGTTCAACGCGGTGGAGGCGGAGGTGTACGGCCTCTCCATCATGGTCACCGGTCTCTGTCTCTGGCTGGCCTTCCGGCACCTGCGGCGCACGGGGCGGAGCCACAGCCTGGCCCTGCTCCTGCTGCTGGCCTACGTGCTGGGGATCGGTGCCGGCAACCACCTGCTGGCCCTGCTCACCATCCCGTCGATCCTGCTGCTGCTCTGGTACATGGACCGGGAGGTGCTGACCCGCCTCGACTTCTGGGGCGCCGCGGTCGTGCTCTTCCTGGTGGGGTACTCGATCTACGCGGTGCTCTACATCCGGTCGGGTCTCAATCCCCCCATCGACATGAACAACCCGGAGAACTGGGAGAACTTCATCCAGTTCCTCCAGCGGCGGCAGTACGGCACGGAGAGCATGCTCACCTCCCTCTTCGACCGAAGGGCACCGTGGGGCTGGCAGATCGACTACCAGTTCCTGCGCTACTACCGCGACCAGTTCCTGGCCCTCTTCTACCTCATCGCCTTCGCCGGGGCCATCATCAACCTCTACCGGGACAAGCGCACCTTCTTCGCCATCGGGGCCCTCTGGCTCATCATGGGCTTCGGCCTGGTGGTCTACCTGAACATGCCCGACCCCCAGCCCCGGGACCGGGACTACATCTTCGTCGGATGCTACTTCGCCACCGCCATCTGGATCGGCACCGGGGTGGCGGGGCTGGCCGGCTACCTGCGCCAGGGGCTGGAGCGGCTCAGGGAGGGGGTCGGCCGGGCCGGGGCGGCGAGGCTCGCGGCCCTGATCACGGGCATGGCGGGGGCGGCACTGGTGGTGTGGCAGATCGCGTCCTTCTACCACAGCCACGACCGCACCGGCGACTACATCCCCTGGGATTACGGCTGGAACATCCTCCAGACGTGCGAGGAGGACGCGATCCTCTTCACCAACGGGGACAACGACACCTACCCCCTCTGGTACCTGCAGGTGGTGGAGGGGATCCGACCGGACGTGCGGGTGGTGAACCTGAGCCTGCTGAACACGAGCTGGTACATCAAGGAACTCAGGGACCGCGAGCCCCGGGTCCCCATGGCCATCACCGACCGGGAGATCGAGAGGCTCGGGATGGCCCGGGCCCCGGCGGACACCAGCCTGAGCGTGGCGGGGATCCCTTGGCGCCTGCGCCGGGGGCAGGTGCTGAGGATCCAGGACCAGATGGCGGCCCGCATCGTCGGGGTGAACGACTGGGAGCGCCCCGTCTACTTCGCCATCACCGTACCCAACGAGAACCAGGCGGGCTTCACGGCCAATATGCAGCTGGAGGGATTCGGCTTCCGGCTCCTCCCGGGGGCGGAACGGGTGGACACCGAGAAGGCGTACCGCATCCTCACCGAGACCTTCCGGTACCGGGGACTCGTGGACCCGGCGGTGTACAAGGACGAGAACACCGCCAACCTCATCACGAACTATGGTGTGGTCTTCCGCGAGACCGCCCGCTCCCTGGCCCAGGAGGGGCAGCGGGAGAGGGCCCTGAGACTCCTGGAGTTCGGAGCGGAGCGGATCCCCACCGACGACCCGATGCACACGGTCTTCATGGCCTCGCTGGCCGATGCGGAGGGGGACACCGCCCGGGCCCGGGAGATGCTGTGGGAGGTGGTGGACTCCTCGCAGCCCGGCAGCCAGGTCCTCACACAGGCCATCGTGCTCCTCATGTACTCCTATGCCGATTCCGGCGAGTGGGAGGCGGCTGCCGGCGTGGCCCGCCGCTGGCTCGAGATGGCTCCGGGGGATACCGGCGTGAAGTCGTGGATCGAGGACTTCCAGCGGGGTGTCATGCCCGGGGATCTGGAGCGGCTCGGATCCTCGATCCGCCCCGGCGGCTGAGGCCGCAGGCCGGTCCATGCCCGCCCCGCCGCGCTGCAGCGTGGTCATCCCCCACCTGAGGGGTACACGGCCCCTCCTGGCCTGCCTGCACGCCCTCTTCGACTCCGACCCCGGACTCCAGGTCGTCCTGGTGGACAACGCCTCCACCGACGGATCGGTGGAGGCCGCTCGGCGGGCCTTTCCGGGCGTGGAGGTGGTACGCGCCCCACGGAACCTGGGTTATGCCGGCGCCTGCAACCTGGGCCTGGAGGAGGTCCGAGCCCCCTGGTGCATCTTCCTGAACGATGACGCGGTGGTCGCCCCCGGTACCCTCGCCGCCCTGATCGGGCGCCTGGAGACCGACCCGGACGCCGGCGGGCTCATCCTCCAGCCCGCCCTGCGCTCCTCCTCCGAGCCCGGGCGCTTCGACTACGCCGGCGGGGCGGGGGGCCTGATCGACCGGTGGGGGTATCCGTTCGCCCTGGGACGCCTATTCGACGAGCTGGAGGAGGATTCCGGGCAGTACCTCAGGGAGGGCCCCCTGGCCTGGGCCTCCGGCTGCTGCATGGCGGGGGCCGCCGATTGCTTCGTGGAGCTCGGCGGCTTCGAGGAGGCCTTCTTCGCCCACTTCGAGGAGATCGACCTCTGCTGGCGCCACCGCCGCATGGGCGGGCGTGTCCGCAGCCTCCCCCAGGCGGTGGTCTACCACATGGGGCCCTCCACCCTCCCCGAGGGGGCGGCCAAGACCCGCCTCAACTTCCGCAACAGCATCTGGACCCTCCGGCGGAACCTGGGGGCGGGGCGGCGGGCCGGAGCGCTGGCGGCACGGCTGGTCCTGGACGCCGCCGCAGCCCTCCGCTGGCTCCTCACGGGCCGTCCGGGCCAGGCCTGGTCGGTGCTTCGGGGGTGGGCCGAGGGGATCTTCCGGCGCCCCTGGCGGAGGGTGGAACCCGGAGAGGGTATCCGCGGTCCCCGGCCCCGGGAGGGGGTCTACGCCGGGAGCGCCGCCGCGGCCCGCTGGCTGAGAGGGGTCCGCGCCGCCTCCGAGCTGCTTCCCCGTACCGGCGGCTGGGAGGAGGGCTCCGGCGCTTCCGCCGTCCCGGCGCCCCCCGCCGGGAGGGGGGGGTCATGAGCCGTCGCCGGCTGGCCCTGCTCAAGCTCGCGGTCACGGTGATGGTGGTGGGCGTGCTGGCATGGCGCCTCGACCTGGGGGAGAGTGCCCAGCTCCTGGGCCGGGCCCGCCCGGGTCCCCTCGTCATGGCGGTGGGGTTGCTGGCGGGGAGCCACCTGGCGGTGGCCCTGGCCTGGCGGGTGCTGCTGGAGGGAGCGGGCGTGGGGCTCAGGGTGGAGCGGAGCATCCGGCTCTACTACGCCGGTCTCTTCCTGAACAACTTCTTCCTGGGGAGCGTGGGGGGGGACACCTACCGGGTCCTGGCCGTGCGGAGTGCCGCGGGGTCGGGACGCAGGGCCCTCGCCGCCACTTTGATGGAGCGGGTGGTGAGCGTGACCGCGCTGCTGCTGCTGGGGCTGGGGGCGGTGGCCTGCCGCTGGGGGGAGCTGCCCGGACGGTATGCCGTCCTGCTGGCGCTCCTCACCGGGGCGGGCGCCGCGGCGGGGCTGGCGGTGAGCTTCCTCCCCGGTACGCTGGGCCGCCTCTTCCGGCCGCTGCTCCACCGGGTACCGGTATGGCTGGGGGAGCGGCTGGACGGGGTGCTGACCGGCATGGAGGGTGCCAGCGGCCCGGGGGTGGCCCTCAGGCTCCTCCTGGTCATGCTGGCCGCCCAGGGGGTCCGGGTCTGGACCCACTGGTGGTGCGGCCAGGCCATCGGTCTGGAGATCGCGCCCATGGACCTCTTCGTGGCCATCCCCCTGGTTGCGGTGGCCGCGGGACTGCCCCTCTCGATCGGGGGCCTGGGGGTGCGGGAGGGGAGCGGTGCCCTGCTGCTGGCGCCCCTCGGGGTCGCCCACCCCGAAGCGGTGGCCATGGAGTTCCTGGCCTACCTCGTGGGGGTGGCCACCAGCCTCCTCGGCGGGCTGGCTTTCCTGCTGGGCGGCGAGCGTCCCCCGCAGAGGGACTTGGGTTCGGGGCCGGAATCCGGGAGAATGGGATCATGAACAGTACATCCGGACATCTCGAAGGATCGCCGGAGCCACCCTCCGGGAGGGGGGAGGAGCTGCAGCTCAGCGTGGTGGTGCCCCTCTTCAACGAGGCGGAGAGCCTGGGCCCCCTCCACCGCGAGCTGGAGGAGGCCCTGGGCGGCTTCCCGGACCACGAGATCCTCTTCGTGAACGACGGGTCCGACGACGGGAGCCGGGAGGTGCTCCGGGATCTGGCTGCCTCCGACCCGCGGGTGCGGGTGATCAACTTCCGGCGCAACTTCGGCAAGTCCGCGGCGCTGGACGCAGCCTTCCGCCGCGTCCGGGGGGCCTGTGTGGTCACCCTCGACGCCGACCTGCAGGACGACCCCGCCGAGATCCCGGCGCTCATCGAACAGCTGGAGTCGGAGGACCTCGACCTGGTGAGCGGCTGGAAGCAGGAGCGCAGGGACCCCCTCTCCAAGCGGCTCCCCTCCCGGATCTTCAACTGGGCCACCCGGTGGGTCTCGGGTCTGAGGATCCACGATTTCAACTGCGGGCTGAAGGCGTACCGCCGGGAGGTGGTGGAGGCCCTCAACGTCCACGGTGAGCTGCACCGGTACATCCCCGCCATGGCCCACTGGGCCGGCTTCCGGGTGGGGGAGCGTCCGGTACATCACCGGCCCCGCAGGTACGGCACCACGAAGTTCGGGCCCAGCCGCTTCCTCCACGGTTTCCTCGACCTCCTCACCGTGATGTTCCTGAACCGCTACTTCTCCAGCCCCCTCCACTTCTTCGGTCTCATGGGCGGGCTCATCCTGGCCGCGGGCGTGCTCCTCAACCTCTACCTGCTGGCGGAGTGGCTGAGGACTCATGCCATCGGGGGCCGTCCCCTCCTCTTCCTGGCCGTCATGCTCGTGATCGTCGGCATCCAGTTCATCTCCTTCGGGCTGCTGGGGGAGATGATGGCCAGGGAGCCGAAGGAGGGGGAGACCTACCTGATCGAGAGCGTCTGGCCCGACCCCGAGGCATGAACACCCCATCCCCGGAGGTGGTGAGCGTGGGTCCCGCTCCCCCCTGGCGGGGGGGGATCGCCCGCTACCACGATGCGCTGGCATCCGCCCTGGAGGAGGAGGGGGCCGGGGTGGAGGTGCTCAACTTCAACAAGCTCTACCCCCGTCTCCTCTTCCCCGGCACCACCCCGCTGGACATCGGGCCCGGACGTCTCCCCGACCGGGGGGAGCGGGTGCTGGATCCCCTGGACCCGGTGAGCTGGCTGCGGGGACGCCGGTACGTCACCGAGCGCGCTCCCGACCTGCTCCTCTTCCAGTGGTGGAGCCCCTTCTTCGCCCTCGCCTACCTCTCGGTGGCCGGGGCGGCCGCCCCCGGGACCCGTATCGGGGCGGTGGTGCACAACACCGAGCCCCACGAGGCCATGCCGGGAGGGGCCTGGCTCACCCGCCGTCTCTTCGAGCGGGCCGATTTCTTCGTCACCGGGGGGAGCGAACTCGCGCGGCGGATCCGCCGCATGGCCCCCGATGCGCCGGTGGACGTGGTCCCCCATCCCCTCTACGAACCTCCCTCCCTCCCCCTGCCGGACAGGATGGAGGCCCGGCGGGAGCTGGACCTCCCCGAAGGCGGGGCCCTCTTCCTCTTCTTCGGTCTGGTCCGGCCCTACAAGGGGCTGGACGTGCTTATCGAGGCGCTGGGGATGCTCCCCTCCGGACCGGAGTGGTCCTGCCTGGTGAGCGGCGAGTTCTACGAGGACCCGGGACCCCACCGGGAGCGTGTCCGGCAGCTCGGGCTGGAGGAGCGGGTGCGCCTGGAGGATCGCTACATCCCCGACGCCGGGGTGGGGACGCGCTTCGCCGCCTGCGACCTGGTGGTGCTCCCCTACCGGGACGCCACCCAGAGCGGGGCGGCCGCGTGGGCCCTGGCCCACCACCGTCCCGTCCTGAGCACCCGGACCGGGGCGCTGCCCGATGTGATCAGGGAGGGGGAGACGGGGTGGCTGGTGCCCCCCGGCGACCCCGCGGCCCTGGCAGAGGTCCTGGAGCGGGCCGCCCGGGACCCGGAGACGACGCGCCTGGAGGGGCTCGACGAGCCGGGGGTGCCGGGATGGGACGAACTGGCCCGGACCGTGCTCCGCCGGACGGCGGAGGGCCGGGCCCCATGAGTCCCATCACCGTGGGGGTGGTCGCCCGCCGGGGGCCGCAGGCCCTCCAGCGCACGCTGGACGCCCTCTCTCCCCAGGTCGGGCCGGACGATGACGTGCTGGTGGTGCCGGGCCCCTCCCGGGCCGCTGTCCGGAACCGGCTACTGGAGGACGCATCCGCCCCGGTGGTCGCTTTCCTGGAGGACGGGCTGCGCCCCGCACCCCGCTGGATGGACGCCTGGCGGGGGACCTTCCGGGACGAGAAGATCGAGGCGGCCGCCGGGTCGTTCCAGCCCCGGCCGGGGCGGAAGGGTGAGGGGGGGGGCGGCGGCCGGATCCGGTGGACGGGACGCCTGGAGAGCGATTTCACCGGGACCCGGACGGCGGTGACGACCCTGGGGCGAGGCACCAACTTCGCGGTACGCCGCGGGCCGGCGGTGGAGCAGGGGGGCTTCGACGAGGATTTCGGGCCCGCCGATCCCTACGGGGACGCGGAGTTCTTCCTCCGCCTGGCCAAGGGAGGTGCCCGGACCTGGTTCGTCCCCGGGGCGCGGATCCTGGACCCCGACCCCGCCTGGCGCCCTCCGGGAGACCTGCCCCCGGAGCTGCGCCTCCGGGAGGAGGCGCTTCGGGCGCGCTGGATGGCGGCCCTCTTCGCCCGCCACGAGGTGTGGGCCCTCCCGGTGATGGTCTCCAGCCACCTGCTCCAGTCGGTGCTGGCCGTGGCGGCCGGGGACCTCCCCGCGTCGGCCCCGGCACGCATCTTCCGTGAGCTGGCCGCGGGTATCCGGGCCGGGGTGGTCCCCCCCGCGAGCAGGCTCACCGACCGGAAGAACGTGAAGGACTGAAAGGAACGATGGAGCCCCTCTCCCCCCTGGCCGTCCTCATACCCACCTGGAACGGATGGGAGGACACACGGGTCTGCCTGGAGACCCTCCGGGCCGCCGACCCCGCTCCCGGCCGCGTACTGGTGGTGGACAACGGTTCGGAGGACGGGACCCCGGAGCGGATCGCCGCATCCTTCCCCGACGTGGACGTGCTGGCCCTGGAGGAGAACCTGGGCTTCAGCCGGGCGGTGAACCGGGGGCTGGCGGAGCTGCTGGGAGAGGGGGGGGTGGAGGCGGTCCTGCTCCTGAACAACGACACGGAAGTGGACCCCGGGGCCCCCGCCCGCCTCCTCGGCACCCTCAGGGGGGATCCCGGGGCCGCGGGGGTCTGCCCGCTCATCCCCTACGTCGAGCCCCCGGAGGAGGTGTGGTACGCCGGGGGGGAGGTGGCCCTCTGGCGGGGGTATGTGGGGCACCGGGGGATCCGGAGGGACACCGGGGAGGTAGAGGGAGGGGTCCGGGAGACGGGATATCTCACCGGGGCCGCCGCCCTCCTCAGGCGGGAGGCGCTCGAGGGGGTGGGCCTGCTGAGCGAGGACTTCCCCTTCTACGCCGAGGACGCCGACTGGTCGCTGCGGGCGCGCCGGATGGGGTGGCGCCTGCTCATCGACACCGGGGCGGTGGTCCGCCACCGGGTCTCCGCCAGCGTCGGGGGTCCCTTCAGCCGCCGGAAGCTCCGGGCGAAACTCCAGGCCGTGATGCTCCTCTTCCGCCGCCATGCCCGGCCGTGGCACTGGATCACCCTCCTCCCGGGGGGGCTGCTGGTCACCCTCCCCCAGGTGCTGCTGGGTCTGGCGGGGAGGGGGCGGAGGTGAGCCCCGATACCGCACCCTGCCGGGCGGCGGTGGTCATCCCCACCTGGACCCGTCCCGATACGGCGGCCCGGGCCGCGGCGGCGGCGTTCGAGCAGATGGGTCCCGGCGACCTGCTCCTGGTGGTGGCCCAGGGATCGGAGGAAGAGATGCAGGCCACCCGGGAGGCGGTGCAGGAGGCCCTGGGCGGGACCCTGCCGGAAGGGGTGCGGGTGGACCGACAGCCGGAGCCGGACCGGACGAGGGCCCGGAACCGGGCCTTCACCAGCACGGGGTGCCGCTACGCTGTCTTCCTCGACGACGACTCCATCCCCCGACCGGGCTGGCTGGAGGCCCTCCTCGCCCCCCTGGAGGAGGGGGAGGCGGACCTGGCGGCGGGACGCCTGGTGGAGGAACCGGACCTCACCACCAACGCCCCGGGGCTCACAGGGGCCCGGCTCACCTGGACCGGTCACACCCGGAGGGACTTCAACACCCTGCGCAGCGGACCCACCGGCCTGGTCCCCGGGGGGAACATGGCGGTACGGTGCGAGCTGGCCCGCAGGGCGGGAGGGTTCGACGAGACCTTCGCCGGCGCCACCATGTACGAGGACGTGGAGTTCAGCCTCCGACTCCGTCGCCTGGGGGCCCGGGCGGTCTACCGGGGGGACGCGGAGGTGCACCACCTGGCCCTCGGGACTGGGAGCTGGCATCGCCTGGAGGCGGAGCGGTGGGAACGCGTCCGGGCCCGCCAGATGAGCCTGATCTTCCGTCGCCACCGGCCGTGGGGATGGCCCCTCATGGCCCTTTCCTACCTTGCGGCGGCGGTCCGGAAATCCCTCATTGGGCGTCTGCCCCCCGCGGCGGTCCCGGCGGTGGCCCGGGCATTGCTGGAAGGCCGGCGGGCGGGGGCACGCGGCCCCGAACCCCTGGTGGAGGAACGAGCATGAACGGACGAAAGCCCGACCTCTCCCGTGACCGGCGGAGCGCGCTGCTGGGGGCGGCGGCCCTCGCGGCGATCTGGCTCATCGTGGTGCTCTTCTTCCGTGAGCTGGTCTTCGGGGGGAGGGTCTTCGCCGCCAGCGGCGACTCCGTTCCCGCCCTGATCTTCGAGAGATGGGGACGCGCCATGCTGGATCGGGGCCTCTTCCCCCTCTGGAACCCCTTCGTGTTCAGCGGGATGCCCAGCTTCGGGAGCCTGCAGTTCACCCCGGGGGTCTACCCGGTCAACTGGCTCCTCCCCCTCTGGCGCCTGCTCTTCTTCGGTGCCGGCGGCGTGAACATACTCTTCCACCATCTGCTGGGGGGCTGGTTCGCCTACCTGCTCCTGCGCGACCTCGACCTGGAGCCGGAGACCGCCCTGCTGGGGGCGGTGATCTTCTTCTTCAGCCCCCAGGAGATCGCCCTGGGTCCCGCCGCTCACGGCGGGAAGCTCTACACCATCGCCTACCTCCCCCTCCTGCTCCTGCTGACCCGGCGCTTCCTCGGCCGGCCCGGCGTGGGGATCGGAGCACTGCTCGCGGCTGCGGTGGGGGTCCAGCTCCTGGCACTCCACATGCAGATCGCCTACTACGGCATGATGCTCATGGGGCTCTACTGGGTGGTGGACGCGGTGCAGCACCGGACGCAGCGGGACATGGGCGACCACCTGGTCCGGGGTGCCGGGCTGGCGGCGGCCGGGCTGCTGGGCCTGGCCCTCTCCGCCTACCTGCTCTGGCCCGTCTACGAATACAGCGGGTACAGCATCCGGGGGGGAGGCGCGCTGGGAGGCGGGGTCTCCTACGAGTACGCCACGAGCTGGTCCTTCCACCCCCTGGAGACCCTCACCTTCCTGGTGCCCTCCTGGTTCGGGTTCGGAGGGCGGACCTACTGGGGCTGGATGCCCTTCACCGACAACCCGTACTATATGGGGCTGGTCCCGCTCCTGCTGGCCGCGGCCGCCCTGGCCGTACGCCGGAGGGAGCGTGTGGTGCAGCTGCTGGGGATCGCCGCGGGGCTGGCCCTGCTGGTCTCCTTCGGGAAGTGGCTCCCCATCCTCTACGGGCCGCTCTTCAACCTCCTCCCCTACTTCGCCAAGTTCCGGGTCCCGGCCATGATCCTCATCCTGGTGCTGCTGGCCGTGGCGGTCCTGGCGGCCCTGGGTCTCCAGGGGCTGCTCCGTCTGGGCGGCGCTGCCCGGGAGCGCTGGGTGAAGCGGCTGTGGCTGGCGGGCATCGCCTTCGGGGTCCTCTTCCTCATCTTCCTGCTGGGACGGGGGGCCCTGGAATCCGCCTACGTGGAGGCCGCCTCCGCCCGCATCGCCGGGGGACGTGCCGCGGGGACGGCCGCCGGGACGGCCCTGGCCCGGGAGGCCTTCGGGATGTTCTGGTCCGACCTTCTCCGGGTGTGCGCCTTCGCTTCCATCAGCGCCTTCCTCCTCCACCTGGTCCTGAAGGAGCGGGTCCCGGCCCGGGCGGCGGTGGCCCTCATCGGGGTGCTGGTCCTGGCGGACCTGTGGGTGGTGAACGCCCGCCTGGTGGAGACCCAGCCGCGGACCGAGCGCCGGGAGGTACTGGGAGCCAACCCCGCGGCCCGGTGGCTCTCACGACAGCCGGGTCCCTTCCGGATCTTCGACGCCGGGGCCCAGGTGCCGGGCAACTACTGGATGCATCATCGGATCGAGGACGTGCAGGGCTACAGTCCCGCCAAGCTCCGCATCTACCAGGAACTCATGGACGCCGGCCTGGGGCCCCAGGGCGTCTCCCCCACCATCCTGGCCATGCTGAACGCCCGCTACCTGGTGGCTCCCCGGGCCCTGGAGGCGGGCGGCTTCCGGCAGGTCTTCCAGGAGGACACCTGGTGGGTCTACGAGTTCGAGGGGGCGCTGGGTCCGGCCTGGCTGGTGGGGGAGGCGCAGCGCGCCCGCACCGACCAGGGGGTCCTGGATGCCCTCTCCCGGGGAGCGATCGATCCCGGCCGGACCGCCCTCACCACCGGGGAGGTGGGCAGGCTCGACCCTGCGGCCGCCGATTCCGGGGAGGTGGTGCTGCTGGAACGGGAGATCCATACCGTGCGCTACCGGGTGAGCGCCCCCGGTCCCGTGCTCATGGTGGCCAGCGAGGTCTACTACCCCGCGGGATGGGTGCCGGAGAGGGAGGGCAGGCCGCTGCCGGTCCACCGGGTGGACCACGTGCTGCGGGGGGTCCGGGTGGATCCCTCGGCCGCGGGCGGGAGCGTGGAGGTGACCTTCCGGTTCACCCCCCGGAGCGTGAGGTGGGGCCGGACCCTCTCGGCGGGGGCGGTCCTGCTCATCGTGGTCCTGATGGGTACCGGGCTCTGGCGGAGGCGGCGTGAGAGAGGAGTCGTGGAGGGGACCGTCGAGGGGACGGGGGAACCGGGCGGGGACGCGTGATCGGCGAGACACTCAGAAAGGTCGGGCGACAGGCCGCCGTCTACAGTTTCGGCGACCTGCTGGTGAAGAGCATGTCTTTCCTGCTCATCCCGATCCTCACCCGGGCATGGCCCGCCGACTCGCCCCAGATGGGGATGTACGACCTGCTCCACCTGGCCGAGGCGGTGGCCTACCTCTTCTTCAACATGGGCCTGGCCGTGGCGGTCATGAAGGTCATGAACGACTATCGCCATGGCAGGGCGCGGGGTTCGGTGGTGTTCACCACCCTGGGTCTGCTCTCCACGCTCTCCCTGGGGCTCTTCGCGGGGGCCTGGTTCGCCGCCCCGACGATCGCCCCGGTCCTCTTCGGGACCGAGGTGCCGGCGGTCGAGACCGCCTGGTACCTTCGCCTGACGCTGCTGGCCACCTACCTCTCCACCTTCCGCTTCGTCACCCTCAGCGTGCTCCGGGTGGAGGAGCGCCCCTGGCTCTACACCTTCCTGAACATCCTCAACTTCATGACCTACGTGGGACTGGGTGTCTACCTGGTGGTATGGGAGCAGATGGGGGTGCTGGGGATCGTGTACGCCAACCTCACCGCCAGCGTGCTGATGCTGGCCGTCTGCAGCATGCTCCTGCAGTCGAGGGCGCGCCGTCCGTTCAGCGCCGCCCGCGCGCGGAGCCTCCTGGAATACGGCCTCCCGCTGCTCCCCAACGGGCTGGCCCTCTGGGCCCTGGCCCTCCTGGACCGGTGGCTCCTCCGGGAACTGGGGGGGGACCTCTCGGTGGTGGGGCAGTACGGGGTGGCCTACAAGTTCGGCATGATCGTCTCCTTCCTGCTGGTGATCCCCCTGCGGACCGCCTGGCTCCCCACCCTCTACACCGTCCGGGACCATCCCGATTCCGACCGTCTCTACGGCCGGCTCCTCACCTACGTGGTGGCCATCGGGGGCGCCATCGCCCTGGGCCTGGCCGTCTTCGCGTCCGAGATCATCGCCGTCGCCGCGGACCCGGGCTACATCGCCTCCGCCGGACCCCTTCCGTGGATCGCCTTCGCCTATCTCGCCTACGGGGTGAGCCAGGTGGCGGACGCCGGGATCCTGGCCCGGAACCGGACCCGGGTCTATCCTCTCATCACCGCCACCAGCGTGGCGGTGAACGTGGCCCTCTGCGTGATCCTCATCCCCGGACACGGGATGATGGGAGCGGCGTGGGCCACCCTGGCGGGCTACGTCTGGCATGCCCTGCTGGTGGGGCGCGTCTCCCACCGCTACGCACCCATCCGGGTGGAGTGGCGGCGGATCGGGCTGGCGCTGGCTTCGGCGGGGCTGGTGTGGTATCTCTCCACCCTGGTCCCGGACTGGCCGATGGCCGGCCGCATCACGGCCAAGCTGGCCGTCCTCTCCCTCTACCCCGTGCTGCTCTGGCGCCTGGGCTTCCTCTCCGAGGGGGAGCGGTCGATCCTGGGCAGGCTCCGCGACCGTACCGGGGGCGGAGGGGAGCACCCCGGCGACGCGGAAGAGGAGGAGGGACCCGCATGAGGATCATGGTGACGGGAGCCTCGGGGCTCCTGGGGCAGAAGATGGTGGAGGTCTCCGCGGGGGGAGGGCATGAGACCCTCCCCCTGGACTACGTCGCCGGGCTGCCCACCGAGGCAGGGCCGGTGCGGCCGGTGGACATCACCGACCCCGTCCAGGTGGAGACCCTCACCCGGGAGTTCCGGCCGGACTGGGTGATGAACGCCGCGGCCTACACGGCCGTGGATGACTCGGAAGGGGCCCGGGAGAAGGTATACGCCGTGAACGTGCGGGGGGTCGGCCACCTGCAGGCGGCATGTGAGGGGATCGGGGCCCGGCTGGCGGCCCTGAGCACCGACTACGTCTTCGACGGCACCGCCGGTCCCTACAGGGAGGAGGCGGAGCGGCACCCCCTGGGGGTCTACGGCGAGAGCAAGGCGGCCATGGAGGAACTCCTGGAGGCGAGCGGCTGGCCCTCCCTGGTGGTCCGGACGATGGTCCTCTACGGGGCGGCCCGCCGTGTGCGCACCAACTTCGGCCTCTGGGTGGTGGAGAGCCTGCGGGCGGGGGAACGGATCCGGGTGGTCACCGACCAGATGGGCAACCCCACCCTGGCCAGCGACCTGGCTCGCCTGATCCTGGGCATGATGGAGCAGGGGGGTGAGGGGACCTGCCACGCCGCCGGCCGGGACCGGGTGAGCCGCTACACCTTCGCGGCGGGCATCGCCCGCACCTTCGGACTCGACGCCGACCGGATCGAGCCGGTGAGCACCGGGGAACTGGGACAGCGGGCGGAGCGTCCCCTGGAGAGCGGGTTCGTGCTGGAGAGACTGAGGGAGGACTTCGGGCTGGAGCCCCTGGGACTGGAGGCCGGGCTGGAACGGTTCAGGGAGGAAGTCGAGCATTTCGGAGGGAGCGATGGGTCCTGAGCGGGAGCGGGGGGTGGTCATCATCCCCACCTACAACGAGCGGGAGAACATCCAGCGGGTGGTCCGGGGCATCTTCGACCAGGCCCTTCCCCTGGATGTGCTGGTGGTGGACGACAACTCCCCCGACGGCACCGCGGAGGCGGTACGGGAGCTGCAGGACTTCGACGACCGGGTGCACCTGCTGAAGCGACCCGGGAAGATGGGACTGGGGAGCGCCTACCTGGAGGGCATGGCGTGGGCGCTGGACCGGTCCTACCGATACGTCTTCGAGATGGACGCCGACCTGAGTCACGACCCGAAGTACCTCCCCGACCTCTTCTGGGCCCTCAAGGACACCGACCTGGTCCTCGGGAGCCGCTACGTGAAGGGGGTCAACGTGGTCAACTGGCCCCTGAGCCGCCTGCTCCTCTCCTGGTGCGCGAACCTCTATGCCCGGGTCATCACCGGGCTTCCGGTATGCGACTCCACCAGCGGCTTCAAGGGGTTCCGCCGGGAGGTGCTGGAGCTGGTGGACCTCGATCGGGTCCGGAGCGACGGCTACGCCTTCCAGATCGAGATGACCTTCCGGGCCTGGCGGGCGGGTTTCCGGGTCGTCGAGGTGCCCATCATCTTCGTGGACCGCCGCAGCGGTGTGAGCAAGATGTCGAAAGGAGTCATCTGGGAGGCGGTCTGGATGGTATGGTACCTTCGGGCGTCCGCCCTCTTCGGCCGTCTCTGAACACCGTCAGCCTCTCCCCGGCCATATCGCCTCCGGGAGGGGAGAGGTCGCTCCTGCCTTGACACCCTTTCGGCCCCGGCTCTAATTTGGCCTGCCGGACCGCCACCCGGAGCTGCCGGCCCCCGGTCCCCTGCGACCCCCATGGAATACACCGCACTGGAATTCGAGAAACCGATCATCGAGCTGGAGAAGCGCATCGCCGACATGCGCTCCTACGCCTCGGTGGAGCGTGTCGACCTCTCCGACGAGATCGAGAAGCTGGAGGAGAAGGCGGAGCGTCTCCGGGACCGGGTCTACAGCAACCTCACCCGCTGGCAGCGGGTCCAGCTGGCCCGCCACCCCGACCGCCCCTACACCCTCGACTACATCGGGATGCTGTTCACCGACTGGGTGGAACTCCACGGCGACCGGGCCTTCGCAGACGACCGCGCCGTCGTCGCGGGCTTCGCGGCCTACCGGGGACGGAGCCTCTGCGTCATCGGACAGCAGAAGGGGCGTGACACCAAGGAGCGGATCCACCGCAATTTCGGCCAGCCCCACCCCGAGGGATACCGGAAGGCGCTCCGGGTGATGGAGCTGGCAGGACGACACGGCAGGGCCGTCGTGACCCTCATCGACACACAGGGTGCCTATCCCGGCGTGGGCGCCGAGGAGCGGGGGCAGGCGGAGGCCATCGCGGTCAATCTCAGGGAGATGGCGCTCCTCCCCGTGCCCATCGTCTCCTTCGTCATAGGGGAGGGAGGCTCGGGCGGGGCCCTGGGTATCGGGGTGGCGGACCGCGTCTACGCCCTGGAGAACGCCTACTACTCGGTCATCACCCCGGAGGGGTGTGCCAGCATCCTCTGGCGGACCCGGGACGAGGCGCCCCGGGCCGCCGACGCCATGAAGATCACCGCCGACGATCTGGCCGAGATGGACCTGGTGGACGGCATCGTACCGGAACCGGGGGGGGGGGCGCACCGCGCCCCGGAGTCGGCGGCCGCCGAGATCGGGAAGGTCCTGACCTCCAGCCTGGAGGAACTGGACGCCCTGAGCCCCGCCGAACTGGTGGACCGCCGGCTGGAGAAGTACACATCGATCGGGGTCTTCGAGGGGCAGGACGGAACGAACGGACGGCCGCCCGACCGCAGCCGGTGAGGGCCGGGGCGGGGGGCTCCGCGGCAAGGAGGAGAGGATGAGCATCTCGGAGGAACTGCTGGAGCTGCTTGCGTGCCCGAAGTGCAAGGGGGCCCTCACCTATCGGGCCGGGGACGAGGTGCTGGAATGTCCGGCCTGCAGGCTCCGCTACCGCATCGAGGAGGGGATCCCGGTCATGCTCATCGACGAGGCGGAGTCCTTCTGATGCCTCCCGGTGTCCCGAGACCCATTGACACCCCGCCCCCCCGGTCCTAGAATATCGTGTCGTCCGGACATCCTACAGGAAGGTCCCCGTAACGCAGCTTGAGCCCGGAACCGCATAGCAGCAGATCCGCCATCCTCTTCCGGGTGCCGGCGTGACGCCGCGGACCGCCGCGGCGAAAAGGGGGACGATTCCATGCAGCGAAGAACCATCCTGGCCCTGATCCTCGTGCTTCTCATGCCCGCGGCGGCTTCCGCCCAGGTGAGCACGGCCGGCGTCATCTTCCTCACCATCGAACCGGGGGCCCGGACCGCCGGCATGGGCGGAGCCGGTACCGCCCTGGGGGCCGAATCCGGGGCCCTGGCCAGCTTCTACAACCCCGCCGCGCTGGCGCTGATCCCCGGGACCACCCTCTCCGGGATGCACAACAAGGCGCTCCCCGAGCTGGTGGACGACTTCTACTACGAGTTCCTCGGGGGCACCCACAGCCTGGGGGACGCGGGGGGGGTCGGAGGCAACATCACCTTCTACTCCTACGGTTCCCAGACCCGCACCGACGGGGCGGGGAACGAGCTGGGCACCATCAACAGCTTCGACCTGGCCGCCAGTGCGGGCTATGGGCTGGAACTGAAGGAGAAGGTGGCTTTCGGTGCCGGCTTCAAGATCATCTACAGCAACCTGGCCCAGGCGGGGGCCGAGGCGGAGCTGGGTGACGGCAGGGCGTGGTCCTTCGCGGTGGACGCGGGTCTCCTCTTCACCGACGTCTTCCCCCGGCTGGACCTCGGCGTCTCCCTCCAGAACCTGGGTCCCGACATCGCCTACATCGACCGCGACCAGGCGGACCCCCTCCCCCAGAGCCTGCGGCTGGGCGCCGCATGGCGGGCCTTCGATGTCCCCGGCAACCGACTCATCCTGGTCTACGACATCTACAAGTCCCTGGCCCGACGGGATTCCTCCTTCCTGACCAGCCTCTTCGCCGGGTGGACCGACGAGCCCTTCGGCACCGAACTGGAGCAGCTCGTGCACATGGGGGGGGCGGAGTTCCTCCTGGCCGACCTGCTGGCGCTGCGTGCGGGTTACTTCTACGACCAGGCGGGGGTGGTGAACTACCCCACCTTCGGGCTGGGGCTCCACTACGCCTCCTACCGCTTCGACCTGAGCCACGCCTGGGCACCCGACAAGCCGTACGCCCAGGGGACCCGGGTCTCCTTCGGCCTGGTCTTCTGAGCCCGTCCGGGGCAGGGCAGCTCCCCGTGCGGGGCCGTCTCCTTCCGGCGCTCCTCCTCCCGGCCCTCCTCCTCCCCGGCCTGCTCCCCGCCGGGGCGCGGGCGCAGGCGGGGGGTGAGGTGCGCCCGATCCGGCCCCTCCCTCCGGCGGGCGCCCTCTCCGCCCGTCCCCATCTCCCGCCGGTGGTCCCCCGGGGTATCGGGGCCGCCGGCCCCCTCCGCTCGGCTCGTGAGGCGCCCCGCTACCGCGCCGCCGCCGTCGGGATCCCCGGTCCGGTCCTCCCCGACACCCTCCGGGTGCTGGTGCTCCGGGTCGCCTTCCAGCCGGACGACGACCCCCGTACCACCGGGGACGGGACCTTCGACATGCGCAGTCTGGAGGCCTTCCGGGCCGAAGAGGGGCACGACATCGACGCCGCCCCCCACGACGCGGACTTCATCGCACGCCACATGCGGGCCCTCCACAACTACTGGCACACTGCCAGCCTGGGGAGCTTCTCGGTGAGCGCCGGGATCCACCCCGGCGCCGGGGCCGAGCCCCTGGTGATGCCGCGTCCCATGGCCCACTACGGCTTCGAGAGCCCCCTTGGGGACCTGGTCACCGCCCTGGAGACCCTGGCCGCCGACGCGGTGGCGGCCGCGGAGGCGGCACCCGGGGCCCTCACCTGGGAAGCCTGGGACGCCTTCGTCATCTTCCATGCCGGCGCGGACTGGCAGGGGGACCGGGCGGGGGCGGGGGACACCCCCGCCGACCTCCCCACCGCGTACGTGGCCCTGGGCAGGCCGGTCCCGGCCGGCGGGGGCGCGGTGGCGGACTTCACCCTGATACCGGAGACGGCCAGCCAGGACGGGGAGGTGACCGCCATCAACGGGGTCTTCGCCCACGAGTTCGGCCACCAGCTGGGGCTGCCCGACCTCTACGACACGGTGGGCGGGGCCACCGCTGTGGGCCTGTTCGCCCTCATGGACTCCGGGGACGTCACGGGCGGCGAGCTGGAGGGGCGCCTGGTGCGGGGAGTGCTCCCGGCTCTCCCCTCCGCCTGGAGCAGGGCATGGCTGGGGTGGACGGAGCCGGCCGCCGCCCCCCCGGGGGCGTCGGTCGACCTGGCCCCCGCCGGCGCCCGGGAGGGGATCCACGCCGCGGCCGGTCCCCCCCAGGCGCTGCGGGTGGAAGCGGCCCCCGGGGAGGCCTTCCTGGCGGAGTACCGGAGCGCCGACCTGGACGGGGACCCCGCGGTGGGCCTCTACTGGGAGGGGGGGGTCATCGACGGCACCGCGGTGGAGGGTCCCTCCGGCCGCGTGAGGACCTACGAGTACGACGCGCTGCTCCCCGGCTCGGGGGTGCTCCTCTGGCACCTGGACGAGGAGGTGGCGGGGCTGCCCCCGCTGGAGGGGACGACGGGAGACCGCCTGGGGGCCAATCAGCTCCAGGGGGACAGGCTCCGCCGCTTCCTCGACCTGGAGGAGGCGGACGGGGCCCAGCAGCTGGGCTGGGTGGGGGGCTACCTCGGGGAGGGGGGGGATTACTGGGGACCGGAGAGCGGGGCGCTGCGTTTCGGACCGGACACCCGGCCGGACACGGGCACCGCCCTGGGGGCCCGGACCGGGCTGAGCCTGTGGGTGGAGGAGGCGGGGACGCTGCGGCTGCGGGTCCGCGTGGACCCGAACCCCTATGTGGCCGCCTCCGCCCCCCTGCCGGGGGCCGACCCCGATCGCACCGTCCCCTGGATGTGGGCCACCCCCTCCGGCGGACTCCGGACGGCGGCGGTGGACGCCGGCGGCGGGCTCCATCTCTTCGATGCCGGGGGGGGACCCGCGGCCGGCCCCAACCCGGTCTGGAGCGCCGGCGAGCCGGTCCACCTCTCGGGAACGGACGGGGTGCTGGCGGCGGCCGGGAGGGACCTCTGGTTCCTCGATCCCGACGGGGCCCCGGCCGCTCGGGTCCCCCTGGGGGGGGCCGCCTCGGCGCCGGCGGCACTCCTGGACGAGGGGGCGGGGGTGAGGGCCTTCGTGCCCCTGGGTGCCGACGGCGTGGCGGCGGTCGCTCCCTCCGGGGTCCTCGCTGTCTGGACCCCACCGGAACCGGCCGCCTCGCTCCTGGTCGGTTCGGGCACCCTGAAGGCGGTCGTGGGCCGCCGCGAGATCCGCATGCTGGCCGATCCCGGCGCGCCCGACCCGCTGCCCCTGCTCCACCGATCGGAGGATCCCATCATCGACGCCCTGATGCTGGAGAAGGGCTCATCGGCCGAACTGGTCGTTCTGACCTCTTCGGGGAGGATCGCCCTCCTCGGCTGGATGGGCACCGACCCGGCGATCGACGGCGGGTCGGTGAGCCGGCGGTGGGAGGTACGGGTGGACGAGCCCACGGGGGGGCTGGCATCGGCGCGGATGCCGGCCGGTCCCAGCGCCCGGCCGGGGGAGGAGGTCGTGACGGTGGCGGTCCCGACGAGCTCCGGGGTACGGCTCTTCACCTCCCGGGGCGTGCCGGTCTCCGGCTGGCCGCCCCGGGTGGAGGGGAGGGCGGCGGCGGAGTCCCCCCGGCCCCGCGGGGAGATGCTCCTGGCCGGGGAGGCGGTGCTCTGGGTGGACGGGGACGGGAGCCTGCGGGTGCGGGACCCGTTCGGAGGACCTGCGGCGGGGGACAGGCTGCAGCTCCCGGGGACCCTGGCGGGCCGGATCACCCTGGCCTCCCGGGAGGGGGTCCTCGCGGTGGCCGCGGCGGGAGGGGACAGCCTGCGGTGGCTGGTGCCCGGGACCGCGGGGGAGGGGGTGTGGACCGGGCCGGGGGGAGGGCGCTCCGCCCGGCGCCGGATCGACGCCGCCTTTCGGCCCTCCCCGCCGGCGATCCCGGCGGCCCGCGACTTCTACGTCTATCCCAACCCCGCCCGCCGGACGGCCCGGATCCGGGTGGAGGGGCTGGACGGGCAGATGGTGGTGCACGCCTTCACCCTGGAGGGGACCTCCCTGGGCGAGGTGGCCCGGATCCGCGGGGCGGGATCGGGACCGGCGGAGTGGGAATGGGACGTCTCCGGGCTGGCCCCGGGCGTCTACTTCCTGGTGGGGGAGGTGCGTGGGCGGGAGGGTCCGTCCTTCCGCCTCCGGGCGAAGATGATGGTGGTACGATGAGGAGGGCCCTCACCGCACCGGTCCTCGCACTCCTGTTGGCCGCTTCGGCGGCGCCCGCGGGTGCGCAGACCGCTCCTGCCCCGGCCGGGGGAGCCCCCCCGGCCCTCCTCCTGCGGGGGGAGGGGGCAGAAGGGGGGGTCGGGAGCGGGCGGGCCGCCCTCATGAGCCTGGTCCTCCCCGGCTGGGGGCAGGTGGCACAGGGACGCTCCTGGGGGTGGGGGGCCATGGCGGCGGACGCGGTGATGGCGGGAGTGGGTATCTGGGCCCACAGGGCGGGTACCGACCGCCGGGCCGCCTTCGAGCGCTTCGCCGATTCCCACTGGGGACGGGGGCGCTACCTGGGATGGGTGGGGGGCTACCCCGACCTCACCGGAGAGCCCTGGCCCTACGACCACCATACCCTCCCCCCTCCGGGAGAGGAGGGGCACGACTACTACGAGATGATCGGGAAGTACGACCAGTTCGCGCCCGGGTGGGACGATTGGACCGCGGATCCCGCCATGCCGTGGCAGGGGGACTCGGAGCACCGGGAGGACTACCTGGCGCAGCGTCAGGAGGCGAACCGCTTCCTGAAGGGGGCCCTCACCGCGGGGGGGCTCGTCTTCCTCAACCACGCGCTCACCTCCCTGGAGGCCCTGATCTGGGGGACCCGGGAGGATCGGCTGCGGGCGATGCCCATGACAGTCCCCGGGCCGGGCGGTCCGGTGCCACGCGCGGGAGCGGTCCTGGTCTGGAGGTCGGGAGGATGAGGGGACTCCCCGGACATCACAGGGGGGCCGGGCTCCTCCTCGCCCTCCTCCTGCTGGTTCCCGCCGCCGGGGCCCGTGCCCAGGAGGCCCCGGACCCCGGACCGTGGGGAGCGGCCCTCCGGAGCCTGGCCTTCCCGGGGTGGGGACAGCGGGCACAGGGACGCACCACGCTGGGACGGGTACTCACAGGGGTGGAGGCGGGGTTCTGGGGGGGCTTCGCCGGCTGGAGACACTACGCGGACTGGCGCGCCGCCGACAGCCGCAGGTGGGCGGCCCTCCACGCGGGTGCCGACCTGGAGGGGAAGGACGCACTCTTCTTCCGGCGGCTGGCCTCCTATCCCGATTGGGTCACCTTCCGGGCCGCCGCCAGCGCGGCGGGGACCGGGGATGTCTACCCGGACGAGGCGGCCTGGAGATGGCGGTGGGATTCCCCGGGGAACTGGGACCGGTACCGCGAGCTCCGCAGGCTCTCCCGCCGATCCGATGCCCTGGCCACCCTGGCTGTGGGGGGGATCGTGGCGGTGCGTCTCACCGGGGCGGCCCTGGCCCTCATCCACGGCCGCATGGATGCCGCTCCTCCTGCGTCCCGCACCGCCGACCGCGATCCCGGAGGGGGGGAGGGAATCCGGCATCATCGTATAAACGCGATCCCCCTGTGGTCGTTCGATGTGCGCACCGGCACCTTCGCGGTGCGCCTGGCAGCCGAGTGGTATTGAACCGGACGGTGCCGCCTCCCGGGCGGCACCTCCCACAGGGCGGGACCCCGCATCGATGCGTGAACCCCTGGCAGCGCTCCTCCTCTTCACATCGCTGGTCCCCCCGCCGGCGGGGGCCGGGGCAGCCGTCCCGCAGGCGTCGCGGATGCCCGATCACGCCCCGGAGACGTACCGCCTCGCGGCCTCCCGGGTAAGAGAGGCGCCGGAAGTGGACGGGTACCTGGAGGAGGGGGTATGGGGCAGGGCGGGAGGTGTGAGCGGTTTCGTGCAGCGGGAGCCGGAGGACGGGGCCCCGGCCACCGAGGACACCGAGGTCAGGGCCCTCCTCACCGAGACCGCCCTCTACCTGGGCCTCCGCTGTCTGGACACCCGGCCCGATGAGCTGCGCGCCCGGCAGATGCGCCGGGACGGGGACCTGAGCGGGGACGACCGCGTCGAGATCATCCTGGACACCTTCGAGGACGGGCGGAACGCTTATGTCTTCGCCACCACCCCCCTGGGAGTCCAGTGGGACGCCCAGGTCACGGACGAGGGCACCCGGGTGAACACCGCGTGGGACGGCACCTGGTACGTGGCCGCCCGGCGCACCTCGTGGGGCTGGTCGGCGGAACTGGCCATCCCCTTCTCCACCCTTCGGTTCCCCGCCGGCGGGGGGGGGAGGTGGGGGCTGAACATCCAGCGGGTGATACGGCGCAAGAACGAGGACACCTTCTGGACCCCGGTCCCCCGCGGCATGGAGGCGGCGCAGGGGGCGGACGGCAAGTACCGTCTGGCCCACGCGGGACACCTGACGGGGCTGGAGGGGATCCGCCCGGGGAGCCGGCTGGAGTTCAAGCCGTGGGGCATGGCGGGCCGTTCCCGGTCCGCGGGAGGAGGAGTCGCCCGCGGGCTGGAGGATGCGGGGCTGGACGTGCGATTCACCCCGGCCCACAGCCTCACCGCGGACCTCACCCTCAACACCGACTTCGCCCAGGTGGAGGCGGACCAGGAGCAGATCAACCTGGACCGCTTCCCCCTCTACTTCCCCGAGAAGCGGGAGTTCTTCCTGGAGGGCCGTGACCTCTTCACCTTCGGGGTGAGCGAGCACAACGCCGAACCCCCCTTCCTGCTCTTCTACAGCCGTCGGGTGGGGCTGGCCCAGACCCCGGAGGGAGACCGGGTGGAGGTCCCCATCCGGGGCGGGCTCAAGGTCACGGGCCGGTCGGGGCCCTGGGCGGTGGGGGCGCTGGGGGTGCGGAGCGGGGCCGTGGAGGCGGAGACGGGCAGCGGGAGCTGGCGTTCCCCCCCGGTGTCCCAGGGGGTGCTCCGGGTGAGCCGTGACGTGCTGGAGAGCAGCCGTGTGGGGCTGATCGCGGCCGCCGCCGACCACGGTCTGGACGGGAGGGCCTACTCCGCGGGCGGGGTGGACGCGCAGTTCTCGCTCTTCCGGAACACCCGGATCACCGGGTTCGCCGCGGCCTCCCGCAGGGGGGAGGGCGGGCCCGCCTTCGCCGGGGCCCTCGACTACCGGTGGAACACCGACCTGTGGGGGGTGGAGCTGGCCAACCTCTTCGTGCACGAGGCGTGGGGGGACGACCTCGGTTTCGTACAGCGTCCCGGTACGCTGCGGAACAAGGCCGCACTGACCTGGTCCCCCCGGCCCGACCTCCCCGGCGTGCGTCAGCTCGTCTTCTTCGCGGACACCTTCTACTGGACCCGGACCGACGGCCGCCTCCAGAGCCGCGAGTTCAACCCGGGCGGGATGGTGCTGCTGGAGAACGGCGGCAGCGTGGTCTTCGGGGCGGCGGACCACTTCGAGTCGCTTCAGGCCCCCCTGGTCCTCGGAGAGGTCGCCTTCGATCCCGGCACCCACACCTACACCGACGCCTTCCTCCAGGCGGCCAGCGACCCCAGCGGATCGGCAGGGGGGGTGATCACCGCCGCGGGCGGGCGTTTCTTCTCCGGCCGCCGGGTCTCGCCATAAAGAGAGAGAATGAACCTTAAGATAA